>CANFQF010000007.1 GCA_947449025.1 Comamonadaceae bacterium
CTACGGGCGCGGGGATAAGGCACCCTCGAGCGGAGACGATGCGATCTTGATCACCGTATTTGAATGTCAATTTAATTGTTGAAAATGAAAAGCAAATTCACACTTTTATTCGCCGTATTGATCGCGGCACTGCTCGCCTCCTGCGGCGGCGGTGGGACCAACTCGAACACGGCCGTGACTGTGCCGATCAGCGTGGGCACGTATTGATATGAAGAACCTCAAACACTACTTTTCCGCCATCCTCGTAATTTGGGGAATGAACTTTTGCGGAGTCGCACACGCGATACCGACTTGCGACCCATCGGCAGCATTGACGAATAGTTCCGCGTGCTATCTGCAGCCGACGGAAAAAACAATGAAGGTCTACTCGATCTACCTTTGTACGTCTGCACCTACCGCGCCAACAGCCATTGCCCCGATCGGAATATCTTCGTGCAAACAGATATTCGGTAACGCCTCTGGCGCAGTGGCAACCCTCAACGCTACGACCGCGACCAATCCATCGAATTTGACCGGGAACACGGTATCCGTCCCCGATGAATACATCGCGGCAACGCACGTGTACGTGGAGTTTTCACCAATCTCGTCCATTCAGGCCACTCAGCAGTTCAGCAATTCACAAACCGCTACTGACTCGACCACTGGAAATTACTGCTGGACGAAAACAAGCAGCAATTTCGTTCTGGCATCTTCTTGGCCACTTTCCACTTGCGGGAATGTTTCAACCGCAGGCGGAACTCAGACTGAGACTTTGAATTCGCTCGGCGGCACGGGCCCGTTCTCGGCCGTCGCCACATTCACGAACCAAGGGCCCACTAGCGACGTCACGCTCAACGCCTACCTCATGACCGCAACCGCCGCCGCGGGCGGCACGCTCGGAACAGGCACGACAGACAGCCTGGGGAACATCACGGTTCTGGGCGCGGTTTATCCCTTGGGCAGCACGATGCAACTCAATCCCGTAAGAGGGCTCAATGTATCGATCAACTACACCTGGGGCGCAGAAGCCTTCCGCTCATCGGCTGGCCGAACATTTTTTGGAACCGGGCCATTGACTGTGAAGTTCAGCGCACGGTAGCGCTTTGCCCTGGCCTGGCATCGGCGCTGCTGAACTGAAATTACTTTCGGCTGGCGGCACATCAATCACGGGATAGGCGCTGGGTCGCAGTCCCAGACGTACTCGGCATCTTCAACGCGGTGGGTTTTGAACTTGAAGGTGAGTGCAAGTTCGACCAGACCAACTGCAACGCAGCCAGGGACCTGGATGGGGCAGCGATCGAGCAGGCAGACGCAGCCTTCGTAGGCCAGGGACAACTCGCCTGCGGCCAAGAGAGAGCGGATGGTCGACAACTGCTCGTTCAAGTTGCGTCCTGGGTCAACGCTGGGAGGGAACGTGTTCCTCTGGGCGTCGATCAGACTCAAGACGGCCTCGATGCGCAGGGCGACTTGCTGCTTATTCAGAGGCGAGATTTTCAGCACCCCTTCGAGGTCAGGTGTTTTCCTAAAGCAAAAGGGGCCGAATTCACTGAAGTTAAACGCGCGATCTTCCACTGCAGTAGTCTTCAGACCGCAGATGAGTGCCAATTCAATCAGTGCCATAGCGCTGAGATGGGTGATCGTGAAGGGAATCCAATCGAGCAGTTCGACGATTTGCGTGTATGCCAATTCGACTTCACTATCGTGAGTGAAATCGCCGCAGAGACCCATCTCCCAATCAAACTGATTAGCGCTGCTGAAAAACCGGAGTGCCAAATCTCGCTGAGCGACGATTTCCGCCAGGGTCAGGTCTAATTTTTTTTCAATTTGATCGACATCCATTAGCGATTCCTGGGGCGGTTGATGGGGTACGCTGAAACGATTCGTTGGTTTACCCGGTCATAGACGACGCGGACCTGAACCCCCTCTCGGAATACCTCCGTAACAAGACGATTGCCTCCGTCCACTGGCCGCCACGGAGTCTTCGTATTAGCAAGGATTTCTCCCACCGTATCCCTGATTCTTTCTGGTTGCCAGTCCTTTGGAAATGGCGTTTTGTCTGGATTCCCTGGCCATAAGTGCCCTCCACGCCCGGGCCCGTCACCCCACAGTATGTGAGCCATGCCACTTTCATCGAGGCCTTTAGGCAGGCTAGCGAACACAGCCGCTTCCGCCTCCGGCGTCCGCCGCGATGCCGCGTCAAGCGCCACGATCTGCGCCTGAGGCACCACCCCAGCCGGCGGCCGCACCCTTACCACCGTCGCGACCTCTTCGGCCGTCTGCGGATGGGTTACAACCTCAGCCGCTGCACCCCCAACCCGTGGCAACGTGGGGACCGTGACACCGGACACGGGCACACCGGCTGCAGTCGTTGCAGCCGTGTCCACAGCCACCATACAGACCGAGGGACGAATGGCGCAGTACACGACCGGGCTGCGAAGGAACTCAGCTATCTCGGCAGGAGCCCCAGCCAGCGCGGGTGACAGCACCAAGCCCGCCGCCGTGATGGCAGCGTTCGCGGTCCAGCGCGCTACCACGGAACGCGCACTGCCGTCACGTGCGGCCCCATCGCTGAGTTGCGGGCCGCTTGGAATTTGCAACTGGTTGTCGGTGTAGAACCGCCGCGCAATCGGGTTCGACGCGACTGCCCCCTGGTACATCAGCGTGTTGGCACGTTGTTCGGCTGTCGCCTGGAAGAAGTAGCCCGGGCCGAGAGCCGCAGTGGCGGGATCGGCTGGCAATAGCTGCCGCCCGCCCTCACGCAAAAAAGCGGCGGCAGATGCGTCCCACTCGCCAGCAACACCCACTTGCACAGTCCGGTACGCCTGCGTCCCAAGACGGCGCTCGGCTTCGGCTTCGGAGATGCCCAGCCGATTCGCAAAGCGTCTGGCGTTGTCCTTGATCCACTGAATTTCGGTGGGGTGCAGCTGCCGGTTATTGGCATCCACATCCAAACCCAACGCCGCCCCCGCCGCGCTGCCGCCACCGGCCACGCCGCCCAACACCAAGGCGGCCACGTTGGCGACCACCTGCCCTGTTCCGCGGGCAACTCCCGCGCTGGTTCCCGCATCAGAAAGTGCAGCCGTGACACGGCCCTGCAAGGCGTCCAGGGCGGGTGCCGCCGCAGCCACGGCGCCGGCGCCGGCGGCACCCGGCAGGCCACCGTTGACTGCGCCCACCACGACATGCGTGGCCACGCGGGCAGCGCCGCCCTCCTCCCAGCTGGCGGCCTGCTCCAGCAGCGCACGCTGCCGGCTCGGGTCGGACTCGCTTTGGGCCTGGGTGCGCAGCGCCTGCGCCCGGCTGTCGGCGATGTCGGCCACCAGCCTGGGAGCCTGCTCGCCGATGCGTTGGGTGATGGCGACTTGCGCATCCACTTCCCGCTGCACCCGGCCTGCGTCGAACAAGGGGCTGATGCCGGTCTGCGCATCGCCGGTGCGCGCGCTGGTGTTGCCGGCGATGCCGGAGACGCCAGCGCGGGTGACGCTGGCGGCGTGGCCGCTGTCGCTGCCAAAGCCGGCACCGGTTCCGGAGGGGACGGTACGACCGTCCGCGCTATAGGCCGCGCCGATGTTGACCGAAGCCGCCTCGGCCCGGTAGTTGGCGCGGTTCTCGACGTCCGACAGCCGGATTTGCGGGGTGTCGAGGCGGTTGAGCCCGGCGGCCACGGCGGCGTCGGTGCTGGTGATGGCGCCACCGCGCAACTCGGTGCCGCCCTGCGCGCGGATCTGAAACCCACCGTCGCCGGCACGGATGCCAGCTTGCTCGGTCACGCTGGCGTATTGGCTATCAACCCGGCTGCCGCCGAGCCCCACGCCGGCCGAGGGGGCCGGGCCGAAGGTGGCGTTGGCGCTGGCCTGGGCGCGGTCGCTGTCGTAGCGGCTGGTGTCCTGCAGGCTCTCCACGAGCAGCTGCCTGCCGACATCGGCCACCACCTGGGGCGCCGAGACCACCGCGCCGGAGAGCACGGTGTCCCGCCCGCTGCGCAGTTGCACCTGCTGCCCGGCGTCGATGTGGCCGAGAGTCCAGCGGGTCTCGTCGGCGTCCGCGCGGCCCCGGCTGCCGCTGACCGCGACGGTGACACCGGCCTGCGCAGGAGCGCCACCGGGAGCGCCGGTGCCCATGCTGACCCCGACGCTGGCGCTGCTGCTGTGTTCGGTTTCGTGCTGGCGGACGGTGCTGCGGGCGGCTTCGATGCGGATGTCCCGTACGGCGTCGATTTCGACACGGGCGCCGGCTCGGACCTGTACGCCGCGCAGGAGCACCGTGCCGTCGGCGTCGGTGGCACCCGCGGTGCTCGCAGCACTGGCACCACCAGTACCTGGGGCAGCTGAGGCCGCCGCCCCCCCACTGCCGCCCGCGCCACCCGCCCCACCGGTCGCCCGCACGCGCAGGTCCTTGCCGGCGATCACACGCGAGGCCACCGCCTCTTCGCTGCTGGCGCTGTGGGTGGACTCGCTGCGGCTGGTGCCCAGGCTGGCGCTGAAGGTGACGCCGCCAGCGGCGCCGGGGTTGCGCGCGACAGCCTGCGCGGCGTCACGTACGGCCAGCACGGCGGCGGCAGCCGCCAGGGCCTGCATGCGCCCGCTGCTGGTGTCGCCGGCCGCGCGGTCCATTTGCTGGGCGGTCTGGACGGCGCTCACCACCGGGTTGGAAACCGACACGGTGACGCCGGTTTGGCGGGTACGGGTGGTGGACTGGACCTCGCTGCTCGATTGCGCGGCGATGATCTCGACCTGCCTGCCTTCCACCTGTATCGATCCCTGGGGCGCGATCAGGTCTGTGCCTTCGGAGCGGACACGGCCGCCGGCGCGGATGTCGATATCGCCCTGCAGGCTGCCGACCGAGCCCTTGACGGCGCTGTCGGCGCGAACCACCTCCTCGGTGGTGCTGCGACGGGCGCCAATGGTGAAGCCGGTGCCGCCGCTGCCGAAGACGCCCGTTCGCCGAACCTCGTCAACCGACTGCCGCTCGGACCGGTCGCGGGCGGACTCGAGGGTGATGTCGCCTGCGGCGAGCAGGGTCACCGCGCTGTCGCCGACGATCTGTGCGCCGGTGGCCCGCAGGTCGCGACCCGCCTCGACCCGCAGGGACCGTCCCTCCACCTGCACCACCTGGGCGCTGGTTTCGTCGAGGTGCAAGGTGCTGCGGACGGTCTCGCTACTCAGCGTGTCGCGGCTGGTGTGTTGGTGGGCCGAATCGAGCTGTTGGCGCGTCTCGCCGGCCTCGAGGCGAACGTCGCGGCCGGCGCGGAGGGTGGTGGCGCCCTCGTCGCTGCGTACCGACGCAGCGCGCACCCGCAGGTCTTGGCCCGCTTCGAGGGTGATTGCCCCGCGGGCGCCGAGCTGGCTGCCGACCTCGGCGCTGGTGGATTCACGGCGCGAGTTCTGTGCGTCCCAGCGGAGGTCCTGGGTGCTGTGGGTCTGCAGGGTATCGACGACCAGGTCGCGGCCAGCCACGACCTGGGCACTGCCCTCGCTGCGCACCACGGCGGCAGTGACCTGGACGTCACGCCCGGCCCGGGCTACCAGAGTGCCGCCAGGCTCGCTGACGTAAAGGCCTGCCACCCGGTCGACCTGAACCTGTCGGCCCTGGGCATTGGCCTGCTCGGAAGTGGTGCTGGTCACCCTCAGGTCGCGCCCAGCGTCCAGCGACAGGGCGGTGGCAGCGCGGACGGTGCCGCCGATGTTCGCGATGTCCTGCTGCGCCCGAAGCGCCACCTGGCCGCCACCGATCAGCCCTTGGTTGACGAGGTTCTCCGCTGAAATAGTCAGCACCTGCCGACCGGCGATGGTGCCGCCGTTACGCAGGTCGCCGGTGACCTGTAACTCGGCCTGGTTGGCGGCGATCAGGGAGCCGGTGGGGCTGAGGTCGCCGGGGCGCGGCTGCAGGTACACCTGGGGCACCAGCACGGTGGTGGTGCTGCCATCGGGCAGCTGCACCTCGCGGGCGACCAGCCAGACGATGTCGGAGCTGAGCTGGGCCACCTGCTCCGGGCTGAGTGCGACGCCAGGGACCAGAGACAGCCGGCGCGCTGCGGTGGCGCCCGAATCCATCAGGGCCTGGAACTGGGTCTGGTCGTCGCTGTATCCGGCGATGCGGCGCTGCCCGGTGATGCGGGTTATTTGCTCAGCCAGGAGCCGCTGCTCGTAGAAGCCGTCGCCCAGGCGGCGGACGACCGCAGCCGGTTGCAAACCGAGCTGACCGAGCAGGTAGTCAGAGCCCAGCCAGCGGCGGCCGTCGGTAAAACGCGGGTCGGTCTCGACGAGGTAGTGGCTGCGGGGGTCGGGCAGCACGCGATACAGGCTGCTGGTGGGCAGGCGCAGGAGCGGCAACGCGTCTGGGGACGGCGCTACTTCTCCGACGCCACCTCCGGCTCCGGCTCCGGCTCCGGCTACGTTTGCGTTTACGTTTGCGTTTGCGCTTGTATCGGCGCCAGTGCCAGCCGCCCCCTGGCCGGCCGTTGCGGGCAGAGACGCCGGAGGTGCCGCCGCGCCACTGGAGGCGACCCGATTCCCCTGGACTTCGGAGGCGCCCAGGTCAAAGGTGCTGCGCGCGGGCGGCGGCTGGTAGTCCGTGGTGCGGGACCCGGTGCTGTCCCTGCCACGGTGGTGCTCGCGCCAGAACTCGGTCACCGTACCGCGTTCCGTGGTCCAGCGAACTCCGGTGGCGCCGATGTTCTCGAGGGCAGCGCTCAGCTCAAGGCGGCCACCAGCAACAATTTGCCCTTGCTCGTTGCGGACGCGACCGGCATCGATCCGCATGTCCCCACCACTCAGGATCCGCGCCGGGTCACTGGCGGCGATGCGGGTCACGCTGCCAGTGCGGGTGTAGGTAAAGGCGTACCAGTTCTCCCAAGTCTGGCCATCGGGCGTGTGCAGCTGGTCGGACTCGGCGTTGAACACCCACAGGTCGGGCGTCCCGACCCGGTAGCGGGGGCCACCACCGGAAGGCTGGTACTCGGTGACCTGCTCGGGCGGCAGCGCGACCTGCTCGACGCGAAAACTCGGGTCGACGTTGCGCACCTGGTCGGCGGCGAGGCGCAGACCCCCCAGCGCCTCGATGGTGGCGCTGCTGTTGCTGACCGTCGTGGCCCGGCCGATGGCCTGGCCCTGGGCATCCAGAGCGCCGCCCAGAGCCAAATCGCCCGCGCTGAAGATGAGCGAATGCGCGCTGTTGTCCAGGTTGCCCACGCCCAGATCCAACGACTGGCGGGCGGCGAGGACGGCGGCCTGCCCGCCCTCGGCCCGGTTGGTGAGTGCCTCTGCCGCGATCGCCAAACGGTCGCCGTAGATCCGGCCGGTGCCGTAGTTGTCGAGCCTGCGGGTGTCGATGCGGACGTCGATGCCGTCGATGAGGCCCGGGTTATCCAGCGTGTCGACCTGGAGCGACACCCGGTCGCCACTGATCACACCCCGGTTCTCCAAGGTGCCCGTGGTGAGGCGCAGTTCCGTAGCCCGTGTTTCCCCGGCGTTGAGCAGGCTGTCGGCCTTGAATGCCAGGCGGGGCGCGGCGAAAAGGGCTGAGCCGAGGACCAGACGTCCTTGCAAGTCCAGCGCAATCCCTTGGCCAGCCACCCAGCGCCCCACAGGCGTGTGGTCACCGAGCAGGCGGGCTTGCAGGCTGCCGCCGGCATTGATGCGGCCCTCGGCGTTGTCCAGTGATTGCGTCTGCAGGCGGATGTCGCCGCCCGCTGCAATGAGTCCGCCCTGGTTCGACACTGAGCCAGCCTCCAGCACCAGGTCACCCCGCTGCGCGCTGAGCGTGCCAGCCTCGTTCGAGATAGAGCCAGCCTTCAGCACCAGGTGGCCCTGCTGCGTGCTGAGTGTGCCGGCTTGATTCGAGACAGAGCCAGCCTCCAGCACCAGGTCGCCCTGCTGCGTGCTGATGGTGCCGCCCTGGTTCGAGACAGAGCCGGCCTTCAGCACCAGGTCACCCCGCTGCGTGCTGAGCGTGCCGGCTTGATTCGAGACAGAGCCAGCCTCCAGCACCAGGTCGCCCTGCTGCGTGCTGATGGTGCCGCCCTGGTTCGAGACAGAGCCGGCCTTCAGCACCAGATTGCCCTGCTGCGTGCTGAGCATGCCGGCTTGATTCGAGACAGAGCCAGCCTCCAGCACCAGGTCGCCCTGTTGCGTGCTGAGCGTGCCGCCCTGGTTCAGGAGGGCGCCGCCCAGGGTGAGCAGAAGCGGGCCCGAGCCGGTCTGGCGCAGCAGACCGCCGCGGTTGTCGATGCCCTTGGCGGCAATAGAGAGGTGCGAGGCCTCGACGCGGGCGCCTGCAGTGACCAGTGTGTCGCGGACAGAAAACGAGAGCGTGTTGCCCGCCAGCAGGTCGGCGCCGGTCAGATCGAGATCGCCCTCGCGCGATGCGAGGCTGATATCGCTAGCCCGCAGCACAGCGCCACCCAGCCGGGTGCTGCGCGCGTCCATCACCAAGGCCTGTCCGGCCTGCCAGCGCCCACCCAGCGTGAGCGCGCCGCCCGAGACCAGGATGCGTCCCTGGCTGCCCAGGCTGCCGTCGGGCCATACGCCCGCCAGGTTGAGAGACGCCGCGTCGGCCTCGACCGAGCCCTGTGCACCGGCGTCCAGACGCAGGTCGCCACCAGCGACAATGCGGCCGCCCTGCCGGATACGGCTGTTGCTGAAGATGGCCAGGTCGGCCCCGGCGCGCAGGTCACCGGATTGGTCGACGCCCTGCGCGCCCTGCAAGCTCAGGTCGGCCCGGGACAGCACCTGCCCGGTGTTGTCGATGACGCCCTGGGCCGCCAGCCGCACAGCCCCCTGCGCGCTGATGGCGCCGCGGTTGGACAAGCCCGCGCTGGCCTCGGCGCCGAGCGACCCGGCCGCGGACAGGCTGCCCAGGTTCTCCAGCCAGCCGCTGGCGCTGAGGCGCAACTCACCGGCAGTGGCGCCCATGTCGCCAGCATTGCGCACGCCCACGCCGTTGCCATGGCCCACCAGATGGATGGCGCCGGCATACATGCCGCCCAGGCGGCTCACGTCGATCGCGACCGCCGGACGCGCGGACGCGTCGGCGAAAGGCTTCACCTCAGACACTGCGCCCTGCGCGCCGAGCGCCACCTCCTGCGCGCCAGCGACCACCTGCAATTGCCCGGTAACGCGCAGCTGGGCGTCAACGCGCACCGCGTGGGCGATCAGGGCGGCGTAGTCGAGGCCGCCGCCGTCGAGCCCGGCGCCGGTGATTTGCAGCACGCCGGGCCCCGAACGCCAGCCGGTCAAGGGGCCCTGTCCGTCCTCGGCCAGCATCGGCGAGGCGGCGGCCAGCGTGGCGCGGCCGACGTTGATAAACCCGCAGCCGTCGCACAGGATGCCGGCGGGATTGGCCACCACCACCTCGGCACGCGATCCGGCCACTTCGATGTAACCGCGCAGCTGGCTGGAGCTGCCGCCCCGGACTTCAGTGAGGATGACGCGTGCCGGCCCGGCGCTCAGTGCGCCATTGCCCTGTACCCAGCCCCCGAGCACGGTGGCCGTATTGCCCGGGTTGTTTTGAAGAATGACGCCGCGCCGGTCAACGTCAAAACGCTGGAGCTGGTTGCGAGAGACACCCGCCGGGCTGGGCGGGCGAATGCCGACAAGGGGCACGCCATTGCCCGCCGACGTCACCCGCGGCTGCAAGGCAGGCGCTGCGCTCGGGTCGGCGACCACCTGGGCCGCACCAGGCCCGAACCATGAGAGCAGGGCTGCCAGTGCGGCAGCGCGCGCAGCGGCAATGCAAAGGGCATGCGGGGGTCGCATAGGCGGCTCCTGGGCGGGTGGATGTGCGGCGGGTGGTTCTGGTGGACGCGTTCGGCGCGGGCCTCAATAGGCCCCGAGCGCGCGGAGCGTGAAATCCTCCACGGAGTTGTGTTTTTTGTGTGCGAGGACCCGGCAGATTTGCCGGGTCAGAACCCAGTGCTGAGCGAAAAGCCGGCAATGGTCTTCGGCGCGGGAAAGCCAAGCGGCTGGCGCACTGGCCCCCCGGCAAATAGCTCCACCCGCAGATGGGACCACAGGCCGCGCCAGCCCAGCACTGCGCCGGTGAGGCGATTGCCGGGCGGTGGCGCAGCGCCAGACCCGCTCACCTGACCGTGGTCCAAGCCGACGAACACTTCATGCCCCGGCGCGCCCAAGCCCCAGGCGAGTTCGTTGCCAAGCAACCAACCCTGCTGCGCAGAAAGCACAGTCTCGCCATTGAAGCCGCGCACGGTGTAGCGCCCGCCGACGGTGAACCGGTCCAGCGGGACCAGCGGGTCATGGCTCCACTGCGCACGCCAGCTGCCGCTGTAGCGCAGACGGGGTCCCGATACGGGCAAGGGCCAATCCAGATGGGCACCGGCGCTGGTGATGTGCGGACGGGACACGCCCTCGCCAAACACTTGCTCGGGCGCGGCCAGCGCATTTGCCGCCCCTGTGCCGCGCCGGTGGGACAGATTCAGGTCGAGCGTGGCCGGGCCGATGAACTGGCGATGGTCTGCGCCCAACGTCCATCCTGCGGTTCGCCGCCGCTGCACCTCGATTTCGGTGTCATCGATGAACTGCCGAGACGCGCGGCGCCACAAGGCGAGCGAAGCAAAGGTCTTGCTCGCACCGTCACGCCGAAGCAGCTGCCGCAAGGACACCTCGGCGCCCTCGCTCTCACCGCTGTAGACGTAGGTCTGGCTGCTGCCCACCACCTGCTGATAAAACCGCTGCCGGGTGGCTGTTAGCGTGGCCAATGCTTTGCCCCAGGGCAACGAATACTGCACGCTCTGACCACGCAATCCGTGCCGGTCGGGCCGCTGATCGAGGTCGTGCTGCAGGCTCCACTGAAAGATGTCATTGAGGCGCAGAGGGTTGTCCAGCGCCAGGTCGAGCGTCCCTTGCATCCGGCCCTGCGAGCGACTGCCGCCATCGTCCACGGTGAGGTTGCCGCGGAGCAGACGCAGCTGCTGAAAATTCACCACGAGGTCGCTGTCACCCGGGCCGAAACCGGTGCTGCCTGGGTTGACTGAGTTGCCCGTGCTCCCGGTTTTGCCTGAGGTGTCTGGGGTGCCTGCTGCATCGGGCGCCACCTCGGGTGCCACCTCGGCCGGCACGATGTCGATCTCGGCCGTCGCCGAAGGAAGCCGGCGCAAGTTTTCCAGCCCTTGTTCGATGGCCCGCAGATTGAGCAAGTCGCCTGGCTTCAGGGGGAAGGCAGAGGCCAGCGCCGCGCGCGGGCTGCTGCCCGGCGCAAGCCGGATGGCGCGCACCCGCCCCGGCACGAGGGTCAGGGTGAGCGTGCCCGTACGCAGGTCCTGCGGACCCACCAGAACCCGGCTGGTCACATAGCCCTTGGCCACCAGCGCCTGCTGCAGCCGGGCCAGCACCGCGGCGATGCCGCGCACGCCCAGGCAACGGGGGGCGGCCGGGTCCCAGCCGCCGTCGACGCTGCGGTCGGCCGAGGCAAGCAGCCAGGGAAACTGCGCTGCCGCATCGCCCTCGATCGCCAGCCGATCGATTTGGACGCAGGGCGATTCGCCCAGGGGCAGGCGGGGCGCAGCACCTCCCGCCGGCCCCTCCGAAGCAATCTCCGACGCTGACGCAGGAAGCCGCACGTCCGGCCCCCGCTCTTGCCCCTCACGCCGATGCCGCTCGTCCTCTTGAAGGCGTTGCAATTCGCGCCCACTGGCGTCCATCCCCGGCGCGCCGGTCTGCGCACCGGCAGGCAGCAGGACCAGCAGCAGGCCGACGGTGGCAAGCCCGCGCATCGCAGTGCCGGCCGGCCGGCACCCACCAGCGCCGCCTGACGGCGTTTGAAGAAGGCCGTCGCTCCTCCACGCGGGACTGGCCACGGTCAGGGCTTGCCTGCGAAGGGAAACCACTGCGGGACGGTCGACACCCACTCGGTATTCAGGGGCGCGCCTGCCGGCTCAAGGGTGGCGCGACCGCGGTCCAAGGACTGCCCGGGCGCGATGTTCACACCGCCAAGTCCCTGGAGGTAGGACCCGTTCAGATCAATGACCGGACTCACCAGATTCAACTGTCCGTCGGTCTGAACGATGCCGAAGACACTCAGCGACTGGGTGGCGTTCAGGTCGACATGGCCCGCGCCAGGCCTTGTGGTGGACGAGGGCGCGGCGCCTGCGTAAACCAGTGCCCCTACGGAGATCGTCGCTGCATCGACTTGAATGCCTCGGACCGCCGTCACGCCACTGCCGAGACTGACAGACGGGGCCTGAATCGTGAGGTCCCGGCCGGACGCCATCGGCGCTTCGGTCGCGACCTCTCCGTCCGATGCAATGGTGAGGTCGCCAGCAGAGGCGATGCGCAGCCTGTTGGATGCGCGAAGCGCAACGCCACGGCCAGAGTCAGAGCCAAGGGTGACCAGACGGATGCTGTTCGCATACATGCCGCCAAGGGCGGCGACATCGATCGAATAACCCTCACGGTGCTCGAGATAGGTGCTTCTCGCTGCAACGGGAACGATAGTCAAATTTCCATCGGCCCCCAGAGCCATGGTCGTGTGGCCCGCAAACACCGCGAGCTGGTCAGCGTAGACAGGGCCGTTGACCTGAACCTTTTCCGCCAGAAGGGCTGTGTCGCTGGCACGCCGACTGTTCATGCCGCGAGGACCGATTTCCACCGTCCCGCCGCTCACCGAAAAGTCGACGAGACCGCGCCCGTCTGTGCGGGCCTGGCCGGTCGTCAACATCGCTCGGCTGGCATTGATAAATCCGCAGCCATTGCAGGTGATGCCTGCCGGGTTGGCGATGATGACCTCCGCCCGCTGACCTGCCACTTCGATCGGCCCGGCCAGCAGACTGGCCTGGCTGGACTCGACCTCATTGAGAATCACCCGAGCCGGATGACCATTGAGATACGGATTACTGGGGACGCGCACACCGAGCTCGGTGCCGGCTGTTCCGGTGTTGTTGCTGAGGATGACCCCGCGCGCGTCGACATCGAAACGGCTGTAGCGGTTGTGAGAGAGACCTGCGGCATTGGGCGCAGCGATCCTCACCACGGGCCTGGTGCCGCCGAGGACGGACCCGACCCTTGGCCTCTGATCGGGCGCGGCGTTCGCCTGAGGCACGATTTGCGCAAACGCAGAAGCGGCGCCAAGCGCCACCCAGACCGTGAGGGCCCGCGCCGCGTGTACGAGCCTGGGTTGAGGAGGAAGCAAGTGCGCAGTGGACCGGGGAGCAGCTGACATAGGGGCTTTCTGGAGGGGGGGTACGACGAGACGTCGCACAGACCGAACCCAGGGCAATGGCAGCAGCGCACAAGGATGCAGGCGAGAGCCCTGCAATTTCCCTTCTTGAACGCCACCGCGCTGGCCCCAGGCGCGGGCGCGGCGGCATCGTAGGAGGGGTTCCCTCACAGTTTCTTGACACGCCTCTTCACTGCTGAGGTGATGTCCTGGCCGGCGCGCTCGGGCCGATGGACGGGGAGCAGTTCAAGGCGACCATCTAGGCCATCATGGACATGATGACCATCAAGATCATTCAGGCCATGGAGCTGGGCGATGAAGGCCTGACCACGAACACTACAGACCCACCAAACGCCCGGTCCCGGTGAGGAAGGCCGCGCGAACCGGCTCTCCGGGATGGGCTGTTGCCACCGCGTCCCGGTACTGCGTGAGTTGCGCGCGCAGCTCGGGGTCGTCCTCCGGTCGGGCAGACGACTTGTAGTCGAGAACCCACCAGGTGCCATCCACGCGTGAGCGCACCAGCCGGTCGATGCGACGCAGCGCGCCGCCCACATGCAGTGGCACCTCGTTGTCGGCCCAGTCCACCTGCGCCGAGTCCCAGCACCAGGCGCCCTCCCCACCCAGGATTCGGTCGGCCATGGCCACCGCATCGGCCAGGGCGCCAGCGCCCAAAGCGAACTCGCGCGCTACCCGCTGCAGCAGGCCGGCGGGCCAGCCCTCGCCGGGCGATGGCACCTCGCCCAGGGGCACGCCCTCGAGCAGGCGGTGCATCGCCTCGCCGAAGCGGGTGCGCAAGCTGTCCTCGGTCTGGGAGTTCTGCGCGCTGGCGTCGCCTGAACGGGGTGCCTCAGGCGGCGTGCCACCATAGACTGCGGCTACAAGTCCGCTGGCGATGTCGGGCGCCTCGGTCAAGGAAGGAACGACCAGCAGGTGGATCGGCGCTTCGTCCGCCGGCGCGCGCAGCGGTCCAGGCGGGCTCTCGGTCAGCATCAACAGCTCACACTGCTGCTCCATTCGCCGCCACCAGCTGCGCGGTGCCGCCTGGTAGGGCTCCACGCTGGACAGCACCAGTTCCTCGCGGGCACGGGTCATGGCCACGTACAGCGCGTTGAGCTCCTCGTTCGCACGGGCCAACTTCTCGCGAGCCAGCAGCTCCACGCAGCAGGCCGGCGACCGGCTCTCGCTGGCCAGGAACACAAAGCGCAGCGGCGCGGCCGCCTCCCCGGGCCAGTCGACCAGCACGCCCATGGTCTCGGCGCGTGGCGCACCGCCGTCGGTGTCGAGCAGCAACACCAGCTTGGCTTCCAGGCCCTTGGCGCCGTGCACCGTGAGCAATTGCACCGCGCCCTCGGCGGCCACCGACGGGGCGCGTTGGCCACCCGCGCGCAGGGCGCGCACAAAGGCGTAGGGGGTGAGGTAGCGGCCACCGGACACTTCCAGCGCCGCCTGCAAAAGCGCACGCAACCGGGCGAGCACGCCGGCCCGGTCGACCGCAGGCGTGGCCGCCGCATAGCGGGCCAGCACCTGGCCATCGTGGCAAATCGCGTCCAGCGCGTCATGCGGCGGCAGGGCCTGTACCCAGCGGCGCCACACAGCCAGGCGGGCGGCGGCCTCGGCCAGCGCGGGCTGGGGCCAGTCCCCGGCGAGCAGCAGGTCAAGCCAGGCGGGCGCCGGGCCGGCGACGGAGCGGCCCTCGTCGTCCAGGGTTCGGGGCGGGCGTTCGGCGCGGGCGCGCAGAGCCAGGGCCGCCAGGTCCTCGTCGCGGGCACCAAAAATCGGCGACTTGAGCGCGCGCGCCAGCGACAGGTCATGGGTGGGTGAGACCAGCACGTCGATCAGGGCCACCAGGTCTTCCACCTCGGGCGCCTCGCCCAGCTCGCGCTTGTCGGGCTGCTGCGCCGGGATACCCAAGACACGCAGCGCCTCCTCCATTGCCACCAGGCGCTCGCGCTTGCGGGCCAGCACCATGATCTGGCCCGGAGCCAGGCCACCCGCGATCCGCTCTGCGAGCCAGGCGGCGGCCTGCCGGCACTCCAGTGCGATCAGCTTCTCCTCGGGCGGGTGGCGCGGCTCGGAGAGGCTGTCGCGCCAGCGAAGTGCATCGGCCTGCGCTGCCTTCGGCTCTGCCTGCGCCTTTTCCTGTGCTGCTGATCCTGCTTCAACGCCCACCTCTGTTCCAGCGTGTGCCTCGCCCTCTGCTGGCGCCCCATCCCGGTCGCGCGGCACCGGCGGGAAAGCCAACACCCGGCCGACAGCCTCGGACGCGGTGGTGTGATTGCGGTAGCCCTGGTACTCATTGGCTCCCTGGGCTGCCAGCATGGCGGTGTTCACCGCGTCCAGTACCTGCGGCGCATTGCGACGGGTGTGGTCACAGCCCAGTCGTGCGCCACCCAGGCCGTCGACGATGAAGGCCTGCGCGGCGCGAAACACCTGAGGCTCAGCGCGCCGGAAGCGGTAAATGCTTTGCTTGGGGTCACCGACGATAAAGACCGAGGGCGCCCGCCCCCCGCCTGCCCCGGCATAGCCGCTCAGCCAAGCGTGCAGGGCCTGCCACTGCAAGGGGTTGGTGTCCTGGAATTCGTCGACGAGCAATTGCGAGACGCGCGCGTCCAGGCGCTCTTGCACCCAGCCCGAAAGCACCGGGTCGGACAGCAAGTCCAGTGCCGCCCGCTCCACATCGTTCATGTCGATCCAGCTCTCCTCCCGCTTGAGGTCGGCATAAGTCCGCAGCAAGATCCGCGTGAGGCGTGTCATGCGGCCGTGGTGCAGCCAGGCCTGGTGCTGAAGGTCGGCGGCGTGCAGCCGTTGGGCCAGGGCCTGGGCAGCGCGGACGTCCGCTAAACCGACCAGCTTTTCGCTGAAGGCCCGGGGCTGGAAATTCCCGGTGAGCAGCCCCTGGATCACGATCGCCAGATTGAGCTCCGTCAGCCCGCGCTCGACCCGTCCCGCACCCTCGATGCAGGACTTGACGGTGGAGGCCCCCAGCAAGCGGGCCGCCGCCGCAAGCTGCTCGCGCACCGGACCGGCAAGCAGCAGAGATTCAGGCCCCGCAGCTGCCGGCAGGTCTGCGTCGTCAGCGTCGACATCACCAAGGTCGCCCTGCCAATCATCATCAGCCTGGTCATCTTCGGCCACCTGCTTTTCGTCAGCACCTTGCGAAGCATCGGAATGCTGCACAGCGCCGGCAGGCAGCAGGTCGGCGAACATCGTTTCCCAGCGCGCGACCGAGGACGCCACCCGGCCCTGCGCATCGGCCAAGTCAAATTCCACCCGCTTGGCCAGCGCCGCCTCCAGCGCATCGCCCGTGTTGCTGCGACCGTAGGCGGCTACGCTGTCGGCGTAGTCGCGTCGGGCCCCGGGGTCCTGGGCCACCAGGGTTTGGAAGGGCCGCCAGACCCGGGCAATGGCCTGGGCGTCGTCTTCGAGCAGCTCGCCGCGCGCGGGCAAGCCCAGGGCTTCGAGAGTGGCCAGGGGTGCCGTGCGCAGCAGGGCCGCGAACCAACTGTGAAAGGTGCGAATCTGTACCGGCCGCCCACCCGCCAGCAGCCGGGCGTACAGGCCCCGCAGCTGCGGCGCGAGTTCAGCGGCGCGCGCTTCGGGCAGGCCGCGCAGGCGCAGCTCCTGGCGCAGGTGAGCGTCGTCCAGCGCGGAAAACTCCCGCAGCCAATCCTGCAGCCGCTGGCGCATTTCGCCGGCGGCCTTTTTGGTGAAGGTGATGGCCAGGATCTCGTGCGGCGGCACGCCCTCGAGCAGGGCCCGCAAGATGCGCGAGACCAGCATCCAGGTCTTGCCCGCACCCGCGCAGGCCTCCACCGCCACGCTGCGCTGCGGATCGCAGGCGATGGCGTAAAAACGTTCGGCCGGCACCCGGTGGCCGTCGGCCTCGTACGCAAAGCCGCTAGCCGCAGACCCAGGATCGGTCGCGGATGCGGTTGCGGATGCGGATGCGGGCTCCGGCGCAGACGCGACATCGCCCGGCTGCGGCGGCAGGGCGTCGGGGCGATCAGGGGTCTGTGTCATCGGAAGTGGCTCAGCGGAAACAACGCGTCTCAAATTGCTCATCGTGGCCAGAAGTCCTTGCGACACAGGCCGCGTGCGGCGCAGTAGTCGCAGGCTGAGCCTTCGCCCAAAGCGGCCAGCGGCGCGCCTGAGGCGATGCGGTCCATGTCGTGCACGATGCCCTGCACCAGAGCGTCACGGGCCTCATCGAGGCCAAGCTGCCGGATGAATTCGGTCTTCCCGCGCTCTCCGACGTTCACATAACACCCTTGCAAACCTTCCTCGCCGAGAAGCGCGGCGTAAAACGCCAGTTGGGTGTCCTCCAGCGGATCCTTGACACGACTCTTGGTCTTCTTGGAATCCTCGGTCTTGTAGTCCATCACCAGCCGGCGAATCCCCCCCGCATCTGCCGGGGTTCCGACCCGGTCAATGCGGTCAATGCGGCCGACCAGACGCACCGACCCGAGGCCCGCCTCGCGCGACTGCTCGCCGCACTCATAGCGCGCCCCGGATTGGGACTCAAAGTCTTGTAGCGCCTGCAGGTAGCCCTCACGCAGCTGCGGCCAGCCGGCCTCGAAGGGCAGAAATTCGCCATCCTGCAGACCGAGCTTGCGCTTGGCGCCCTCGGCGGCCAGGTCCATCAGCGCCGCGCGCTGCACGCGGTCGGCCTGACCCTCGGTCGCCAGAGCCTCGTGAAACTGGTGCAGCACCTCGTGCAGCCAGCTGCCGAAATCACGCTTACCCAACTCCACATCGATCTCGGCGGCCTCCTGCAACCCGAGCTGGCGCAGCGCGAAGAAGCGGTAGGGGCAGCGACGCAGGTCCTCATAGGCGCTGGCCGAGACCTCGCGCAGGGCCAACTGGGGCGCGCTGGCCCCCGGCGGCGCGACGGGCGAAGGCGCCAGGGCCATCGACGCACGCGGGTCCACCCCCTCATGGCAAGTGCCTCCGAGCTGCAGCTGTTGCACCAAGGCACTGGGCAGCACCGGGTCGCCCTTGTCGTCACTGACGCGCCAGAGCAGGTCCACCACCGGCAGGGCCAGCACCGCCTGCCAGGCACTGCGCAGGGCCAGCTCTAGGTCCTCGCGCGCCGGCAGGCCCAGGCCCTGGCGCTGGGCAGCGGTCCAGGGGCCGGGTGGCTCGGGCGAAGGCGCGAGGCGAACCTCGTCGCAACCGGGCACGACCAGCGCATCGAATCGGCGCCCGAGCAATTGGTTGAACGGAAGCACCACCACCTGCGCCTGCTCGGGTGGGTCTGGCAAGAAGCTCGCGGCCTCCAGCGCCTCGCCGGCCCAGGCGCTCAGTTCGTCCAGGCCCAGGCGGCGCTCACCTTGCGGCAGGCGCGCCCACAGCTGCTGCCCGGCTTCGTCCAGCCCCAGCACGGCGATAAGTTGCGCCCCCGCCGGGTCAGCCTCCATCGCGGACCACAGCCCGGTCTCTTGCAGCAGCTCGCGCAGCGCCTGTTGCCAGCGGGGCAGACTGCGGGGCGCGCGCAGGCGCTCGCGCCAGACATCGGCTTGTTGCACCAGTGCGCTGTCGCCGGCCTCCTGCCAGCTGCGCAGACCCTCGCGCCGTAGCCGGCGCTCGAGCGCGCGCAGGTCCGCCACCGAAACCGCGGGCAAGTGCTTGAGCCAGTCGAGCACCTCGTCGGTCGGCGCGTCCCAGCGGGCAGCGCGCAGCAGGCCCATGAACTGGGCAGCAACCCGGGTGGTGGAGAGCTTCCAGCCGGTTTCGTCGGCAACGCGTAGCCCGCGTGCCCCGAGCATGGCCCGGATGCGGCGTGTGAGAACGCGGTCGATCGCCGCCAGGGCCACCGGCGCGCGCCCCTCGGCCAGATGACGCACCACGCAGGCGGCGGCGCGCTCGGCCTCGTCGGCGGGCGCCTGGCACGCATGCAAGGCGATGCGCCCCAAGGCCTGCGGCAGCTCGAAAGGCCAGACCTCGGCACGCCCTCCAGGGCTCGAAGCGCAGGCCTGCCCGGGAACTTGGCCCTCGGGAGCGGCCCTGGCAGCAGCGCCAGCATCTGCGGAGGAATCCGTCGACCCAGCCCGCAACACAGCGGCCAGCGCGCGCGCCACCGGGTCTGGCTGCAAGCCCTCCAGCACGACCAGCAGGTCGAGCGCGCCGGCCTCCTTCAGCAGCAGGCGGTCGGTCACGTGGGCCGAGGCCGCCACCCATTCGATGGCGATGCGGGCCAGCGCCACTTCCAGCGCCATGTGCGGATGGTCCAGATTCAGGCTAAGCGCCGCAATGGCCGACTGGGCCCAGGCACTGCGCTCGGCCGGCAGCACGGCGGCGGCCAGGGGCGCCAGTTGCCAAGCGAGCTCGAGCAGGCGCGGCGCCAACACACCGGCCTGCGCGGCGAGGCCAGCGCGCTCGAGGAGGCTGCGGGCAGTGAGCAGGTCCAGGGCGCGCTCAAAGCCGAGGTCCAGCGGGCCGGGCGCGAATCCGAAGCGGGCAGCCCAGCTGAGGGTGGTTTCAAAGCGCGGTGTGAAGCCGTCGGGCGCATGGGCCGCCCATGCACGGCGCGCGGGCGCCAGCAGCTGGCCAAATGGAAGCAGCACCACGGTGCGCGCCGCATGGGCGCCGCGTGCGGCCATGGCCGCCGCAAGCCGGGCTGGCAATGCGTCAAGGCTGCAGGGCAGGGGCAGCACGGGCCCAAGGGTGTCGGCTATCGGGGTCATAGAGATTGCCAGGCGGCCCCTCCACGGTCTGAAGGCCATGTTTCTGTCACAATCCCGGCACTTTACCTGCAGGCGTCCTCACCGAACCCCAAGGATTACTCTCATGGCCAGCGACCTGATCAAGCACATCTCCGACGCATCGTTCGAAGCCGATGTCCTCCAGTCCAGCACCCCGGTTCTGGTCGACTACTGGGCCGAGTGGTGCGGCCCCTGCAAGATGATTGCCCCGATCCTCGACGAAGTGTCCTCCGCCTACCAGGGCAAGCTCACCGTCGCCAAAATGAACGTCGATGAAAACCGTGACGTGCCGGCCAAGTTCGGCATCCGCGGCATCCCGACCCTGATGCTGTTCAAGGGCGGCGAGCTGGCCGCCACCAAGGTGGGGGCCATGAGCAAGGCGCAACTCACCGCCTTCATCGACCAGCAACTGGCCTGATCCTCCCCCCTCAAAAGGGCCCCTCGCGGGCCCTTTTTTCATACATATAATGCGTTGGACCGCCGGGCACCCCCAAGCCCGGCCCTTCCGAAAAGACCGTAGCCCGGTTTCTGGCGACACCGCCTAGCCCGCCACGGTCCCTTCCCCCCCGTTTCCCCACCAGCAGAACGTCCCTCACAGGGCGTCTCCACGAGGCCAACTGCCATGCACCTCAACGAACTCAAGGCCCTGCACGTTTCCGAAGTCCTCAAGCAGGCCGAGGAGCTCGAGATCGAAAACACCGGCCGGATGCGCAAGCAGGAGCTGATGTTCGCCATCATCAAGAAGCGCGCCAAGGCCGGTGAGCAAGTCTTTGCCGACGGCGTGCTCGAAATCTTGCCCGACGGCTTTGGCTTCCTGCGCAGCCCGGACACCAGCTACACCGCCAGCACCGACGACATCTACATCTCCCCCAGCCAGGTGCGCCGCTTCAACCTGCATACCGGCGACATGATCGAGGGCGAGGTGCGCATTCCCAAGGACGGCGAGCGCTACTTCGCACTCACCAAGCTCGACGCCGTCAACGGCGGCCCGCCCGAGCAAAACAAGCACAAGGTGATGTTCGAGAACCTCACCCCGCTGTTCCCCAAGGAGCAAATGCGGCTCGAGCGCGAGAGCCTCAAGGGCGAGGAAAACATCACCGGCCGGGTGATCGACATCATTGCTCCCATCGGCAAGGGCCAGCGCGCGCTGATCGTCGCGCCCCCGAAGTCCGGCAAGACGGTGATGATGCAAAGCATTGCCCACGCCATCTCCTCCAACTTCCCCGACAGCTACATGATGGTGCTGCTCGTCGACGAGCGGCCCGAGGAAGTGACCGACATGCAGCGCTCGGTGAAAGCCGAGGTCATCGCCTCCACCTTCGACGAACCGGCTGCCCGCCACGTGCACGTGGCTGAGATGGTGATCGAGCGCGCCAAGCGCCTGGTCGAACTCAAGAAGGACGTGGTCATCCTGCTGGACTCCATCACCCGCCTGGCCCGCGCCTACAACAACGTAGTGCCCTCCTCCGGCAAGGTGCTGACCGGTGGTGTGGACTCCAACGCCCTGCAGCGACCCAAGCGCTTCCTGGGCGCGGCCCGCAATGTGGAAGAAGGCGGCTCTTTGACCATCATTGCCACGGCGCTGATCGATACCGGTTCGCGCATGGACGAAGTGATCTTTGAAGAATTCAAGGGCACCGGCAACTGCGAAATCCACCTGGACCGGCGCCTTTATGAAAAGCGCGTGTTCCCCTCGATCCAGCTCAATCGCTCAGGCACCCGCCGCGAAGAATTGCTGCTGGCACCCGAGGTGCTGCAAAAGACCCGCATCCTGCGCCAGTTCATGTACAACATGGACGAGATTGAGGCGATGGAAATGGTGCTCAAGTCGATGAAGGGGACCAAGACCAACGTCGAGTTCTTCGACATGATGCGCCGGGGCGGATAAACGCGCGGCCCTGCATACTTAAAGACTCACTCTCCCGCACGCCTATAATTGCGGGTTTTGCGGAAAGTAGCCGAGGCATCGGGCCCGGGCCGGCTACCGCACCTGACGAGGAATTCTCATGAAAGATGGCATTCACCCCGACTACCGCGAAGTGCTCTTCGTGGACCTGTCCAACGGTTTCAAGTTCGTGACCCGCTCCTGCGTCCCCACCAGGGAGACCGCCGAGCACGAGGGCAAGACCTACCCCCTGTTCAAGCTGGACACCTCCAGCGAGTCGCACCCCTTCTACACCGGCACGCAAAAGTCGGTCGACAACATGGGCGGCCGCGTCGAGCGCTTCCGCAACAAGTTCGGCAAGTCGGCGCTGGCCAAGTAATCACGCCCAGCGTTTCGCTTTCCGCCAAAAGGGCAGCCCGGGCAACCGCGCTGCCTTTTTTCATGTCCGCCCAATTTCTCTGGTCGGACGCGCAGGTGACCCGAAGCGCCCCCGCTCCCATTCGATAATCTGCCCGTGAACCCGCCTACCCCAGCGATCGTGGCCCAGAGCGCGGTGCGCCGTTTGCCGCGCGCGGCCCTGTGGCTCTTTTGCGTGGCCTATGTGCTGCCCGGCTTCCTGGGGCGCGACCCCTGGCGCAACGCCGACATGCAGGCCTACGGCTTTATGGCAGAACTTGCACGTGGGGCCAGTGACTGGTGGCATCCCACCTTGCTGGGGCAAGCGCCCGAGTTCGATGCGCTGCTCCCCTACTGGCTCGGCGGGGCGGCGATCCGCCTGTTTTGCGATGGCCTCGGCTGGTTTTCCCCCGAAGTGGCGGTGCGCCTGCCCTTTATCGCACTGCTGGCGCTCACCCTGGCCTCGACCTGGTTCGCGGTCTACCACCTGGCCCGCAGCCCGCGCGCGCAGCCGGTGGGCTTTGCCTTTGGCGGTGAAGCCGACCCGCGCGACTATGCCCGCGCCCTGGCAGACGCCGGCCTGCTGGCCCTGATCGCCTGCCTGGGCCTGGCGCAGTTCTCTCACGAAACCACCCCCTCATTGGCCCAGCTGGCCTTCGCTGCCCTTGCCTTTTATGGGCTGGCCGCAGGCGCCCAGGTGCCCGGCTCGCATGCGCCCTCCCCCTGGCAGCAAGTCACTCCGCACACGGAACCCGATCACGGACGGACGCCCGCCGGACCGGGTCTGCTGCGACGCGGGCGTGGCCTGATCGCGCTGGTGCTGGGGCTGGCGGGCCTGGCCCTGAGCGGCGCGCCCACACTGGCCTTGCTGTTGGCCTTGGGCGGTGCCGTGGCGTGGGAATTCGACGCCCGTGGGGGTGGCCGCACCTTCCGGCGCAGCTTTGACGCACCAGACGACACACACGATGCACGTGCCGCCCGGCGTAAGGCCGCCCTCGTGCTCGCAGCGGCCTGCGCCGTGGCCCTTCTGGCCAGCGGCCTCGGTCTGTGGCGGTGGCGGATCGGCGCCGAGTTGAGCCCGGGCAGCGCCGCCCGCCTGCTGTTGTGGTTTACCTGGCCCGTCGGCCCGCTGGCGCTGTGGGCCACGTGGAGCTGGCGCCGGCAGTTGGCGAGCCGGCATCTGATGCTCCCCCTGTGGTGCGCGGGCCTGCCCTTGTTCTCCGCCCTGACCACCGCCACGCCCGATCGCTCGCTCCTGCTGGCCCTGCCGCCGCTGGCGGCCCTTGCGGCCTTCACCCTGCCGACCCTGCGCCGCTCGGTCTCGGCCCTGATCGACTGGTTCACCCTGCTGTTTTTTAGCGGTGGCGCCCTCGTCATCTGGGGTGTCTGGATTTCACTGGAAACCGGCGTGCCGCGCGCACCGGCGGCCAACGTGGCCCGACTCGCGCCCGGGTTCAGCCATGCCTTCTCCTGGCCGGCCTTTCTCGCCGCACTGGCAGCCACCGCCGCCTGGTTCTGGCTGGTGCACTGGCGTGTCGGGCGACACCGCGCAGCCCTCTGGAAAAGCCTGGTTTTGCCCGCGGGTGGCGCTGCCCTGTGCTGGCTGCTCCTCATGACCCTCTGGCTGCCTGCGCTGGACTACGCGCGCAGCTACCGACCCATGGTGGCCAGCGTGCGCCAAGCGATCGACGGTCCCGGCTGCGTCGAGGTAGCCGACCTGAGCACCGGCCATCTCGCAGCGCTCCGGCACCATGCCAACCTGGACCTGGTTCGCGCAGGCAGCGCCCGCCCCAGCCTCAATGCCGCCGCCGTCCCCGGTTGCCCCTGGCGGGTGCAGGCCCGTCCGCTCGACGCAGGGTCGAGTGGCGGCACCGCCAAGACCTGGCGTCTGGTCGCGACCGTGCGCCGCCCAGGCGACGCCAGGGACCAGTTGCTGGTCTATCGGCGGGAGCTGCCTTGAGTACCGCCGCCAACTCCCCGCGCGCCGAACTGGGCGCGCTGGCGCGCCATGCCGGGGCTGTGTATGTGGGCCAGGTGGCCGTCATGGCCTTCGGCCTGGCCGACACCTTCGTGGCCGCCAGGCACTCTGGCGAGGCGCTGGCCGCGCTCTCGGTGGGCTCTGCGGTTTACATCTCCATCTTTGTCGCGCTCATGGGCGCGCTGCAAGCACAACTGCCGATCTGGGCCGAGCTGCGCGGGGCCGGCCGCCGGGACGAGCTGGGCTTTTCGGTGCGGCAAAGCCTGTACCTGGCAGCGGCCGCCAGCGCCATCGGCATGGTGCTGCTGCTGGTGCCGGGCCCCCTGCTCGCGGTCACCGAAATCCCCACCGCGCTGCAAGGCGAAGTGCGGCACTACCTGGCCCTCTTGGCGTGCGCCTTGCCACCCGCCTTGCTGTTTCGGCTCTATAGCACTCTGAACCAAAGCCTGGGTAAGCCGCGGCTGGTCACCTGGATCCAGATCGGCTCCCTGTTCCTCAAGGTGCCGCTGTCGCTGCTGCTGGTCTTCGGAGCGGGCCCCCTGCCCGCCCTGGGACTGGCTGGCTGCGCGTGGAGCACGGTGATCGTGAACTGGACGATGCTGGGCCTGGCGGCGTGGATGCTGCGACACCGGGCCTTGTATCAGCCCTACCAGCTCTGGCGCCGGCCCGAACCGCCGCACGGCCCCACGCTGCGCGGCTTCGCCCGCCTGGGCCTGCCCACCGGCCTGTCGATCATGGTCGAGGTGACCTCTTTCACCTTGATGGCGCTCTTCATCGCCCGCCAGGGTACGGTGGCGGCGGCCAGCCACCAGATCGCTGCCAGCATGACGGCGCTCCTGTACATGACGCCGCTGGCCCTGGGCATCGCCGCGAGTGCACGTGTGAGCTACTGGCTGGGTGCACGGGAGCCCCAGCAGGCGCGGCTGGCCCTGCGCCTGGGGTTCGCATTGACCCTGGCCCTCGCCCTGGTCATGGGCGGCGCGGTGCTCGCCTTCCACGGCGCCCTGGCGCGCCTGTTTGCCGGCACCAATCTGCCGGTGGTGGCTGCAGCCGCCACCTTGCTGCCCTGGGTGGCGGTCTACCACCTCTTCGATGCCCTCCAGGCGGTCAGCGTGTTCGTTTTGCGCAGCTTCGGCGTGGCCACCGCCAGCCTGGTGGTGTACTGCGTGCTGCTGTGGGGCGTGGGGCTGGGCGGTGGCTACTGGCTGGCCTATGTCGGCCCTGGCGGCGACGGCGGCTTGCAAACGCCAGCGGCCTTTTGGGGCACCGCAGCCCTCGCACTGGCCCTTACTGCGGCGGCGTTTCTGCTCCTGCTGCGGCGGGCGGTACGACAGGCGCTGCCGGTACAGGCCTGAAGCGGCCCGCAGGCAGCCAGAAGGAAAAGGTGGAGCCCTGGCCCAAGCGGCTCTCGACCTGCAGCTCGCCCCCGTGGCGCTGCACCACATGTTTGACGATGGCCAGGCCCAGGCCGGTGCCCCCGGTCTCACGCGAACGACTGCGGTCGACCCGATAGAAGCGCTCGGTCAGACGCGGTAGGTGTTCAGAGGCAATGCCAGGGCCGGTGTCCTGCACGCTGAACTCGAGCCTGCCATCACCCCGATCCCGCCAGCTGACGTCGATCGTGCCGCCCGAGGGCGTGTAGCGGACGGCATTGGCCACCAGGTTGGTGATCGCGCTCAGGATCTCGGAGCCGATGCCAGAGACTTCAAAACCAGGCGCAGGCATGCAGCGCAAGTCCAGATCCTTGCCCAACACCGCTGCCAGGCCGCGAACCTCTTCTTCACATTGCGCCATGAGCGCAGCCAGGGGCACCCATTCGCCACCACCGGGCAAGGGGCTGCCCTCGAGGCGCGAGAGTGTCAGCAGGTCATTGACCAGCGCCTGCATGCGCTGGGCCTGCTGGGCCATGAGGGCCAGGTAGCGTGTGCGCTCGTCCTCCTCCAGAGGCAGGGTCTGCAAGGTCTCGACGAAGCCATTGAGGACCGTGAGCGGCGTGCGAATTTCGTGCGAGACGTTGGCGACAAAATCGCGCCGCATGGTGTCGGCCTGCTCCAGGGCAGTCACGTCACGGGACAACAGCAGCTTCTGCCCGTCTCCGTAGGGATGCAACTGGGCGGACACCCGAGCGAGCCGACTGCTGGTTGCGGCGCGGCCGTTGATGACCACCTCGTGGGAGAAGTCACCTGCCGCAAGATAGGCGGCGAAATCGGGGTCGCGTACCAGATTCCCTACAAGCTGAAGCTGGTCACGCTGCGCATCGAATCCAAAATGCCCGGCCGCGGTCTGGTTGCACCAAGTGATGCGATTGGCTTCGTCCAGCAGGGTGACGCCATTGGGCGACGCCTGAATGGCGGCCAGGAAGGACTGCATTCGCTGGCCGGCCTCGGCCACCTGCTGGTCACGCGCTCGCAGCAGACGGCGAACGCGATCGATCACAGCACCCCACAAGCCTGGCAGCTCGGGCGGATCCAGCAATTCGTCTGGCCTGGCAGGCCGCCTCAGCCATCGCAGGGCCCGCGCAGCCATCGCCAGATCAGCCGCCAACCAAGCCAGGGCCCCAACCCAGGCACCGCCGGCCGCGCCCCATCCGCCGCCCAGGCCGAGCCCCACACTCGTGCAGGCCAGAAGAATCGCAAAGAAAACGAGGCCGCGCAGTGCCATCGGAATCAGGCTGGATAGTTCAAAACTGTCAAGCCTGAGGGGCAGCAACCCTGGGCTGGGACTCCACCTGGGCCACCGCCTGCGCAGTCAGTCGATAGCCGACCCCACGCACTGTTTCGACCAGCGCACCGCCGGCCCCAAGGGCCTCGCGCAGGCGCTTGACATGCACGTCGACGGTCCGCTCCTCGATGAATACATGGTCGCCCCACACCTTGTCGAGGAGCTGCGCCCGGCTGTGGACCCGCTCGGGGTGGTTCATCAGGAAATTGAGCAACTTGAACTCGGTCGGGCCGAGCTTGAGCGGTGCCCCGTGCCAGCTGACCCGGTGCGTGACCGGGTCGAGGTTCAGGCCCCCGACGCTCACTGCTTCGCTGGCCCGATCAGGCGTGCGCCTGCGCAGCACTGCGCGAATCCGGGCCATCATCTCCTGGGTGGAGAAGGGCTTGGTGATGTAGTCGTCGGCACCCGCATCGAGGCCTGCCACCTTGTCCGGTTCGTCGCCGCGCGCGGTAAGCATCAGGATCGGAATGGTCTTGGTGCGTGCGTCGCCACGCCACTTGCGGGCCAGCACCAAGCCACTTTGGCCCGGCAGCATCCAGTCCAGCAGGATCACATCGGGCAGCACCGCATCAAGTTCGCGCTGGGCGCTGTCGCCGTCCTCAGACCAGATGGGATCGAACCCGTTATGGCGCAAATTGACTGCGATCAGCTCGGCGATGGCGGATTCGTCTTCGACAATGAGAACGCGTGGCTTTTTCATGCTGGCTGGCTCACTGAACAGCCGACTCGATGTCAGCCATCTTCACATGGCGCACATCGGCACCCTTGACGATGTAGATGATCAATTCGGCCACGTTCTTGGCGTGGTCGCCGATCCGCTCAATGGCCTTGGCCACAAACAGCAGGTCCAGGCTGGCGGAGATGGTGCGCGGGTCTTCCATCATGTAGGTGATCAGCTTGCGCACAAAGCCGTCGAACTCCTGGTCGATCAGGTCGTCCTCTTTCAGGATAGAAACGGCAGCTTGGGTGTCGAGGCGGGCAAAGGCATCGAGCGCCTTGCGCAGCAGGCCCGCGGCCAGGTCAGAGGCCACACGCAGGTCAGAGGTCGGCAGCTGGCGGGCGGCGCCGCTGGCAATGATGGACTTGACCATGCGCGCGATCTTGCTGGCTTCGTCACCGGCGCGCTCGAGGTTGGCGGTGGTCTTGGAGATCGCCATCAGGAGACGCAGGTCACGCGCGGTGGGCTGGCGCCGGCCGATGATGGAGGCGATGTCCCGGTCGATCTCGACCTCCATCGAATTAACTTTTTCCTCGATCTGCAACACCTGGTCGGCGGCATCAACGCTGAACTGGGACAGGGCATAGATGGCCTGATGGATCTGGGACTCGACGTGCCCGCCAAGCTCCATCAAGCGAGAGGAAACGGCATTGAGCTCGGTGTCGAACTGGGCGGAAATGTGCTTATCGGGCATGGTGGGCTCCTGATGAAACCGGTTCAGCCGAAGCGGCCGGTGATGTAGTCCTCGGTTTCCTTGCGCTTGGGCTTGAAGAAGATCTGTTCGGTCTCCCCCACTTCGACCAGGTCGCCCAGGTACATATAGGCGGTGTAGTCACTGCAACGCGCGGCCTGTTGCATGTTGTGCGTCACGATGACCACGGTGTAGTCGCTCTTGAGCTCGGCGATCAGCTCCTCGATCTTGGCGGTAGAAATAGGGTCCAGCGCCGAGCAGGGCTCGTCGAGCAGCAAAACCTCCGGCTTGATGGCAATGCCGCGGGCAATACACAGGCGCTGCTGTTGCCCGCCCGACAGGCCCGAGCCACTTTGCTGGAGCTTGTCCTTGACCTCACCCCACAAGGCTGCCTTGCGCAGCGCCCACTCCACCCGGTCGTCCATGTCGGAAGCGGACAGATTTTCAAACAGCCGCACACCGAAGGCGATGTTGTCGTAGATCGACATCGGGAAGGGCGTGGGCTTTTGGAACACCATACCCACTTTGGCGCGAATCAGCGCCACATCTTCCTTGGAGGTGAGCAGGTTCTCATCATCGAGAAGGATCTGGCCCTCGGCCCGCTGGTCCGGATAGAGCTCGAACATGCGGTTGAAGGTTCGCAGCAAGGTGGACTTACCGCAGCCCGAAGGGCCGATGAAGGCGGTGACCTTCTTTTCCGGAATGTCCAGGTTGATGCCCTTGAGGGCGTGGAAACTGCCGTAATAGAAGTTGAGGTCCCGCACCGCCAGCTTGGGGCGCAGGTTGGACATTGCGCCGGATGCAGCGGGGGCGCGGTTGGACGCCAGGGGAGCAGTCGGGGTAGCCATCATGGTGCGGCCTCTTCAGATCTTGTTGCGGGTGACCACACGGGCCAGGATGTTGAGGCCCAGAACGGCCAAGGTAATCAGGAACACACCAGCCCAGGCCAGCTGCTGCCAGTTTTCGTAGGGGCTCATCGCGAACTTGAAGATGGTGACCGGCAGGCTGGCCATCGGCTCGGAGAGATTGGAGGTCCAGAACTGGTTGTTCAAGGCGGTAAACAGGAGCGGCGCGGTCTCGCCCGAGATACGGGCCACCGCCAGCAAAACGCCGGTCACCACGCCGGCGCGGGCGGCGCGCAGGGTGATGCTCGTGATGACCTTCCACTTCGGTGTGCCCAAGGCATAGGCTGCTTCGCGCAAGGCCGAAGGCACCAAGGCCAACATGTTCTCTGTGGTGCGGATCACCACCGGAATCACGATCAGCGCCAGAGCAATCACGCCCGCCCAGCCGGAGAAATGCTTGAAGCGCGCCACCACCAGGTAGTACACAAACAGACCGATCACGATCGATGGCGCAGACAGCAGGATGTCGTTGACGAATCGGGTCGAGCGGCCCAGCCAGCCATCACGGTCGTACTCCACCAGGTAGACGCCCGCCAGGATCCCGATCGGGGTGGCGACGAAGGTAGCCAGCAGCACCATCAGGAAGGAGCCATAGATCGCGTTCGCAATGCCACCCTCCTCATTGGGCGCAGGCGTCATTTGCGACAGGGTGGCCCACGACAGCCCACCGATTCCAAGGCGGACCGTCTCGAAAAGAATCCAGATCAGCCAAAACACCCCGAATGCCATCGCACCCAGAGACAGGACGAGGGCAACGCTGTTCAGGCGCTTGCGGGCCTGGTACTTGGCAATGCTGGAGGCAGAAGTGCTCATGACTTTGTCCCCTCGTTTTTCTGCAGCCGTGCCAAGAGCAGCTTGGACAGGGACAGCACGATGAAGGTGATGACAAACAGCACCAGACCCAGATAGATCAGGGCTGCCTGGTGCATTTCGGACGCAGCCTCGGCGAACTCGTTGGCCAAGGCCGACGTGATGCTGTTGGCGGGGGCAAAGAGGCTCAGCGAGTCGAGCTGGTTGAAGTTGCCGATCACGAAAGTGACCGCCATGGTCTCACCCAGGGCGCGCCCCAGGCCGAGCATGACGCCGCCGATGACACCGCCCTTGGTATAGGGCAGCACCACCTTGAACATCACTTCCCAGGTGGTGGAGCCCAGCGCATAGGCCGATTCCTTCAGCATGGGAGGCGTCACCTCGAACACATCCCGCATCACCGAAGCAATGAAGGGAATGATCATGATGGCCAAAATGATGCCGGCCGAAAGCACGCCAATACCCACCGGCGGGCCAGACACCAGGGCGCCCAGCATCGGGACACCTTCAAACAGGGACTGCAGGGGTTGCTGCACCCAGGTCGCCAGGATCGGGCCGAATACGAGCAGGCCCCACATGCCGTACACGATGGACGGCACGGCCGCCAACAGTTCAATGGCCGTGCCGAGGGGGCGCTTGAGCCAGCTCGGCGACAACTCGGTAAGAAACAGGGCAATACCAAAACTCACCGGCACAGCGATCAGCAAGGCGATGAGCGAAGTGACCAAGGTCCCGTAGATCATGACCAGACCGCCAAACTGGTCGGCTACCGGGTCCCAGGTGCTGCTGGTGAAAAAACCCAGTCCGTAGGCCTGGATGGCTGGCCATGCGCCCACCACCAGCGAGCCCAGGATTGCCAGGAGAAGACCCAGGGTGAGCAATGCGGCGCCCTTGGCGCCCCAGGCAAAGAGCCGGTCGACCAGAGGCGCTGATGCGCCTCGCTTGGGCGCCGGGGGTTGCGCCTGCCTTTGGGAGGGTGAATTCACGGCGTTCAGGTCCAGGGCAGCCTCGTTCGACGCAAGTGTAGAGGACATGGGGGCTCCAAACAGCAAGCCGGCCGAACAGATCCGGCCGGCTTGCGGGGTCAAACAGAGATCAGCGGAACGCGACGGCCTTGCCGGAGGCGTCCTTGATGTCACTCGACCACAGCTTTTCGATCTGCTGCTTCACGCTGGCGGGCATGGGCACGTAGTCGAGGTCGTCGGCGGTCTTGTCACCGTTTTGGTAAGCCCAGACGAAGAACTTCAGGGCGGCGGCAGCCTCGGCCGGCTTGTCCTGGGTCTTGTGCATCAGGATGAAGGTGGCACCGGTCAGCGGCCAGGACTGAGCACCGGGCTGGTTGGTCAGGATCTGGTTGAAAGTCTCATTCCACTTGGCACCTGCAGCAGCCGCCTTGAAGGCGCTGTCGTCCGGAGAGACGAACTGGCCAGCGGAGTTTTGCATCTGTGCAAACGTCATTTTGTTTTGCTTGACGTAGGCGTACTCGACATAGCCGATCGAGTTGGGCAGGCGACCGACGAAAGCGGCCACGCCCTCGTTGCCCTTGCCGCCGGCGCCGGTGGGCCAGTTCACCGCGGTGCCCTCACCGACCTTGGCTTTCCACTCGGTGTTCACCTTGGAAAGGTAGTTGGTGAAGATGAAGGAGGTGCCAGAGCCGTCCGCGCGGCGAACCGGCGCAATGGCGGCATCCGGCAGGGCCAGGCTGGGGTTGAGCGCCTTGATGGCAGCGTCGTTCCACTTGACGATCTTGCCCAGGTAAATGTCACCGAGTACCTGGCCGTTGAGGCGCAGCTGGCCGGGGTTGATGCCCTTGATGTTGACCACCGGCACCACGCCACCAATCACGGTGGGGAACTGGATCTGACCTTTCTTGGCCAGGTCAGCGTCGGACAGGGGCATGTCGGAGGCGCCGAAAGCCACCGTCTTGGCGTCGATCTGGCGAATGCCAGCGCCCGAGCCCACCGACTGGTAGTTGATCTTCACGCCCGTGGCCTTGTTGTAGTCGGCCGCCCACTTGGAGTAAAGCGGAGCGGGGAAAGAGGCGCCAGCGCCGGTCACTTCTTGCGCTGAGGCAAGGCCAGCGACGGCCAGCGAGGCCAGGGTCAGGGAGGCGATCCGCAGGGAAACTTTCATGGACGGGATTCCTTGAATTGAAGAGGAGGAATGAGGGTTTGCGGGAGGAATGGGGAGGAATGTAGGCCGGCAAGGTGACAGTCGTGTGACAAATATTCGTCACATATGTGTCACATGGAGGTCACGGGCTTGTCATCGTGCATCGGTACTGTCCTCGGTCGGAATCCACCACCTTCGGAGAAAAACCCATGAATACCCGCCGTCTCGCCCTGGCCACTGCCGCGGCCGCCCTGGCCCTGCTGGCAACCGGCTGCGCCACCCAACTGCCCCCCGTGTCCATTGCCGACACCCTGGCCCGCGACCCGCAGCTGAGCACCCTGAACAGCCTGGTCACCAAGGCCGGCCTGACCGATACGCTCAAGGGTACCGGCCCCTTCACCGTCTTCGCGCCGACCAACGAGGCCTTCAAGGCCGTGCCGCAAAAGACCCTGGACGAGGTTGCCGCGAACCCGGCCCTGCTCAAATCGGTGCTGACCTACCACGTGCTGCCCGCCAAGGTCGGCTCTGCCGACGTGAAGACCAGCAATGTGAAGACCGTGCAAGGCGCCAACGTGGCGGTGAGCAAGGCCGGCGAGTTCGTCACCGTGGAAGACGCCATGGTGCAAACGGCCGACATCGCCGCGACCAACGGCGTGATTCACACCATCGACCGCGTGATGATGCCGCCCAAGTAATCAGGCAAGGATTCGGGCTGGGGGAAAGACCCGGCCATCCCGCGAGGCGGGCATCGCGCCAGCGGTGCCCGCCAATTCATTTGTTGTCTGTGTTTGTGCCTTGCATTCGAGCTCTGTTTTTGCGCGATGTTCCTGCGCGATGTTTTTGCGCAATGCAAACGTTCTGGGATGCGCGGTTTCGGCTTTTGCTGCGCCCTCGCCTGCCACATCCCTGCTCCCCTCAGCCCGATAAGCTACCCCAATGCCGGCCCTGATATGCTGGCCAAATAATGAAAAACGGTTCTCTTTTGGCGGCGGTCGACCTCGGCTCCAACAGCTACCGGCTCGAGATCGGCCGACACGACCATGGTGTTATCCAGCGTGTCGAATACCTCAAGGAAACAGTCCGCCAAGGCGGCGGACTCGACGAGGCCCGCAACCTCACCCCGGAGGCGATGCAACGGGGCTGGGATTGCCTGGCCCGTTTTGCCGAGCGCCTGGCCGGATTCGGGCCGGCCCACGTGCGGGCCGTGGCCACACAGACGCTGCGGGAGGCGCGCAACCGAGACGCTTTCCTGGGCAGGGCCAAACAAATCCTAGGCTTTCCGATCGAGGTGATCGCAGGGCGGGAGGAGGCACGCCTGATTTATCAGGGCGTGGCACATCTGCTGCCGCAATCCGACGAACGCCGCTTGGTAGTGGACATTGGCGGCCGCTCGACTGAGTTGATCCTGGGTCAGGCCTTCAGCGCGCAAACGCTGGAGAGCTTTCGGGTCGGCAGCGTGGCTTGGTCGCAGAAATACTTCCCTGAAGGTGAATTCACTGCCGCCGCCTTCGAGCGGGCGGAGGTGGCAGCCAAGGCCATCCTCGACGAGGCGCTGGCCGCCTACCCGCGCAGCGCCTGGGACTGCGCTTATGGTGCCTCTGGCACCGTCGGCGCGGTCGCCGACATGCTTCACGCCTGCGGCTTCGAAAAAGAGATGGTCACCCGGGACGGCCTGCGCTGGCTCCGCGAACGCATGCTCACCGCGCGCCATGCCGACAAGTTGCGCCTGGAGGGCCTCAAGGATGACAGGCGCCCGGTCATTGGCGGCGGTTTGTCAGTGCTGCTGGCACTGTTCGACCTGCTGGAAATCGAAACGCTGCATGTCGCGCAGGGTGCCCTGCGCCAGGGCGTCCTCTATGACCTGCTCGATCGGGAACGCCCGGACACCGACCTTCGGGCCGCGACGGTAGAACGCCTGGCATCGCGCTTTGGGGTGGACGGTGCCCAGGCCCGACGCGTGGCGCTGCTGGCAGCGAATTTCATGGCCCAGACGGCCGGCACCGACGACAGGGGCGCCGCAACTTTGCAGCCCCTGGTCTGGGCCGCGCGGCTGCACGAGATCGGAAGCCAGATCTCCCATGAGGAATACCACAAGCATGGCGCCTACATCCTGGACCATGCCGACGCGCCCGGGTTCACCCAAAGCGAACTGCATCGACTGAGCCTGCTCGTGCTGGGACACCGAGGCAAGCTGCGCAAGCTCGACGCTGATTTCGAAGACGACCTGTTCGTGCATCAGTTGCTGGCGCTTCGCCTGGCCGTGATCCTGTGCCATGCACGTCGCGAGCCGCAAGCCCAGGGGCTCAAGCTCGAATCCGAGGGCGCGTCGACACGCCTGACGCTGCCAGCGGGCTGGGCGGCGACCTACCCGCAGTCGGGGCACCTGCTGCGCGAAGAAGTGGCCGCGTGGTCCAAGACCTCAAGGCCGTTCTTGCTGCAGGAGTGAGTGGCGAGCTGGCCTTGGAGCCACAGGGGCTCACCCGAGGGGGGGTGATTCGGGCCGGGCGCGGAAACGGTATAAACTGTATAAATCGTTTACACCGTTTATTCCCAAGCAGGAGACTCCGCCATGCCGACTAGCCGCACACAGACTGCCACCAAAGCCGCCACCAAAGCCCTCACTACGGCCCCCACAAAAACGACCGGCCAAGCAGTGGCCAAGCCAGCCAGCAAAGCTAGCGTGAAAACCGCCGCGAAGGCGGCCCGTAAACCCGCAACGAAAGCCGCAACGAAAGCCGCAAATAAGGCCACCTCGAAAGCGACCACCAAGCCCGCCACCAAGGCACCGGCGCGCAAGCGCACGCAGGCAGCCAACCCGGCCGCTCCTCGCGAGGCCGCCAAGCCGGTGGTCCCGGCTCAAAAGAATGCCGAAATTGCGGCGAAAGCTGCGGAGAAAAGTGTGGCCAAGAGCGCTGCCAATGAAAAAGCAGACAAGGCACGCAAGCCCAAGATGGTTCGCGACAGCTTCACCATGCCCAAGGCCGAATACGCCGCCATTGATGCGCTCAAGGCCCGTGCGACCGAAGCAGGCAGGCCAGCCAAGAAAAGTGAGTTGCTGCGCGCCGGTATCAAATTGCTCGAATCGCTGCCCCAGACCGCGCTGGTGCAAGCCCTGCGCGACCTCCCAGAGATCAAGACCGGTCGTCCCGCCAAGGGCTGATCTGGTGGCTCAGGGCGTGGTGACACCCGTGGGCTGAGCCGTCAATGCGCCGGCCTGATGCAACTCGGCTTCGCGGTCCGGTTGCCAGGCCACGATTTCGAGCCTTCCGTCGAAATGCTCGACCAGGGCGGTGCGGCTTTCGACCCAGTCGCCGTCGTTGCAATAAAGCACGCCGTCGATCATGCGCATTTCGGCGCGGTGAATATGACCGCACAGCACGCCCTGGTGTCCCCGACGGCGCGCCTCGGAGGCCACAGCCTCTTCGAAGGAGTTGACGTAGCTCACCACCTTCTTGACCCGGTCCTTCAGATACGCCGATAGCGACCAATAGGGCAATCCAAGCCGGGCGCGCAGCGAATTGAGGTGCCGGTTCATCCGCAGGGTCAGGTCGTACAGGTGGTCTCCGACAAGGGCCAGCCAGCGCGCATGCTGGACGACAGCGTCGAAATAGTCACCGTGAATGATCCAGATACGGCGACCGTCTGCGGTCACATGCACCGCTTCTTCCTGGACGTCGACGCCACCGAACTGGTGGCCGACGAAATGTCGCGCGAACTCGTCATGATTGCCCGGCACGTAGATGATCCGGCAGCCTTTGCGGGCGCGGCGCAGGAGCTTTTGCACGACATCGTTGTGGGCCTGGGGCCAGTACCAGCGGCGGCGAAGCTGCCAGCCGTCGATGATGTCACCCACGAGGTAGAGATTTTCGCTTTCGTTGTCACGCAGGAATTCGAGCAGGGCATCGGCCTGGCATCCGGGCGTCCCGAGGTGGACGTCCGAAATGAAGATAGTGCGGTACCTGCGGGCAGCCGGGTCCGGCCCCACATCCCCCGGCAGCTCGGGCGCGTCGTTGTTGCCAGGGAAATCCGTGATCGATTCGAATAGTTTGCGCATGTCCGGGGACTGTGGACGGCGCATATGTCACGGATATTTCGATCCGATGGAGGTTTTTTGACGGTGCATTCTTGTCGTCATCGTCATCAAGGCTTCATGCGTGGGCTGCAACCTGCGGTCGTTTCGACAACGACCCCCAAGGGAAATCCATGAACACGCAGTTCCGCCACTTCAAACTCAACACCCTCTTCGCCGCCACGCTGGCGTGCCTGGCCTTCAGCGCACAGGCACAGCAGGCCTATCCGGCAACCCTGGCGGGGCATGCCGTCATGCCCGCACAGTCCTTCGTCCCTGCACCGGCCGACGCGCCGGCCGACCTCCACGCCAGTGGCAAGTTCACCACCGGCAAACGCGTCGAGGCGCTCGGCACGGTCGAAGGCCTGTCGGCCGGTCGCCCCACCGGAGTCAAGCTGCCCTTCAAAGGCCAGCCTCTGCAGGGACACTCCGGCATCAAGCGGATGGACGACGGCACCTACTGGGTAGTGACCGACAACGGCGCCGGCGCGAAGGTCAATTCGCCCGACTTCATGCTGTATCTGAACCAGTACAAGGTTGATTTCGCGACCGGTCAATGGCAGCACCTGAAGACGGTGTTCCTGCATGACCCCGACAAGAAAGTTCCGTTTCGCATCGTCCACGAGGGCAGCACGAAGCGCTATCTGACCGGCTCCGACTTTGACACCGAGAGCTTCCAGTTCGCCGGTGGCGCCTTGTGGATTGGCGACGAGTTCGGGCCTTACCTGATCAAGGCGGATCTGGATGGCAAGGTACTCGCGGTGTTCGAGACCCAAGTCGACGGCAAGGTTGTGCGCTCCCCCGACCACCCGGACGTGACCACCCCCGGCGCTCCCGATGGCAGCGTGAAGTTCGAAGTGCGCCGCTCCAAGGGCTACGAAGGCATGGCCGCTTCCAAGGACGGCAGCAAGCTCTACGCGATGCTCGAGGGCGCCCTGTGGAACGAAGGCAGCAAGTCCTACGAGACGCAAGACGGCCGCCAGTACCTGCGCGTGCTGGAATTTGATGTCAAGGCGGGCCAATGGACCGGCCGCTTCTGGAAGTACGTGCTGGAAGCCAACCACCACGCCATCGGCGACTTCAACATGATCGATGCCCACACCGCCTTGGTGATCGAGCGTGACAACGGCGAAGGCACGCCCGACAAGGCCTGCCCCGCCGGCCAGCAGCGGACGGACTGCTTCCACGACCTGCCTAAGTTCAAGCGGATCTACAAAGTGGAATTCAGCCCGGAGACCGCAGGTCAGGCGATCCGAAAGATCGGCTACCTGGACCTGCTCAATATTCAGGACCCCAAGCAACTGGCCCGCAAACCCCTGCAGGGCGGCGTGCTCACCTTCCCGTTCTTCACCATCGAGAACGTGGACGTGGTCGATGCCAACCACATCGTTGTCGGCAACGACAACAACCTGCCTTTCTCCAGCAGCCGCAACCCAAACCAGGCCGACGACAACGAGCTGATCCTGCTCGAAGCCGGCGAACTTCTGCGCGCGCGCTGATCGCAGGTTCACAAAGGGCGATCCTCGCCGGCCCGCGTACGTGGGTTGGCGGGGTCGCCCTTTGAACCATACGGATCGCCATGCCCAAGGGGTTTCACTGGATCATCGCTGCGCAGTTCATCTCCGCGCTGGCGGACCATGCACTGCTCATCGTGACCATCGCGGCGCTCACCCTCCAGGGCATGCCTGGGTGGTGGGCGCCGCTGCTTAAATTGGGCTTCACGCTGTCCTACGTGGTGCTGGCACCCGTGGCAGGCCCCTTGGCAGACGGCATTGTCAAAGGCCGGCTCATGGGCTGGATGAACGCCATCAAGGGCCTGGCGGCGCTCGGACTGCTGTTTGGCCTGCACCCGGTGCTGGCCTTCACCCTGGCCGGTCTGGGTGCAGCGGGCTATGCGCCTGCCAAATATGGTCTGGTGACCGAACTGGTCCCGCCGCGCCAATTGGTTCGGGCCAATGGCTGGATCGAGGTATCCGTCGTGTGCGCAGCGCTGCTCGGCACCGGCTTGGGAGGCCTCCTCGTGAGCGCGCACTGGCTGGGAAGTGCGCCTGCGCTGGCATGGCAGGAAGCTTTGACTGTGCCCCACGGCGCGGCAGCCTGGCTGCCGGCCGAACTGGCTTCGATCGCCTCTCCCCTGGGTCTGTCGTTAGCGGTCCTGGTGTGCCTGTACCTGGTGGCCGGCCTGCTGAACTTGTGGATACCCGACAGCGGTGCACGCTACCCCCGGGCCCCTATCCATCCTGTCGCCCTGTGCCGGGACTTCTGCCGCGCCAACCTGCGTCTGTGGGGCGATCGCGAGGGCGGCCGCCTCTCACTGAGCGTAACCACGCTGTTCTGGGGGGTGGGCGCCGCGTTGCAGTTCATCGTCCTGCGCTGGTCGCAGGAAGGCTTGGGGCTGGACCTGAGCCAGGCCGCCTACTTGCAGGCGGTGGTCGCCATCGGGGTGATCGCCGGTGCGGTGGTCGCAGGTCGCTGGGTGCCTTTGCGTCAGGCGCGGCGCATGGTGTGGACCGGCATCGTGCTGGGCCTGCTGATGGTGCTGATGGCCCAGGTTCAGGTCTTGCCTGTCGCAGTGGTCCTGCTGGTGTGCGCGGGCGCCATGGGGGGGCTGATGGTGGTCCCGCTCAACGCCCTGCTCCAGCACCGCGGCCATGTGCTCCTGAGCGCCGGCCGTTCGGTAGCGGTCCAGGGCTTCAATGAAAACGCCAGCGTTCTGGTGCTGGTGGGCCTCTATACGCTGGTCACCGCGGCGCAGTGGCCGGTGCAGCGGGTGATGGGGATTCTGGGAGGCGCCATTGCCGTTTTTATCGCGGTGCTGTGGTGGCGCGATGGGTTGGCGACGCGGGGCAAGCCTGACTCGTTAGACGACACATCGCACGCTGCGTCGCACGCTACGTCGCACGGCACATCGCGCGAGGACTGACCCGCTGGCTACTGCTTGCTGGTTGCCGGAAACTGGCAGCCAGCAGGCGCAGTCCGCGACGGGGGCGCAAGAAGCTCAGGAGCGTGCCAAGGGCACGACCAATCCGTCTGCGGCCAGGTTGCCCAAGCTCGCCTGGGGGCCATCGCCCCGGGCCC
>CANFQF010000008.1 GCA_947449025.1 Comamonadaceae bacterium
GCTGGCCATCAGGCACTCCCCTTCTTGCAATGGTGTGTGGTTATCAGGTCAGCGCGCCATCGGCCGCGAGTGCCGCGATGTCCTCCGGAGACAGCCCCAGCAGCTCGCGGCAGACCTCCTGCGTATGCTGGCCCAGCAAGGGCGCGGGTTGCCGGCCGCCCGGTGGCGCGTTCTTCATCCGAAATGGCTGCGCGTTGTAAAGCGAGGGGCCCATTTCGGGGTGGTCCAGTGTGAGCCAGTGACCGCGGTGGGCCAGTTGGGGGTCCTCGATCACATCGGCAGCAGTGCTCACGCGGGCGGCGGGGATACCGGCAGCCTGCAGAGTCTGAGCCAGCGCGATCGCATCAAAGCCGGCTGTCTGCTTCGCCAGAAGTGCATCGAGGTCAGCGCAATGCGCGCGGCGCCCTTCGGCGCTCGCGAAGACCGGCTGGGTCGCCCAATCCGGGCTTCCGAGTGCGTGAACCAGCCGGGCCCACTGGCCGTCATCGTGCACGCCGATCGCGATCCAGCGGTCTTCGCCGGCGCAAGGGTAGGCGCCGTAGGGCGCAGCCTCGTCCGAGCTGGCATTGCCGCGCGCGCCGGCGTTGATGCCATTGACGGTGTAGTCCATCACCTGCGGTCCGAGCAGGGCAATCGTCGGCTCGGTCTGGGCCATGTCGATGTACTGGCCCTGGCCGGTGCGGCGCCGGTGCCGCAGTGCGGCGAGCACCGCGAAGGTTGCATGGCAGGGGTTGGGCAGGTGGTCGGGGTAATTGGTGCCCGTGCCTGCCGGTTCACGCCCGGGCAAGCCGGTGAGGTGCTGGATACCGGTGACGGCGGCCATGGTGGCGCCGTAGCCCAGATAGCCGCTCTCCGGCCCGGTGGCGCCTTGCATCGACATGGCGAGGTAAATGATGTCGGGCTTAATCCGACGCACCGCCTCGTAGCCCAGACCGAAGCGGTCCATCACACCTGGGGTGAAGTTGTTGGCGATCACATCGCTTTGCACGATCAGGCGCGAGACCAGCTCGATCGCGCGCGGATGCTTCATATTGAGAGTGAGGCTGCGCTTGCTGGAGTTGCGGTCCGCAAAATAGCCGCTGCGGTTGACACCCTTGATGCCGTCTTTGTAGGGCGCTGCCAGGCGCAGCGAGTCGATACGGTCCGCGCTTTCGATCTTCACCACGTCGGCGCCGGAGTCGGCCAGCATCTTGGTGGTGTAGGAGCCCGCACCGATCCAGGTGAAGTCCGTGACGCGGATGCCCGCCAGGGGTTGGGCGGCGGCGCCTTGCCTTGCCTCGGTCATCAAATCACTCCTTCACTGGCCAGTTGTGCGCGCCGCGTGGCGTCCACGCCCAGAGCCTCATAGACCTGCGCACTGTCCTGGCCGAGCGCAGGCGCCGGGTGGCGCAGCTGCCAGGGTGTGGCTGCCAGGCGGTACGGTGCGCCCGGCATGCGCAGTGGGCGGGTGGTGGCCGGGTGCGCCACTTCGACGAAGTAGCCGCGGGCCTCGAGCTGCCGGCTCACCGCCAGATCGGCCGGCGTCTGGATGGCAGCGACCGGCACATGGCGACGCTGACCCTCCGCATAGAGCTGGGCCTTGGTCTGGGTCTGGGCCCAGGCGCCAAAGACCTCCATAAAAATTTGCTTGGCCTCATCGGACTGGAGGTACTCGGTGCGCGTCCACTCCTCGCCCAGCAGGCGCTCGCGCCCGGCCACGCCCTCGTCGGCGAACCACTCGAGGGTGAGCCCCCAGAAACGGTTGGCGCCAATCCCCCCGGCCATCATGTAGACATGGCCGTCGGCGCAGGCATAGACACCGGTGCCGGCAAAGCGTTGCTGGCCCGCGGTTCGCTTGCGCACCGTGTTCTCGAGGTCATAGAACTGGACCGCGTTTTCCATCGCCAGCACCATGCATTCCTGCATCGAGACGTCCACATGGTCGCCCTGGCCCTGGAGCTCGGCCCGGGTCAGTGCAAGCATCGAAGCCACTGCACCGAACATCGACGCACCGGCGTAGCCCTGCTCGCCACAAGCCCCCACGGGGGCGCTGTCCGGGTAGCCACCGAGGTACAGAAACCCACCAGAGGCAATGCCGGTGAGGTCATCGGCCTCATCGTCCGCGTAGGGACCGGTCTGGCCGAAGCCAGTGACGCTGGTCATGACGAGGGTGGGGTGTGCCGCCGACAGCGTCTCCCAGCCGCAGCCGGCAGCCGCCAGGCGGCCTGGCTTTTCGGCCTCGAGAAACAGGTCGCTGCCCGCCACCAGCGCACGAAGCAAACGGGCACCCTCTGGCTTGCGCCAGTCGAGGGTGATGCTGCGCTTGCTGGTGTTGAGATAACTGAAGGACAGGCTGTGCGACGCGCCATCGGTGCTGCCAGGCATGCCGCCGATGTGCGGGCCCGCGCTGCGGGTGGCGCTGCCGCCGGGGGGCTCCACGAGAATGACCTCGGCGCCCAGTTCGGCAAACATCTTGCCGCAGTAATGCGTGAGGGGGCTGGCCAGTTCGATCACGCGCAGGCCGCTCAGTGCCTGCGGTGTTCCGGAGTTGACGGCGACCGGGGTGCCCCCCGTGACGGGGTTGGAGGCGCCTGTCATGCGCGTCCCCCGTGGTGGAGGATGTTCACCAGCTGTGACACATCGGGGCAGGTCTCGAGCGCGTGGAGCTGGGCGAGTGCTTGATCGGCCACGCCCGGGGCCAGGCGAGCGGCCTGTGCGCAGTCGGCGAACTTGGCTTCGATGGCCGCCCAATCGAGTTCACGTGAGGGGTGACCCGGCGCCTTGTCCACGCGCAGGGACGCGCGGCGCCCGTCGCGCAGCTCCATCTCCACCGTGACCCAGCCACGACTGCCGGAGCTGCGGCTTTCGTATTGGGGGTCTTCCAGGTCGCGGCAGGACTCGTCTTCGCGGGCGTCGATGCGGTCATACAGCGCCGCGATCTCGGGGCGGTTCACCGCTTCGTCGGTGAAGGACCACAGGGTGAAGCGTCCATCCAGCAGGCCCGCTGCCAGCGGGTAGTGCAGGCTGAACTTGCCTTCCAGGCCAGTGACTGGGCGCGGATAGGTGAGCACCAGCATGCCGCCGGGCGGCATGCGGCAGGTCAGGCGGGTCACGTCGTCGGCGCTGGCGCCGAGCTCCTCGCGCAGGCGAATGACGGCATCCATGGCCCGGTGCGAGGCATAGCAGCAGGCAAACTTCTTGAGCGCGATGCCCGGGTCGCTGATGACCCAGGCCGGGGACTCGAGCGCGTCGATGGCCACCTGGGGGTTGGAGCCCGGCACGCCATACGAAGCATAAAAGCCCGACTTGGCCTCCAGCGAGTCCTGCGTCGCTTCGAACCCGGACAGCGCCAGGCGCAGGGCCTGCACGGCATTGCGCGCGGCGAGGCCGGTGTGCAGGGGCTTGGTCATGGTGCCGAAATTGCGCCGCACGCCGCTGGCCATGGAGGAGGCGATGCCCATCGCCACACGGGTGTGCTCTTCATCGAGCTTCCAGGCCTTGGCTAGAGCGGTGAGAGCTGAGAACATGCCCAGCGTGCCGGTTCCGTGAAACCCTCGCTGGTAGTGACCGACCGTGATGCCCTGGGCGATGCGGGCGCCAGCCTCGATGCCCACCACATAGGCTTCGACGAACTCGGCACCGGTCAGCGGGTGCGCGCCCAGGTCGGCGATCAGTGCGGCGACGATGATCGCGCTGGGGTGCGCCGGCATCATCGAGAGCACATCGTCAAAGTCGAGCGCGTGACCGAAGGTGCCGTTGATCAGGGCCGCCGTCTCCGGCGAGGCGGCGCGGTCGGTGCCCAAGATCGGCGAGTGACCGCCGCTCTCGAGTGCCAGGTAGCGCATCAAGGGCTCGGTCACTTCGCTGTCGGCGCCCGACAAAATCACCGCAAAGGTGTCGGCAATGACCTTGCGCGCCTTGTCGAGTGCGTCAGCCGGAAATTGGTCGGCGCTGGCCTGCACCACGAACCGCGCGACATGCGCGGTGAGGGCCGGGGGGAGCGGGGCGGAGTGGGCGTCGTGGCCGTGGGAAGGAGCGCTCATGTGGGAAGACTTTCGGGAAGGCGTTCGGAAGGACTGGTCGAAACTTCGGGCGTGGCGGCGACTTGGCATGCGGGTGCCAGCCGTGACAGTGCGTCAAACACCAGCCGGTCGATGACCACGCCTTCACGCAGGTGGCGCGCGCGCAGCTGGCCCGCGCGTTCGGAAGGAATTCGAACCGGGTGGTCGCTGTCCACCGCGGGGGTCGCGCGGATGCGATCGACCTCCTCGCGCAGGTGGGTTTCGAAGGTGTGGTTCGGGATCAGCAGGTCGGGCCGCATGGCCAGGAAGAAGTAGCCATAGTCTTTGTCGGCGGTAAAGCCTGAGCCGGCGAACACGCCCAGCGCCTGCACCGCTAGCGCCAGGGCGTAGCCCTTGTGGCCGCCATAGGGCAGCAGCGCACCAGCGCGCGCGGCGTGCGGGTCGGTGGTGGGATGACCCTGCGGGTCGATGGCCACGCCTTCGGGCAGCGGCCGATTCAGTCGCTCAAAAAGCGAGAGCTCGCTCGACATGAAGGCGGCGGTGCCGAAGTCGATCACCAGCGGTTCGCCGCCCGTCGGGAATCCGAACGACACCGGGTTGGTGCCCAGCATCTTCTGGGCACCGCCAAAGGGCGCCACATGACGCGCCGAGCTCACCGTGTGCAGGCCGATGAAGCCGGCACGGGCGATGCGCTCCACATAGTAGGCGCCGCGTCCGCTGGTCCAGGTGTTGGTCATGCCCACCACCGCGATGCCCAGCGCCTGCGCCTTCTCGATCGCCACGTCGGTGGCCCGCCGCAGGGCGAGCATGCCGGTGTTGTTGCCGCCATCGAGCAGCGTCGACACCGGCGTTTCATGAATCGCCGCGATCGGCTGGCGCGGGCGGGTCGCCTTGGCCTTTTCCAGCACATTGAGAATCTTGGGCAAGCCCGAATACTCATAGCCGCACAGGGCCGCGTCCACCACGTGATCCGCGATGGCCGCCGACTCCGCCGGGTCGTAGCCGTTGGCGGCGAGGACCGCCTCACTGAGCGCGCGGGCGTCCGCCACGGTCAGTCGGACACGACTGACGCCTGCCGCCATCGTCATTCGGCGGTGGCTCCGGTGTCCTTGACCACCTTGGCCCACTTGGTCACTTCGGTCTGGATGAAGGTACGAAATTCGGCCGGCGTGGAGCCGCGCGGCTCGGCGCCCGCATTGGCCAGCTGGGTGCGAATCTCCGGCGAGTCCAGAGCTTTGCGCACTTCACGACTGAGCAGGTCGGCGATGGCCGGCGGCGTGCCCTTGGGCGCGACGATGCCCCACCACACCGTGGCATCGAAGCCAGGCACCGTCTCGGCGACAGCGGGCAGCTCGGGCAGCAGCGTCGAACGCTTTTGCGTGGTCACCGCCAGCGCCACCAGCTGGCCCGTCTTGATGTAGGGGCCCACGCCAATGATGTTGCCAAAGCTCATGACGGTCTGGCCGGCGAGCAAGTCAGTGGTCATCGGGCCGGTCCCGCGGTAGGGGATGTGGGTCATCTCGATGCCGAAGGCGCTGGCAAACAGGGCGCCGGCCATGTGCTGCGAGCTGCCGGTGCCGTTGGATCCATAGGTCAACTTGCCCGGGTTGGCCTTGCCGTAGGCCACCAGCTCGGCGAGGCTGCGCACCTTGAGCGAGGGATGGACCACCAGCACATTGGGCGAGCTGCCCACTTGGGAGAGCGGCGTGAAGTCCCGCAGCGGGTCGTAGCCGACCTTTTTGTACAGCGAGGGGTTGATGCCGTGGCTGCCGACGTTGGCCATCATCAGCGTGTAGCCGTCACCGTCGGCCTTGGCGACGAACTCGGTGGCGATGATGCCGTTGGCGCCCGCCTTGTTCTCGATCACGACCGGGGTCTTGAGTTGCTCGGACAGCTTTTGGCCGACCGCGCGCGAGAGCGTGTCGTTACCACCCCCCGGCGGGAAGGGCACGATGAACTTGATCGGCTTGTCCGGAAACTTGCCGACGCCCTGCGCGAGGGCCGTGCCGCCCAGAAGGGTGGCGACGAGGGCGGCGCAGGTGAGGGTGAGTAGGCGAATTGTCATGGATGCTCTCTGGAGGTGTCGGGCGGCGGGCAGATGGGACTAGCGCGGCGCCAGGCGTACATAGGCCGTGCCGTCCATGATGCGACGTGCGGTGCGGGAGTACGAGGCCTCATGCAGCGTACCGTCGGCGTCCATCCGAATACGCACCGGGAAGATGCCGGTCGGGTGGCCGATGCGCACGATGCCGTCGCCAAAGTCACGCGCCACCTGGTGAACGACAGTGCCGGGCAGGAAGGCAGCGACCGCGGTGCACACCGCGCCGGTCGCGGCAAAGGCCCGATGCAGGCGCGGCGGCGGACCGCCAACACGCCGGGCCACGAAGCTCACGTCCTCGGCCCGCACGGTTTCCTTGGTCATGTAGTCGATGTAGTCGGCCGGCTCGCACACGGCCACCGGATGCGGCAGGCGCGACTCGGGGGCGAGGCCCACATGGGCGGCAGCGGCGTTGCGCACCGCCCAGAAGCGATCGAGGATTTCGGGCGTGAACTGGTCCGGGCCTTCGGTGCCTTCAATGCCGACGTCGCGGGCGCGAAAGTAGCAGGTGGCCTTGGCCACGTCGACGATGGAAACCTCAATGCTGCGCCCGAGTTCGGGAACGAACAGCATGTCGCTGGCGTTGCCACTGGGCAGCACCTTCCCGGTACTCGCGCCACTGGTGGCGGCAAAGTCCAGCCGGATCTCGGCAGAGGTTCCCGGCACGCCGGCGATCGCGTAGTCGCCCGTGGCGCAAGGCGTGCCATCGGCCTCCACCGGCACATAGGCCACCAGCAGCTGCTTCGTGTTGGTGTTGTAGATGCGGACCCGGGTCTCGGGCGCCACCGGCTCGACCAGGCCCTCTTCGATCGCAAAGGTGCCCACGCCCGCCGAAAGGTTGCCGCAGTTGGCCGAGTAGGACACATAGCCCTGCTCGATGCCGACCTGGCCGAAGGTGTAGTCGACGTCCGCATCCGGGCGCTCACTGCGGCGCACGATCACGATCTTGCTGGTGAGGGTGTCGGCACCGCCCAGGCCGTCGATCTGGCGCGGGTCCGGGCTGCCGATCACCTGCAGCAGGACGCTGTCACGCTCGGCCGGATCGCTGGGCAGATCGTCGGCATGGAAGTAGATACCGCGGCTGGTGCCGCCGCGAATGACCGCGCAGTGGACCGCGCGCTGGCGCGCCAGGCGGGGCGCAGCGACTTTGACTTTCTGAAGCATGGCGTGGTTCCCCTTTGAATTCACCAGTCCAGCCGGTACATGGCCAGCTTGTCGGCGTCGATCTCGGCGCCGGCACCGGGCACATCGGGCACGTGCAACTTGCCGTCGCGAATGTCGATGGGGTGGGCCAGCAGGTCGTCTTGCTGCTTGAGCGGGGTCGACAGGTCGGCCGGGTAGGTGACGCTGCGGAAGGCAGCGGCAAACTGGGCGCTCGCCACCGCGCCAATGCCCGAGACGCCCTGCGATCCGATCCAGCAAGGCAGGCCGAAAGCCTCGGCGGCATGGGCGATGCGCATGGACTCGTACATGCCGGTGCGGGCGATCTTGATGCCCATGACACCGATCGCGCCGTCTTGCAATTCGCGCCGGGCTTCCGGCAGAGAGAAGACGCTGTCGTCGGCCAGGATCGGGGTGGAAATGGCGTCGGCCACCTTCTTGCGCCAGCTGCCCAGGGTGATGGCCACCGGCTCTTCGGCCATGGCCAGGCCAAAGTGCTCCATCGCGCGGATGGTGCGAATGGCCACGTCGGGGGAATAGAGCTGATTGGCGTCGATGAACAAGAGCGCATCGTCGCCGAGCGCGCGGCGCAGCATCTCCATGCGGCGAATGTCACCCGCGGGGTCGGAGCCGGCCTTGATCTTGAAGGCGCGAATGCCATAGCGCTCTCGGACGTCCATCGCCTCGCGCACGAACTCCGTGTCGTCGTTGAAGTTCAAACTGAGCATCCAGCTCACTTCGACCGGCTTAAGCTGGCCGCCGAGCAGGCGGGCCAGGTTCACGCCCAACTCCTGCGCCGCCAGGTCATGCAGCGCGGTATCGATGGCGGCCTTGGCGGTGGGGTTCCAGGGCACGGCGCCGAGCTTGTCCTGGTAGGACTCGCGGTCCAGGGGGTCGCAGCCCATCAGCATCGGGGCAATCGTGTCGCGCACGATGTGCACGATCGAGCGCTGGGTCTCGCCGTAAATCGAGGGGCGCGCGGGCGCCTCCCCAATACCGACCTTGCCGCTCTCCGAGGTGATGCGGACCACCACATGGTCCTGCGCATCCCGCTTGCCGTGGGCGCCCCAGCGAGAGGCTTTTTTAAGCGGAATCCGGAAGGGAATCGCTTCGATCTGAATCACTTTCACGACAAAGGTCTCCTGCGGGTGCGGGCGCGCGATGCGCCCTGGAAGTTCATCCAATGGAACGAAAAAAATGGACTCGGGCCACTCTATTCCCTGCTAAGTTCGCGTCAAATAGCCCTCCACTGCTTTTTGTTCCACGACATGGGAAAAGTTGAAGCCACCGCCCACGTGCCGGGCACACAGCTGATTGCCCGCATCGCGTCGCTGCTGCGGGTCCTGGCGATCCGCAACCGGAGCGGCGCCCGCCTGATCGAGCTGTGCCGCGACACCGGCCTGGAGCGCTCCACGGTGCACCGCGTCTTGCAGGGCCTGGTTGCCGAGGGTCTGGTGATGCAGGAGCACAAGTCCAAGCGATACCGCCTGGGCAATTCGATTTACGAGCTGGGGCTGGCGGCCGCGCCGCGCACCCAGCTGCGGGATCTGTGCCAGCCCATGCTGACCGCCGTCGCCGAGCAGACCGGTGACACCGTCTTTTTGAGCGAGCGTGTCGGCTTCGACGGGGTCTGCCTCGATCGCAAGGATGGCAGCTACCCCATCAAGGCCTTTGTCCTGGAGCCGGGGCGCCGGCGTCCGCTGTTGGTGGGTTGCGGCAATCTGGCGATGCTCAGCGCCATGGACGACGACGAAGTGGCGCGCATCTGCCGCGCCACCGCCTCCCAAGTGGCCGAGCGCTATGCGCGCCTGACACCCGAGGTGCTGCAAGAGCGCATCGCCACCACCCGCAAGAACGGTTTTGCCTACACCGACGTGCTGGAAACCAGCGGGGTGAGTTCCGTCGCGGTGTGCATCCGCGACCCCTCTGGCCGGCCCCTGGCGGCTCTCAGCGTGTCCAGCATCACGCCGCGCCTGTCGGGCGCCCGAGTGGCCGAATGCGTGGAGTCATTGCGCGAAGCCGTGCGGGAGATCGAGCTGCGGCTGCCGCTCACATCCTTGGCGCCGACACCGCCCTGATCGCCCTGCCCCCGGTGCCTTAGTTGCCGGCGCCGAACAAGCCGCCCACGGCCGTGGGGGGCGTCACGCCCAGGTGACGAAAGGCCGCCAGCGTGGCGATCCGTCCGCGCGGGGTGCGCTGCAGATAGCCCTGCTGAATGAGGTAAGGCTCGATCACATCCTCGATCGTCCCCGACTCTTCGCCGATGCTGGCGGCGATGTTGTCCAAGCCCACCGGTCCGCCATCAAAGCGGTGAATCACCGCTTCGAGCAGCTTGCGGTCCATCAGATCAAAGCCCTGCGGGTCGACATCGAGCATGGCCAGGGCCTTTTGCGCAATCTCTTGAGTGATGCGGCCGTCGCCCTTGACCTCGGCGTAGTCACGCACACGGCGTAGCAACCGGTTGGCGATACGCGGTGTGCCGCGCGAGCGGCGGGCGATTTCCTGGCCGCCGGCCTCGTCCATCGGCGCGCCCAGCAAGCCGGCGCTGCGCCAGACGATGCGGGCGAGTTCTTCTGGCGTGTAGAACTCCAGCCGGGCAACGATGCCGAAGCGGTCCCGCAGCGGATTGGTGAGCATGCCGGCGCGGGTGGTGGCGCCCACCAGGGTGAAGGGCTGCAGGTCGAGCTTGATCGAACGGGCAGCCGGCCCCTCACCGATCATGATGTCGATCTGGTAGTCCTCGAGCGCCGGGTAGAGAATTTCCTCGACCACCGGCGAGAGCCGGTGAATCTCGTCGATAAAGAGGACGTCGTTGCGCTCGAGGTTGGTCAAAAGCGCGGCCAGGTCCTTGGGTTTTTCGAGCACCGGGCCCGAGGTCTGGCGCAGGTTCACTCCCAGTTCGTGGGCAATGATGTGTGAGAGGGTGGTCTTGCCCAGGCCAGGCGGGCCAAAGAGCAGCACATGGTCCAGCGCTTCGCCGCGCCGGGTGGCAGCGCCGATGAAAATTTCGAGTTGCTCACGGGTCTTGGCCTGACCCACATACTCTTGGAGCAGCTTGGGTCGCAGGGCCCGCTCGATCGCCTCCTCGCCGGGCGAAGTGGGTGCGGCCGAGACCATGCGGGCGGGCGCGGGAGCGAAGTCGTCGGTCTGGATGGTCATGGATGTCAGCTATGGTACTGCGCCTACCGCTGGTGCCAGGACCGCTCTCCGGATTGCCCGAGGCCGCTCAGCTGCCAGGCACCGACCCCAGCCAGGACCGAAGGAGCGGGTAGGCCCGGTCCATGCGGCCGAAGTAGTCGTTCGCAGTGGGGTCGCTGCAGCTCGATGAGCCTGCGAACAGGTGGCCGACGACATAGCGGCGGCTTCCCACCTGGGCAAAGATCGGCGAGCCGCTGCTGCCCTGGGCGGTAACGCCCCGCGTCCAGCGCAGCACCAGGTAGTTGCCATCAGAAGCGTCGTCGGCCTGGCAGAAATTGCCGATGCAGCTGCCATAAGCATTCACTCGGCCTTCGCTGAACTTGAGGGTCGTCCCGCCGGGGTGATGCAGGGCGCCCACGGCCACGCCCAAGGCCGGCTGCCCCACCAGGGAGCCTGCATGAACGGCGCCCGTTGGCGGCCGCCCCGCCAAGCGCAGAAAAGTCAGATCGGAATCGGCCGAGACCAACAGCAAGGCGGCCCCTCCCTGCAGTTCCACCGCGTCAGGGCTCACGGAGCTGCTGTTACAGGTCCCGGTGCGGTAGAACCAGTAGGTTGCCACCGTAGAGGCCTCGGTCTGGGTGCCGACACAGTGGTTGGCGGTGAGGAAATAAGGTGTGCCGCTCACCGCGGTGTCGGCCATCAGCGTGCCGGTGCAGAAGTAAGAGTAGTTGGCGTCCCCGTCCCGCAGGTATTCCAGACGCGCCACCGCTCGCGCCTCATAGGAATAGGCGGACTCGCAGGTGGCGTCGATGTGGCAGGTGCCGATGTCGAGACCCGGCGCCGCTGCACGGCGCTGCGAGTCCAGGTTGGCCGCGTGGGTCCACCACAGGTGGGACAGCCGCGGCACGGCCAAGGCCAATTCAGCGGGAGACACACCCGCCGGCAACTCGATCTGGAGCGTCGCCTCCTCACCGGCGACCGTCGGTGTCCAAAACAAGGGGGCTGGGAGCGCCGATGGGGGCGAGGTGCGAACACCCGCCTGCCCATCACGCGCCAGACTGCCCACCACTTCCGAACCCAGAAGTCGAACAGGCGGGCCCGCGGTCCCAAACACGCGCAGCGCGGCCTGGGCAGGCAGTCGGTCCACCGCCAGGCCGAGCCGCAGGCCGGCCGCCCCCTCGGAACGAAAGGTCACGGCCGCCACCAAGCCGCCCGACGCCGAGGGCTCCCATTGCAGCAACGCTCCCAGGCGCTGGTTGTCTGCTGCGATGGGCACCGCTCGGCCCTGGCCAATGCGCACGGGCTGGCCCGAAGCACGCGGACCAGCCTCGACCGCCGGATCGACCAAAAGAGGGAGCACCACCCGCGCCGGCACCACCGCCGGCACCGAGGGTTCAGAGGAAACGCTGCGCAACTGCACCAGAGACATGCTGGCAGTGCGCTCGTAGGGCTCGATTCGGGCCACACCGTCGTTGGTAGGCGGGCCGGGGTCGGGTTGAACGCCACCGCCGCCGCAAGCTGCCAAGGCCAGGGCAGCGCTGCAAGCCAGAAGGCCGAAGGGCGCGCGCAAGGCCTGCAGCTTTGGCCAATAGAAGGAGCGCGCAAAGCGCTGTGCGAGACGAGAGGCGGTCGGCATGAATGGCTGGGTTTGCGGCTCTGGAGTGTCGACGGTCGGGCGAGCGCCCGATGTCAGCGCGCACGCCACAGGAGGGTCGGACGCAGGCCCAGGCCTTTCACTTGGCCAGCGCCTTGAGCGCCGCCTTGATGCCCTCGCTCACGCCCACGCCCTCGGGCAGTGCCTTGAGCGCCGCACTGGCTTCGCGGTCACTGTAGCCCAGGGCCAGCAAGGCCTGCAGGATGTCGGCCTGGGCGTCGCTGCGCGGGCCGCCGCCCACCGGGCCCAGGTCGGCCCCCAGCTTGCCTTTGAGTTCAAGCAGCAGGCGCTCGGCGGTCTTTTTGCCGATGCCCGGCACCTTGACCAGCCGGCCTGCGTCCTGGGCGGTGATCGCCTGGGCGATCTCGGTGACGCTCATGCCGGAGAGTACCGAGAGGGCAGTGCGCGGGCCCACGCCAGAGATCTTGATCAACTGCCGGAAAGTCTCGCGCTCGCCCACGGTGAGAAAGCCATAGAGGATTTGCGCATCCTCGCGGACCAGGAAGTGGGTCAGGAGCGAGACTTTCTCGCCCAAGGCCGGCAGGTTGTAGAAGCTGCTCATGGGGACATCGACCTCGTAGCCGACGCCATAGCAGTCGATCAGCACCTGCGGTGGGTTGCGATCGACCAGAGTTCCGGTGAGTTTGCCTATCATGGGGGTCCTGGGGCCACTTCAGACAGGCCCTGCATCCTGGAAATTATCAGCTTGATCCTGCGCCACACATTTTCACCGCCCAACAACACCCGCCTGGCTCACCTGTGCGGCCCCACCGACGAGCACCTGCGAACGATTGAGGCGGCGCTGCAGGTTTCCATCGCTCACCGGCACGAGCAGTTCAAGGTCGATGGCCCCAAAGCCCGGGCCCAGCGCGCACTCGAGTTGCTCCAGGCCCTGTACGAGATTGCGGCCCGCCCGATCGCGGCGGAAAAAGTCCAGATCATGCTCGCCGGCGACGCGTCCATGGACTCAGCGCCCGATGGTGCGCCCGTGCTGCAAACCCGGCGCGCGGACCTGCGTGCGCGCACACCCAACCAGACCGTCTACCTGGACAACATCGCCCAGCACGACATCACCTTCGGCATCGGCCCCGCTGGGACCGGCAAGACCTACTTGGCGGTGGCCTGCGCGGTGGATGCACTCGAGCGTAGCGCGGTGCAACGCATCATCCTCACTCGACCCGCAGTAGAGGCTGGCGAGAAGCTGGGCTTTTTGCCCGGCGATCTGGCGCAAAAGGTCGACCCCTACCTGCGCCCCCTGTACGACGCGCTTTACGACCTCATGGGGTCCGACCGCGTCGCCAAGGCCTTCGAGCGCAACGCGCTCGAAATTGCGCCCCTGGCCTTCATGCGCGGGCGCACCTTGAACAACGCCTTTGTCATCCTCGACGAGGCGCAAAACACCACGCCCGAACAGATGAAGATGTTCCTCACCCGCATTGGCTTCGGCAGCAAGTGCGTGGTCACGGGAGACGTGAGCCAGATCGATCTGCCCAAGGGCCAACTGTCGGGACTGATCGAGGCCGAGCACATTCTCAAGCGGGTCAAGGGCATCGCCCACACCCGCTTCACCAGCGCCGACGTGGTCCGCCACCCCCTGGTGGCGCGCATCGTCGACGCCTACGACGCGGCCCGGAAGTCCGATGCCGGTCGCTGACCCCCCCGAAGCGCCTGCGGTGCCTCCCCCCAGGGGGCGCCACGCGCGAGTTGTTGCCCCCCCCGAAGCGCCTGCGGCGCCTCCCCCCAGGGGGCGCCACGCGCAGACCGGCAAAGCCGGATCCGCGGTGGCCCTGGCTGCTTCGTCGCTCGATCTGAGCTTGCAATTCGGCGAGTTTCCCGGCGCCGCGGTCCATCGCGCGCTGCTTCGGAAGGCACGCGTCCGGCGCTGGATGGCGATGGCCCTGCAGCATCCCGGCGAGATGGCGGTGCGCATCGTCGGTGAGGACGAAGGGCGAGCCCTCAACCGCCAGTACCGCCGCAAGGACTACGCGACCAACGTGCTCACCTTCGACTACCAGCAAGCGCCCGTGGTGCTGGGCGACCTGGTGCTATGCGGTCCGGTCGTCGAGCGCGAGGCGAGGGAACAAGGCAAAACACTCGAGGCCCACTACGCCCACCTGCTGGTCCACGGCACGCTGCACGCCCAGGGCTGGGACCACGAAACCAATGAGCAGGACGCGCTGGCGATGGAGACGGCAGAAATCCTGCTGATGGGGGCCCTGGGGTTTCCCGATCCCTACTGAGTCCGGCAAGGCAGCAAGGCGACTCGCCCCCCGCGCCTCAGCGCGGGTCCATCCTGTCGTCGAAGTGCGCTTCCACGTCACTGGGCAGCAGCTGAATGCTGGCGCGCAGCCCCGGCACCGCGGCCATGAGGGCCTGTTCCACCGAGGTGCGCAGGGCGGCGGCCCGGCGCAGCGTCCAGTCGGCCGGCATGTGCATGTGCAAGTCGACGAAACGTCGCTGCCCGGCCTTGCGGGTGGTCACGTGATCGAAGCGGATGGTGGCGTGGGCGAAGCCTTCCAGCGTGCGCTGAATCTCGGCCTGCACCTCGGGCTCCAGGGCTTCGTCCATCAGCCCCTGCGATGACCGGCGTAAGAGCGACACGCCCTCGCGCAGGATGTTGAGCGCCACCCCCATGGCCACCAGGCCGTCGAGCCAGAGCCATCCGGTGACGGCGGCCAGCGACAGACCGGCCACCACGCCTGCCGAGGTCCAGACGTCGGTGACCAAATGCCGGGCGTCGGCTTCCAGAGCGATCGAGCGATGCGCATGGGCCGCCTGAAACATCACCCAGGCGAGCAGCCCATTGAGCGCCGAACTGGCCACCGCCAGGCCGAGGCCCCAGCCGACCTGCTCGATCGGCTCGGGGTCGAGCAGCCGATGGCCAGCCGCCCAGAAGATGCCCACCGCCGCACCGATGATCAGGATGCCCTCGAAACCCGAGGAAAAATACTCGGCCTTGTGATGGCCATAGGGATGGTCTTCGTCGGGCGGTGCCTCGGCGACCGTCACCATGACCAGGGCAAACAGGGCGCTGGCCAGATTGACAAAAGACTCCAGGGCATCCGAGAGCAGCCCCACAGAGCCTGTCAGCTGCCAGGCCAAAGCCTTCAGCGCGATGGTGACCACCGCTACCAGCGCCGAGACCAGCAGCAAGCGGCGAGGGGTCAGGTGGTCCAGCAGGCGGCGCATGTCGCCTTCCAATCTAGGCCAGGGTGACCCGGGCAAACTTGCGCTTACCCACCTGAACCACGTAAGTGCCGGCGCCGAGCTTGAGTCCCTTGTCGCTGACGACGCTGGAATCGATCCGCACGCCGCTGCCGTCGATCAGGCGGTTGGCCTCCGAACTGGAGGGCGCCAGACCCGCCGCCTTGAGCAGGGCGGCAATGCCCATGGGCGCGCCGGCCAGCTGCACCTCGGGGATCTCGTCGGGAATTCCGCCCTTGCTGCGATTCACGAAATCCTGCTCGGCGCCATCGGCCGCCTTGGCATCGTGGAAGCGGGCGGTGATTTCCTTGGCCAGCATCACCTTGGCGTCACGCGGGTTGCGGCCGCCCTCGACCTCGGCGCGCAGAGCCGCAATCGCAGCCTCGGACTGGAAGCTCAGGAGCGTGAACCAGCGCCACATCAGCGTGTCGGAGATCGACATCACCTTGGAGAACATGGTGTTGGCGTCCTCGCTGATGCCGATGTAGTTGTTCTTGCTCTTGGACATCTTGTCGATGCCGTCGAGCCCCTCCAAGAGCGGCATGGTCAGGATGCACTGAGGCTCCTGGCCCCACTCCTGCTGCAGGTGCCGGCCCATCAGGAGGTTGAACTTCTGGTCGGTGCCGCCGAGCTCGAGGTCGGACTTCAGAGCCACCGAGTCGTAGCCCTGCATCAGCGGGTAGAGGAATTCATGCACCGAGATGCTCTGGCCCTGGGTGAAGCGCTTGTGAAAGTCGTCGCGCTCCATCATCCGGGCCACGGTGTACTTGGCGGCCAGTTGAATCATGCCGGTGGCGCCCAGGGGCTCACACCACTCGCTGTTGTAGCGGATCTCGGTGCGGGCCGGATCAAGCACCATGCTGGCCTGGCGGTAGTAGGTCTCGGCGTTGGCCTTGATTTGCTCGGGCGTGAGCGGCGGCCGGGTGCTATTGCGGCCCGAGGGGTCACCGATCAGGGAGGTGAAGTCGCCAATCAAGAAAATGACCTGGTGCCCGAGGTCCTGCAGCTGGCGCATCTTGTTGAGAACCACCGTATGCCCCAGGTGGATGTCGGGCGCGGTCGGGTCCAGGCCCAGCTTGATCCGCAGCGGCACGCCCGAGGCCTCGGAGCGCGACAACTTTTGTTCCCATTCACCCCGTGGAAGCAGCTCTTCGCATCCACGCAGGGACACCGCCATGGACTCAAGGACCCGGTCGGATACTGCTGGGCTTTCTGTTACAGCTGCTTGATTCATAAGGCTTTTTCTTGATTGGACGGCGCTGCGCGAGCAGCTATACTCGCGCCAGAACAAGGGTAGACTGATTCTAGATCGCGACCGCTGGTGCCCTGCGCCATCCGGTTCTGGTCGGGCCAGCTGCCCCCTGTCCCTTTTCACCCCGTGTCTGCGCTTGCACCGCGCAGGACAGAACGACTCGGCTTGCCAGCATGGGCGGGCCGACTTCAGGAGCCCTGTTTGAGCCCTCGTCTCGTGGCCGCCAGCCAGCGCATCGCAGCCCGTGTGGCCCTGGTGCTGGAGCATCACCCCAAGCAGGTCACGGCCTTGCTGGCGGCGGTGCTGCTTGGGGGCGGTGGCGGTGCCTTGGCGGTGGCCAGCTTTGGCCCCGACGCGGCCGAGGTGCCGGTGCGCCAGGTGACCGAGGACGTGCAGCCTCTGGCCGCAAAGATCGAGGCCTTGGACCTGCAGGCGCTGCGCCTGTACCGCTCCGATACCGTTCGAGGCAATGACACGGTCGAAACCCTGTTCGCCCGCCTGGGCCTGGTCGATGCTGCGGCCGCGGCCTTCGTCCGCAACGATCCGGTCTTTCGCACCAAGGTGCTAGGCCGCAATGGCCGCAACCTCACCGCTGAGGCCGACGGCCAACAGGCCTTGCGCAAGCTGGTCGCACGCTGGGTGGCCGACGACAGCGGCACCTTTCGCCGGCTGGTGATCGAGCGCGGCGCAGACGGTCATCTGAGTTCTCGCGTCGAAACCGCGCCGCTGGTGGCCACCTCCCGCTTGGGTGGCGGCACCATCCGCAGCTCCTTGTTCGGGGCGGTGGACGACGCCCGCATCCCCGACGACATCGCGGTGCAAATGGCCGACCTGTTCGGTGGCCGGATCGACTTTCACCGTGGCCTGCGCAAGGGAGACCAGTTCCGCGTGGTCTATGAAACGCTTGAGGCCGACGGCGAACCGATGCGATCGGGCCGCGTTCTGTCCGCTGAGTTCGTCAATGCAGGCAAAACCCACAGCGCCGTCTGGTTCCAGGACCCGGGCCGCAAAGGCGCCTACTACTCGCTGGACGGCAAGACGCTGGCCTCGCAGTACCTCGCCTCGCCGATGGAGTTCTCCCGCGTGACCAGCGGCTTTGCCATGCGCATGCACCCGATCCTGCAGCAAATGCGGGCCCACCTCGGTGTGGACTACGGTGCGCCCACAGGCACCCCGGTGCGCGCCGTCGGTGAGGGCTCGGTGGAATTCGCCGGCTGGCAAAACGGCTACGGGAATGTCATCCACGTCAAACACAGCGGCAGCGACACCACCGTCTACGCTCACCTGAGCCGCATTGATGTGCGCAAGGGCCAGCGGGTTTCCCAGAGCCAGCGCATCGGCGCGGTGGGGGCAACCGGCTGGGCCACTGGGCCCCACTTGCACTTTGAGTTCCGCATCAACGGCGTCCACAAAGACCCGCTGACCATCGCCCGCAATGCCGAGGGCGTGCCCTTGCTTGCCGAGTCCCGGCCCGCCTTTGAGAAGCTGGTAGCTGCGATGCGCCCGCAGCTCAATGCCGCGTCCGCCCTGGCCACCACGGCCAGCGCCGAGTAAGCGGCCGGGCAGCCCATGGCGGCGGGGCTGCAGCAGGTTCACCCCAGCAACCTCTTCATCGGCCTGATGTCCGGCACCTCGCTAGACGGGGTAGACGGGGTACTGGCCGACTTCGGGAGTCAGCCGCCCCGGATCCTCGCCCACGCCAGCGCACCGTTCCAGGCAAACCTGCGCCAAGCCCTGCTGGACCTCAATTCCCCCGGCGACAACGAACTGCACCGCGCCGCCCTGGCAGGCAATGGCCTGGTCCGCGTCTATGCGCAGGTCGTGCAGTCGCTGCTGCAGCAGTCGGGCGTGTCGGCTGAGGCGGTGCGGGCAATTGGCGCGCATGGCCAGACGGTGCGCCACCGCCCGGGCGAGTTTGACGGCACCGGCTACACCCTACAGCTCAATCAGCCGGCCCTGCTGGCCGAATTGACTGGCATCAAGGTGGCGGCCGACTTCCGCAGCCGCGACGTCGCGGCCGGTGGCGAGGGCGCTCCGCTGGCACCTCTGTTCCATCGGGCCTGGTTTGGCAGGCCGGGCCAGGGCGAAGCCCTGCTCAATCTGGGTGGCATCGCCAATCTGACCCTGCTGCGCGCAGACGGCGGCTGCACCGGCTTCGATTGCGGCCCCGCCAACGTGCTGATGGACGGCTGGATCGCGCGCCACCTTGGCCAGCCCTATGACGCCGGCGGGGCCTGGGCCGCCTCGGGGCGCGTACTGCCGGAACTGCTCGCGCGGCTCAAAGCCGAGCCCTTCTTCCAGCGCTTGCCGCCCAAGAGCACCGGACGCGACCTGTTCCATCTCGCCTGGCTCGATGCGGAACTCTTGGCCAGCGGGTTGCGACGCATCGACGAGACACTTGCCGCCGATGTGCAGGCGACCCTGGCCGAGCTCACCGCCAGCACCTGCGCCGACGATCTACGGCGCCACGGTGGCAGCGGGAGTGGCCGGCTGGTGGTCTGCGGCGGCGGTGCGCTCAACGATTACCTCATGTCGCGGCTGGCAGCCTGCCTTCCAGGCGTGCAGGTGATGGGGTCCAGCGACTTGGGCTTGCCCCCTCTGCAGGTCGAGGCTGCCGCCTTCGCCTGGCTGGCTTGGCAGGCGGTGTTGGGCCAGGCGCAGTCACTACAAAGCATCACGGGCGCCAAAGGCGCCCGTGTTCTGGGATGCATTTACCCGGCCTGAGCCCGGTCAATGCAGAAATTCAGATCGAAAAACTTCAGACTGAAAAGCTCGAACCGCAACCGCAGGTCGACTGCGCGTTCGGGTTCTTGATCACGAACTGCGCACCCTGCAGGTCTTCCTTGTAGTCGATCTCGGCACCGATCAGGTACTGGTAGCTCATCGCGTCGATCAGCAAGGACACACCGTTCTTGCTCATGATCGTGTCGTCTTCGTTGCTCACCTCGTCGAAGGTGAAGCCATACTGGAAGCCAGAGCAGCCGCCGCCCTGAACAAACACACGCAGCTTGAGTTCGGGGTTGCCCTCTTCGGCGATCAAATCGGCCACCTTGGCCGCGGCGCTGTCGGTGAAGACGAGCGGCGCGGGCATGTCGTTCTGGATGTTTTCGGCTACTGCGCTCATGGGAATTCCTTCTAGATTGCCCCGATATTAGGCCATACGCGGACCGCCTCAAGAGCGAGCGGGCATGGCCCGAGTAGGGACATTGACCTCACAGTGCCAGCACTGGCCAGCACTGGCCGGCACTGGCGACCACTGGCGACCACTGGCAGGTGGGGAGGATGCCCCTTGCCAAACAGGGGCAAGGCCCCTCCGGGGTGACAGACATGGGTCTTATGCAATGAGAAAGGCCGCGCCGGCGAACCGGAGCGGCCTTTTGGCCGGCATGCGAGCGGCCCAAAGGGCCTTCTCGCATGACAGCGGCAGAATCAGCGCTTGCTGAACTGCTTGCGACGGCGAGCAGAGTGCAGGCCGACCTTCTTACGCTCGACCTCACGGGCGTCGCGGGTCACGAAGCCGGCTTGCGACAGCGCGGGCTTGAGGGTCGCGTCGTAGTCGATCAGGGCGCGGGTGATGCCGTGACGGGTGGCACCGGCTTGGCCGGATTCACCGCCGCCGTGGACGTTGACCTGAATGTCGAAAGTCTCGACATGGTTGGTCAGCACCAGAGGCTGCTTCACGATCATGATCGAGGTCTGGCGGCCGAAGAACGCTTCAATGTCCTTGCCGTTGACCGAGATCTTGCCGGTTCCCTTTTTCAGGAAGACACGGGCCACACTGCTCTTGCGGCGGCCGGTGCCGTTGTTCCAATCACCAATCATGTCAGCTCCTTAGATCTCGAGCGGCTTGGGCTGCTGCGCGGTGTGAGGATGCTCGGCACCCCCGTACACCTTGAGCTTCTTGATCATGGCGTAACCCAGGGGACCCTTGGGGAGCATGCCCTTGACCGCCTTTTCCAGCGCGCGGCCGGGGTGCTTGGCCTGCATGTCGCGGAAATTGGTCTCGTAGATGCCACCGGGGAAGCCGGAGTGACGGTAGTACTTCTTGTTCAGCTCTTTCGTGCCAGTGACACGGAGCTTGGAAGCGTTGATGACGACGATGAAGTCGCCGGTATCGACGTGAGGCGTGTAAATGGCCTTGTGCTTGCCGCGTAAACGGAGGGCTGCTTCGCTGGCAATCCGTCCGAGCACCTTATCGGTGGCGTCAATCACAAACCACTCGTGCGTCACGTCAGCGGGTTTCGCGCTGAACGTCTTGGTCATATTGACCCTTTCGAGATGGTTTGGCGGTCCTTTTCCACGGTCGGTGTCCCTCTTTGATGGGGACCTCTTAGGTGGGGTTTTGGCGCGGCACCGAAGCACCTCACCGTATCTGCCGCGGGACCACGACGACGCTGCAGAGCCCGCCATTATACGAATTCCGCTGGCTCGGCCCAGCCCTTTTGCGAGGGATGGGGCCAGGGGCGGCTACCATGGCTACATGTTCAGTTACCGCCACGCATTCCATGCCGGCAATCACGCCGACGTGCTAAAGCATCTGGTGCTGGTGGCCACCCTCCAGCACCTGCTGCAAAAACCTGCCGCCCTGATGGTGGTGGACACCCACGCCGGTACAGGTCTTTACCGGCTGGATGACGACTATTCGGCTACATCCGGCGAGGCCGACGAGGGAATTCTGGCGCTTATGAAGTACATGGCGGCCACGCCGCCGGAGCGCCCCGCTACCGCCCTGACCGACTACCTGGACCTGGTGCGCAGCTTCAACCGGGACGGCGCGCGCCTGCGCCTGTACCCCGGCTCGCCCTTCGTCACCCAGCATTTCCTGCGGCAAGAGGCGCGCGACAAGCTCAAGCTGTTCGAGTTGCATCCGACCGACAGTCAGGCCCTGGTCGCCCATGTGGCCCAACTCAAGGCCGGCCGGCAGGTGAGCGTGGCCCGGCAAGACGGCTTCGAGTCATTGCGCGCCCTGCTGCCCCCGCCATCGCGGCGCGGCCTGGTGCTGATCGACCCCAGCTACGAGATCAAGAGCGACTACCCCAAAGTGGCCGACTGCCTGCAAGACAGCCTGGAGCGCTTCGGGACCGGTTGCTACGCCATCTGGTACCCCATCATTCCGCGGCCTGAAGCGCATGGACTGCCGCGTCGACTCAAGACATTGGCACAGCAGGCCAAGCGCCCCTGGCTGCACGCCACCCTGGCGATCGGCCAGCGCGAAGAGGGCGTGCAGGCCCGCATGCCCGATGAAGCGCGCCGGCGCCCCGGCCTCACCGCCAGCGGCATGTTCCTGGTCAATCCGCCGCACACGCTCAAGCCCGTGCTGGCCGAAGCCTTGCCCCAGGTGCTGGCGGCACTGGGCCGCGGGCGCGGTCAGGGCTTTGAGCTGGAATCGGGCAACTGAAAAACTGGTGCCGCGAAGTTGCGGCGACGGCCTTGCAGATCGAGGCTGAGCGATCGAAAGTGATCGAGCGAAGGTGAACGATCGACGGCGAATCAGGCGCTCTTGATGCGCGCATGCAGGCCGAGCACCGCCTCGGCCTGGTTCATTGTGTAGAAGTGCAGCCCTGGCACGCCCCCGTTGACCAATTGCTCGCATAGATCGGCCACCACGTCGAGGCCGAAGGCCTTGATCGAGGCGGTGTCGTCGCCGAAGGACTGCAGGCGCAACCGGATCCAGCGCGGAATCTCGGCGCCGCAGGCATCGGAAAACCGCATCAACTGCGTGCTGCTCGTGATCGGCATGATGCCCGGCACGATGGGCACATCGACACCCATCTTGTGCAAGTCGTCGACATGGCGGAAATAGGCGTCGCTATTGAAGAAGTACTGGGTGATGCCTGCGTTGGCGCCGGCCCGGACCTTGGCCGCAAAGGCCTCCAGGTCGGCCTGCGGTGAGCGCGCCTGGGGATGGGTTTCGGGATAGGCGGCGACCTCCAGGTGGAAGTGATCGCCTGTCTCTGCGCGGATGAAGGCCACCAGGTCACTGGCGTAGCGGAACTCGCCACTGGCGCCATAGCCGCTGGGCAGATCACCTCGCAAGGCCACGATGCGGCGGACGCCCGCCGCCCGGTAGGCCGCCAGCCGCTCGCGGATGCTCGCCTGGGTCTGGCCGATGCAAGACAAATGGGGCGCCGCGGGTTGGCCCTCGGCCATGATCTCCACCACCGTCTGGAGGGTGCCGTCCTGGGTCGAGCCGCCGGCGCCAAAGGTGACCGAACAGAACTCGGGCCCCAGCGCATAGAGGCGCTGCCGCGCGGCACGCAGTTTGGCGGCGCCCTCGGGGGTCTTAGGCGGAAAAAATTCCAGGCTGATGGGGACCATGTGTCGCTCCTTGCCGATGTCGTTTTTGTGCGTGCGGGACTGGCCGTCCGGCGCGCGCGGGCTCAGGGCCGGACCGCTTGCGGCGGCCGGGCGTGGATAAAGAATTCGCGGTTGCCGTCGCCCCCGGCGATCGGGCTGTCGAGCCATCGCAGGACTGCGAGATCGCAGGCAGCGCAGGCAGCGCGGATACGGGCCTCGACCTCGGGGTAGCGCGCAGGGTCGCGCACGATGCCGCCCTTGCCCACCTGCCCTGGCTGCAGCTCGAACTGCGGTTTGACCAGCATCAGCAAATCGCCTCCGGGCGCCAGCAGCGGCGCGAGCGCCGGCAGCACCAGGGCGAGCGAAATGAAGGACAGATCACCCGTCACCAAGCCATACGCCGGCAATGGCAGGTCGGCGGCCTTGAGCTGCCGAGCGTTGACGCCCTCTAGCGCCGTCACTCGCGGGTCGAGGCGCATGCGTGCATGCAACTGCCCGTGGCCCACGTCCACCCCCACCACCTGCGCGGCGCCCGCCTGCAGCAAGCAGTCGGTGAACCCTCCGGTCGACTGGCCCACATCCAGGCAGTCACGCCCGCGCGGGTCGATACCCGACGCATGCAAGGCGCCCTCGAGCTTAAGGCCGCCGCGCGAGACGTAGCGCGCCTCGTCGGCATCGAGCAGTTCGATCTCGGCCTGCGCAGGCAGCTCGTCGCCGTTCTTGGCGACCGCCTGCCAGCCGCGCGGCCCGCGCCAACGCATACCAGCGGCGATGAGCCGCTGGGCCTGCGAGCGCGAGGCGGCGAGGCCTCGGTCGACGAGAAGTTGGTCTGCGCGCATAGAACGCAAAAGGCCGCTAGGGGGCAAGACCGGACCGCACTACCGGAAGGCGGAAGAGGGTCCCTCCGGCGGGACGCCCTCTCGTCCGCCCTCGCCAACAGGCGGGAGCCAAGCCTCAATAGCGGTAGGTATCCGGCTTATACGGCCCCTGCTTGGGCACACCGATATAGCCAGCCTGCTCGTCGGACAGCTCGGTGAGTTGGGCGCCGATCTTCTGCAGGTGCAAGCGGGCCACCTTCTCGTCCAAGTGCTTGGGCAGGGTGTAGACCTTGCCCACGTCGTAGCCCTCGGGGTGCGTGAACAGCTCGATCTGGGCGATCGTCTGGTTGGCGAAGGACGAGGACATCACGAAGCTGGGGTGGCCGGTGCCGCAGCCCAGGTTCACCAGACGGCCCTTGGCCAGCAGGATGATGCGTTTGCCATCCTTGAAGATGACATGGTCGACCTGCGGCTTGATCTCTTCCCACTGGCACTGAGCTTCGAGCTCGGCGACGTCGATCTCGTTGTCAAAGTGACCGATGTTGCAGACGATGGCCTGGTCTTTCATCTGGGCCATATGGGCGAAGTTGATGACCGACTTGTTGCCCGTGGCGGTGACGAAGATGTCGGCCTTGTCGGCAGCGTAGTCCATGGTGACGACGCGGAAACCTTCCATCGCGGCCTGCAGCGCGTTGATCGGGTCGATCTCGGTCACCCAGACCTGGGCCGACAGCGCACGCAGGGCCTGGGCGCTGCCCTTGCCCACGTCGCCGTAGCCGGCCACGACCGCGACCTTGCCGGCGATCATCACGTCGGTGGCGCGCTTGATGCCGTCGACCAGGGACTCGCGGCAGCCATAGAGGTTGTCGAACTTGCTCTTGGTGACCGAGTCGTTGACGTTGATGGCGCGGAACATCAGGCTGCCCTTGGCAGACATTTCGTTCAGGCGGTGTACGCCGGTGGTGGTTTCTTCGGTGACGCCGATGATCTGGGCGCTCTTGCGGCTGTACCAGGTGGGGTCAACGGCCAGCTTGGCCTTGATAGAGGCGAAGACGATGCGCTCTTCCTCGCTGCCCGGGTGGGCCAGGACGGAGGCGTCCTTCTCGGCCTTCTTGCCCAGGTGCATGAGCATGGTGGCGTCGCCGCCGTCGTCCAGGATCATGTTGGGGCCTTCGCTGGCCGAACCCTTGGGGCCGAACTCGAAGATGCTGTGGGTGTAGTTCCAGTAGTCCTCGAGCGTCTCGCCCTTGATGGCGAACACCGGAGTGCCAGCGGCGGCGATGGCGGCAGCGGCATGGTCCTGGGTGGAGAAGATGTTGCAGGAGGCCCAGCGAACATCAGCGCCGAGGGCTTGCAGGGTCTCGATCAGGACCGCCGTCTGGATGGTCATGTGCAGCGAACCGGTGATTCGCGCGCCCTTCAAGGGCTGCTTGGCCGAGAACTCTTGGCGGATCGCCATCAGACCGGGCATTTCGGTCTCGGCAATCTTGATTTCCTTGCGGCCCCAATCGGCCAGGGTCAGGTCGGCGATGGCGCAGTCAACGGTGGCGACTGCTTTGAGGATGGCGTTCATGCGTGCTCCAAAATCAGGTGGGTGGACCAGAAATCCACTGCAGCCTGGGAAGCACCGGGGTTAGGGGCTCACCACACGGAAACAGTGGGTGAGCGTCGTTGCGGATGAAAGCCCGAGCCTCGCACATGGTGTGCTGCAACGCTCCTCGGGACGGCCGGATTATAGGTTCTCCGATAAACGCCCCGCAAAGAACCCTGCAAAACGCCTTCAACGGGACGGGAAGATGGAAACGCGAAAGCCGTTGGGAACCAGCAGTGCCTCACGGGTGAAAAGAACGCCTGTCGGGAAGTACAGGGTGCTCGCGCCCTTGGGCTCGGCTAGGCGCTCGGTGAAGGTGGCCTGCCCCAGGACGATGTCCGCTGCTTGGCCGTTGCGCATGGGAAAGTCGTTCCAGAGCAGGACGCGGCAGTCGAAGGTGTCGGCGATCGCCAACTGCACCCCATTAGAGGTGACTTCACCGTAGAGGTTGCCTCCACCCGCTCCGCGCGCGACAGTGGAGGCAGAGGGCGCGGGGGCGTTGCTGTTGGTGGTGAAGTCCGGCTGCCCCAAAACCCGGTCAGCAGGCGCGAAGCTGGCCTGGGGAAAGCTGTTCCAGATCAGGGCGCGGTGGTTACCGGCGTCCACCACGACCAGCCGGGTGCCGTCGGTCCACAAGCCGACAGGAGCATTGAGGGAGCGAGCGCTCACGGCGCTGGCTTCGCCTGACGTGGCGGTCGCATTGGGGTCGCAGGTGTTCATGCCAGACTGACCCAGGACAAGATCAGCCGGCGTGCCCGAGACTGTCGGCACCCTGTTCCAGATCAGGACCCGGTGATGCCCACTGTCCGCGACAAGCAGTCGCCCGTCGGGCGTCACCGCAACACCTGTAGGGCGCAAAAGCCGGGTGGCGTCGCAGGTTGGGGCGTTGATCAGTTGGCGGGTGTCCGTGCCAAAAGCGGGAAGACCCAGCACCACCGTCGGCAGGGTGGATGTGCCGCCCAGGGGCGACTCCGGGTAGATCGCGACACGGTCGGCGAAATGCTCACTCACGATGAACCGGTCGCCCCATGCCGCCATACCGCGCGGCGTCAAGCGGTGGGCGGCGTCGACGAGGTAGGCATTGCTTGATAAGTCTGGCTGTCCGACGACCGCCACGGCCGAAGCACCCGAAGCCGTGGGGACGCCGTCATAGACCAAGAGCCGATTGTTTCCCGAATCGGGCACCACCAAGCGCCCTTGAGGCGACAGGTAGGGGTTGCCGGTGGGGTAGACCAGGTTGCTGGCGGTTGGAACGCCCTGGGGCTGGTTGCCGTGAATACCGGAAAAGTCCGTCTGGCCGATCACGGCCAAGGCCGGCTGGTTGGTGCGCAAATCAAGTCGGACCAGAAACTCCGCCTGCAAGGGCGCGAGGGCGTTGCCCGCCTTGTCACGGGCTTCGAGGGCGATGCGCAGAGCCGAACCCAGGGGCCAGCCGGCCGGCCCGGGAGTCAGGGTGAGGGTATCGCTGCCCGCGTTCCAGCCGGGTGTGGCCACCACGGCCAGGTCGCCCGTGAGCACCAAGGTGGAAGGGTCCATGGGTTCGCTGAAACCGACCACCAGGGCCTCGGACTTGAACAGGGCGGGCGGTCGCGTCAAGAAGCCGGCTGTGGGGGGCACCGTGTCCGGCACCGCCACCCCGCCCGGATCCGTACTTGGGTTAATGGCTGGGTTGGCTCCTGGGTCCGCCCCTGAAGAGGGGCCCACAGATGCGCCCGGATCTACGACCGGTACGACGACCGGCCCTCCTGAACCCGCAGCCCCGGCTTGTCCACCGGCCGGCACGGACGCCGGCCCGCCGCCACCGCCACATGCGGCCAGCACCAGACACAACGCGGCAAGTGCCAGCCGGAACAGACCGGCCTTTTTGCAAAGTGCGCGAGACGCCATCGCCAGGAACCCCGTTGAACAGAAGGCTCAGTTTGCAACCCTAAATAACTACTTGTTTGCACCTTTGTTGAATACAGGTCGGGCGAGTTCCCCTTGGATCACATCGGTGCCCGCGGGCCTTCGAAAGGAGGCGCACCGGGGCTGAGGCAGCGCCACCGATGTCGGCAGCCCGCGTCAAAGGCAAAATAGAGAGCTGCCTGGGCCACGAATGACCACGCCAGCCATTTCGGCGGCGGGGCCTGCCCTCCCCTGGAGCCTTTCTTGTCCTCTCCCGACTTCGCCGCCGAAACCCGGCGACGGCGCACCTTCGCCATCATTTCGCACCCCGACGCGGGCAAGACCACGCTCACGGAAAAGCTGCTGCTGTTCTCTGGCGCGATCCAGATCGCCGGCAGCGTGAAGGCGCGCAAGGCCTCGCGCCATGCCACCTCCGACTGGATGGAAATCGAGAAGCAGCGCGGCATCTCGGTGGCCTCCTCGGTGATGCAGATGCTTTACCGGGACCATGTGATTAACCTGCTGGACACACCCGGTCACAAGGACTTCTCCGAGGACACCTACCGGGTGCTCACAGCGGTGGATTCGGCGCTGATGGTGATTGATGCCGCCAACGGCGTGGAAGCACAGACCCGCCGCCTGATCGAGGTCTGCCGCCAGCGCAACACGCCCATCATCACCTTCGTGAACAAGATGGACCGGGAGGTGCGCGAGCCGCTGGACATCCTCGACGAGGTCGAACGGGAACTAGGCATGCCCTGTGTGCCGATGACCTGGCCGGTGGGCAAGGGCAAGTTGTTCGGCGGCATCATGAACCTACGGACCGAGGCGATGACGGTGTTCGAGTCAGGCAGCGAGCGCCGGCCCCAAGACTTCGAGGCGATTGCGCTGTCGGACCGCGTCGCCCTGGAGGGCCGCTTCGGCGCGGAGTTCGAGGCCGCGGCCGACAGCATGGAGCTGGCCGTCGGCGCCTCCCCCGCCTGGGACCACCAGGCCTTCCTGGAGGGCCGGCAGACCCCCGTCTTTTTCGGCTCGGGCGTGAACAACTTCGGTGTGATGGAGGTGCTCGACGCCCTGGTGGACCTGGCACCCGCGCCCCAGCCCCGCAAGAGCTCACTCCTGGTCAACAAGCAGCCGCAGGAAAAGACCATCCAGCCGGAAGACAACGCCTTTTCGGGCGTGGTGTTCAAGGTCCAGGCGAACATGGACGCCAACCACCGTGACCGCATCGCCTTCGTGCGCATGGCTTCGGGCAAATACACACCTGGCATGAAGCTCAAGGTGCAGCGCACTGGCAAGGAGCTACGGCCGACCTCGGTCGTGACCTTCCTTTCCCAGCGACGCGAGGCGGTGGATGAAGCCTATGCAGGCGACATCATCGGTTTCACCACCCACGGCGGCGTGCAACTGGGCGATACCATCACCGACGGCGCCAACCTGCAGTTCACTGGCCTGCCCTTTTTTGCGCCCGAGCTGTTCATGACGGTGCTGCTGCGCAACCCCCTGCGCACCAAGCAGCTCCAGCAGGGCCTGGCTCAACTCGGTGAGGAAGGTGCGATCCAGGTCTTCAAGCCCGAGGCTGGCGGCGCGATGCTGCTGGGGGCCGTGGGCCAGCTGCAGTTCGAGGTGGTGCAGCACCGCCTGAAAGCCGAATACGACGCCGACATCCGGCTCGAGGGCTGCCAGTACACCGGCGCGCGCTGGATCACGGCCGACACGCCCGCCGAGCTGCGCACCTTCGTCGACGCCTATCCCCAGCGCATGTCGCGCGATGCGGCCGACGCGCTGGCATTCCTGTGCACTTCGCCCTACGACGTGCGGCTGGCGCAGGAGCGCTTTCCCAAGATCCACTTCCACCCGCTGCGTGAGCATGCGGGCTTGGCTCTGCAAGGCAGCTGAGCGCGGCCGCTGTGTCGCGCCTGCCCACGCCATGCGCCCGCTCTCGTCCTGGCCATTGGAAGACCGCCGGCGAGTGCGCGGCGTGTTCACCGATATCGACGACACCCTGACCACCGAGGGCGCGATCACGCCTGAGGCCCTCACGGCCCTGGTCGCGCTGCAGACAGCCGGGCTGCCGGTCATCGCGGTCACTGGCCGGCCATTGGGCTGGAGCGAACCCTTCGCGCGGGCCTGGCCGGTGCAGGCCATCGTGGCGGAAAACGGTGCGGTGGCCCTGGTGGGCGAACAAGAGGTCCACGACGCCGGCTTTACCGGCGCGGGGGATGCACCTGCCAACGGCCATCCCAGCGGCAAGAAGATCAAGAAGCTCTACCTGCAGGACAGCGCCACCCGGGCGGGCAACTTCGCGCGCATGCAGGAAGTTGCCCGTCGCATCGTGACGGAAGTCACCGGCGCCACGCTGGCCCGAGACAGCGCCGGGCGCGAGACCGACATCGCCATCGACCACAGCGAGTTCAGCCACCTGCCCGCGTCCGCTATCCATCAGGTGGTGGCCACGATGCAGGCTGCCGGTATGCAGGCCACGGTGAGCTCGATCCACATCAACGGCTGGTTTGGCGAGCATGACAAGCTCGCCGGCGCGCGCTGGATACTGCGCGCGCTCACCGGTCGCGATCTGGACGACGAGATCGCAACCTGGGCCTATATCGGCGACTCCACCAATGACCAGCGCATGTTCGAGCACTTCCCGCAGTCGGTCGGCGTGGCGAACATTGCCCGCTTCGTGCCTCAGCTCGCCCACCTGCCTCGCTACGTGACCGAAGCCGAGCGGGGCGAGGGTTTTGCCGAGATGGCGCAGTCCCTGCTGGCCGCGCGCTAAGACGGCTTCACGCCCGCGCCAGCACTGGCGCCAGCGCAACGCCCGTGTGGGTGCCCAGGCGCACCACCTCCTCGGGCGGTGCGCTCGCCACCACCTGGCCACCGGCATCGCCGCCCTCGGGTCCGAGGTCGACGATCCAATCCGCTTCGGCGATCAAATCGAGATCGTGCTCAATGACAACCACGCTGTGCCCGCCGTCCACCAAACGGTGCAGCACGCGAATGAGCTTTTCCACGTCGGCCATGTGCAGGCCCACCGTCGGCTCGTCCAGCACATACAGCGTGTGCGGCGCCTTCTGGCCGCGGCGAGTCACGTCGTCGCGCACCTTGGACAGCTCGGTCACCAACTTGATCCGCTGCGCCTCGCCGCCGGAGAGCGTGGGTGATGGCTGGCCGAGGGTGAGGTAGCCCAAGCCCACGTCTTTGAGCAACTGCAGCGGGTGGCTGATATTCGGCATGGAAGCGAAAAATTCCACCGCCTCGTCTACCTCCATCTGCAGCACGTCGCCGATGCTCTTGCCGCGCCAGGTCACGGCCAGGGTCTCGGGATTGAATCGTGCGCCATGGCAAGACTCGCACAGCACCTTCACGTCGGGCAAAAAGCTCATCGCGATGGTGCGCAGGCCCTGGCCTTCGCACGTGGGGCAGCGACCCTCGCCGGTGTTGAAGGAGAAGCGCCCGGGCCCATAGCCGCGGGCCTTGGCCTCCAAGGTGTCGGCAAAGAGCTTGCGCACCGTATCCCAGAAGCCGATGTAGGTGGCGGGGCAGGAGCGCGGCGTCTTGCCGATGGGGGTCTGGTCGACCTCCAGCACCCGGTCGATGCCCTGGTAGCCGGTGAGCGAGCGGCAGTCCACCCACTCCGGATGCTGGCCGCGCTCGTCGGCCTCGCGCCCGGCCTTGGTGGAGCGCTGTTGAACGCCGCGCTGCACGTTCTCCAGCAGCACGTCACGCGCCAGCGTGGACTTGCCCGAGCCCGAGACGCCCGTCACCACCACCAGCCTTTGCAAAGGCACATCCACGTCAACGTCGCCCAGGTTGTGCAAACTGGCGCCGCGCAGCTGCATCCAGGCGTCGCCGGGACCACGCCGGGCTTTGAGCGGGTGCTTCATCGCGTGCAGCAGGTAGCGGCCGGTGATGGAGTCTGCGCTGGCGGTGACATCAGCCACCGAGCCCTGGGCCACCAACTGGCCCCCGCGCTTGCCGGCGCTGGGGCCGATGTCGATCACATGGTCAGCACGGCGGATGGTGTCCTCGTCATGCTCCACCACCACCAGGGTATTGCCCTTGTCGCCCAGCTTGTGCAGGGCATTGAGCAGGATCTGATTGTCGCGAGCGTGCAGGCCGATGGTGGGCTCGTCCAGCACGTAGCACACGCCCTGCAGGTTCGAGCCCAGTTGGGCCGCGAGTCGAATGCGCTGGGCCTCGCCCCCTGAGAGGGTTGGCGCGCCACGGTCCAGAGTGAGATAGCCCAGGCCCACTTCCTCCAGGAACTCAAGCCGGCTGCGGATCTCGGGGATCAGGTCGCGGGCGATGCCCTGCTCGCGCAAGCTCAGGCTGCCTTCGACCTGCAGGCCCTCAACCCAGCGCCGCAGGTCGGTCACCGACAGGGCCGCCACGTCGGCGATGCCCACGCCGCTGAAGCGGACCGCGCGCGCCTGGGCGTTGAGCCGACTGCCTTCGCAGCCGGGGCAGGTCTCGTCACTCACATCTTCCACATCGACCTCGGCAAAGGTCTGCTCCCGCCCCTTGTTGTCCTCGTCCATCACGGAGTCGTCCAGGACCTTGCGCTGGTCGCGGGTGAGCTTGACTCCGGTGCCGACGCAGTCCGGGCACCAGCCGTGTTTGCTGTTGTAGGAGAACAGGCGCGGGTCCAGCTCGGCGTAGGAGGTGCTGCACACCGGGCAAGCCCGGCGGACCGAGAAAACCTCCACCTGACCAATGTGGTGGTGACGGCCCAGGCCCAGGTCCATCGCCTCATGCAGGCCGTCGAGTGGCGCCAGCAGATGCAGGACCCCCTTGCCATGCTCGAGGGCGATGGTAATGAGCTCGCGCAGCGCGCCTTCCGTGTCCGGGCCCACCTTCAGATCGCCGACCGGCAGCTCGATGGAGTGTTCCTTGAATCGATCCAGGCGGGGGAAACCGGTGGTGGGCAAAAAGTCGCCGTCGACTCGCAGGTGGGTGTAGCGCCGGGCCCGGGCCCAGTCGGCCAGCTCGGTGTAGACCCCTTTGCGATTGAGCACCAGCGGCGCGAGCAAGCCCACATGCTGGCCGCGCCAGCGCCGCATGATCTGGGCCGCGATGCTGTCGGGCGTTTGCGGACGCACCTCGGCGCTGTCCTTCACACAGTGCTGGATCCCCAGCTTCACATACAGCAAGCGCAGGAAGTGCCAGACCTCGGTGGTCGTGCCTACCGTGGACTTGCGGCCGCCGCGCGAAAGGCGCTGCTCGATGGCCACCGTCGGGGGTATGCCATAGACCGCGTCGACCTCCGGCCGGCCAGCCGGCTGCACGATGCTGCGGGCGTAGGCGTTGAGCGATTCGAGATAGCGGCGCTGCCCCTCGTTGAACAAGATGTCGAAGGCAAGCGTCGACTTGCCCGAGCCCGAGACACCGGTCACCACGCTGAACTTGCCGTGCGGGATGTTGACCGAGAGCGACTTGAGGTTGTGCTCGCGGGCGTTGACGATCTCGATCGCGTCCGCGCGGCGCGCCCGCACCACGGCCTGCAAGGGCCGGCCCTCCTGGGCCAGCACGGCGCCCTCGCCGAGGGCGTGGTCGTACTCGCGCAGGGCGCGGGCCGTGTGCGAGGTGGGGTGCTGCTTCAGGTCCTCGGGCGAGCCTTCGGCCACCAGCAAACCACCGGCGTCGCCACCCTCGGGCCCGAGATCGATCAACCAGTCGGCGGCGCGAATCACGTCCAGGTTGTGCTCGATCACGACCAAGGAGTGGCCCGCTTCGAGGAGCTTGCGCAACGCTCGCATCAGCTTGGCGATGTCGTCGAAATGAAGCCCCGTGGTGGGCTCATCGAACATGAACAGCGTGCCCTTGGTGGCCAGGGGTTGGCTGGATCGGCGTCCAGCCGCCTGGGCGAGGAAGCCGGCCAGCTTGAGGCGCTGCGACTCGCCGCCCGAAAGCGTGGGCACCGGCTGCCCCAGCTTCACGTATTCCAGGCCCACGTCGACGATCGGCTGCAGCGCGCGCAACACCTCGCGGTCATGCGCAAAGAGTTGTACCGCCTCGCTCACGGTCAGCCCCAGGACATCGGCCACCGTCAGCGCCCGCGGACGCAGGTCGCCGAGCGCCTGGCGCTCAATGGTCACCTCGAGGATTTCTGGTCGGTAGCGCTTGCCGTCGCAATCCGGGCAACGCAGATAGACGTCCGAGAGGAACTGCATTTCCACATGCTCGAAGCCGGAGCCACCGCAGGTGGGACAGCGGCCGTCGCCGCTGTTGAAGCTGAACTTGGAGCCGGTGTAGCCCCGCTGGCGGGCGAGCGCCGAGGTGGCGAAGATCTCGCGTATCGCGTCCCAGGCGCCCACATAGCTCACCGGGTTGGAGCGGGCGGTCTTGCCGATGGGGGACTGGTCAACGAAGACGACGTCACCAATGTGGTCGGCCCCCAGCAGACGGTCGTGCTTACCAGGGGTCTCGGTGGCCTTACCAAACTGGCGCAGCAGCGCCGGCGCCAGAATGTCCTGCACCAGGGTGGACTTGCCCGAGCCGGAAACGCCGGTGACCACCACCAGGCGCTGCAGGGGAAATTCGACCGCGAGGTTTTGCAGGTTGTGCTCGCGCGCGCCTTCGAGCACCAGGCGCGGAGTGGCGTCGGTCACCGCCCGCTTGAAGCCCATGCCCACCTGCTTGCGCCCGCCCAGGTAGGCGCCGGTGAGGGTGTCGGCGTGGCGCAGTTCGGCCACGGTGCCGTCGAAAACGATCTGACCGCCCTTCTCGCCCGGCGCAGGGCCCATGTCAATCACCCGATCGGCAGCCAGCATGACCGCCGGGTCATGCTCGACCACCACCAATGTGTTGCCAGCGTCGCGCAGCCGGCCCATGGCCTCGGTGATGCGGTGAATGTCGCGCGGGTGCAGTCCGATGCTGGGCTCGTCGAGCACGAAGAGCGTATTGACCAGGGAGGTGCCCAAGGCGGTGGTCAGATTGATGCGCTGCACCTCACCGCCGGACAGCGTTCGGCTCTGGCGGTCGAGCGTGAGGTAGCCAATGCCCACGTCCACCAGGTATTTGAGCCGGGTGTTGATTTCCTCGAACAGCAGCTTGAGCGCCTGTGCGTCATCTCCCGTGGGCAGGGCCAGGCGCTGAAAGAACTGGCGCAGCCGGTCGATGGGCATCAGCATCAGGTCATGCAATGAGAGGCCCGGCAAGGCCTCGAGCTGTGCCCGCGTCCAGCTTGCTCCCACGGGTAGCGAGCGCTTTTCTGGCGCCAGCACCGCGTCGGCGTCTTCGCGCGCGCCCAGTCGCCACAACAGGCTCTCGGTCTTGAGGCGAGCCCCGCCGCAGTCGCCGCAGGGTGTGTAACTGCGGTACTTGGACAGCAGCACCCGGATATGCATCTTGTAGGACTTGCTCTCGAGGTACTTGAAGAAGCGACGGATCCCGTACCACTGCTTGTTCCACTGCCCCTCCTTGAAGGTGGGCGTGCCCTCGATCACCCAGGTCTGCTGCTCGGGGGTGAGCTTGTACCAGGGCGTGTCGCGCGGGATGCCAGCCGTCTCGGCATGGCGCATCAGGTCGTCCTGGCATTCGGCCCAGGCGGGGGTCTGGATCGGCTTGACCACGCCGGCACGGAGCGTGAGCTTTTCATTGGGAAAGACCAGACCCCAGTCCACCCCGATCACCCGGCCAAAGCCCCGGCAAGCCTCGCACGCCCCCACCGCGCTGTTGAAGGAGAACATCGAGGGCACCGGATCGGCATAGCGGATGTCGCTGTCCGGACAGTGCAGCCCGGTCGAAAACTTCCAGGCGTCAAAGGTGGCCTGACCTTGCGCATCCTCGCCGGTCTGGGCGTAAACCGTAAGCCGGCCCGCGCCGCGCTTGAGGGCGATCTCTATTGCCTCGATCGCACGCACTTTTTCCACGCCCTGGGCGCGAAAGCGGTCAGCGACGACATCGAGCACCTTCCGTGGCCCCGTGGGCGTGGCAACCTCCCGCTGGCCCTGCACCCGGGTGAAGCCGCTGGCGGCCAGCCACTGCTCCACCTCCTCGGCGGTGGTGGAGGCGGGCAGTTCGACCGGGAAGGTGACGACCAGACGCGGGTCCTGGGCCTGGGTGCGCGCCATCAACTCGGCGTAGATGGTCTCGGGTGTGTCGTGCCGAACGCCTTGAGCCGTCTGGCGGTCAAACAGGTGCGCCGCGCGGGCGAAGAGAAGCTTGAGGTGGTCGTTGAGCTCCGTCATCGTCCCCACCGTGGACCGGGAGGACCGCACCGGGTTGGTCTGGTCGATCGCGATCGCGGGCGGTACCCCGTCGACCCGGTCGACTGCCGGCTTGTCCATCCGGTCCAGGAACTGGCGGGCGTAGGCGGAGAAGGTCTCGACGTAGCGGCGCTGGCCCTCGGCGTAGAGCGTGTCAAACACCAGGCTGGACTTGCCAGAGCCGCTGGGGCCGGTGACCACGGTGAGCTCGCCCGTGCGCAGGTCGAGGTCGAGGTTCTTGAGGTTGTGCTGCCTCGCGCCGCGGATGCGGATCAATCCCTGGGTCATGGACGCGTACTTCTCGGTTGGGGACTAGGAGGGCAACCATTCTAGGGATCGGACCCGCCCGAATGGCAGGGGGCGGGCATTGACCCTCCGCCAGTCCAGGGACCGGACAGGCGAAAAAAAAACCGCGGCCCTGCTTGGGACGCGGTCTGGCAGTGGAAACCTCCGGGCTTATTTGGCCGCGGAGGCGCCGGAAGCTGGCGCCGAAGCGGCGGGGGCCGCGCGGCTTTCACCGGTCTCGTGCTTTTCGCCGCTCATGTCCAGCTTGTTGCCACCCTTGACGATGACAAACATGGCCAGGGCTGCAAAAACAACGAAGCCAACAACGATCTTCCACATAACTCTCTCCTGTTTGAATGGGTGAATACGGTCTGAAACAACTTCCCAAAAAGCCACCGGGGCTCAAGAGCCCCGGTGGCACTTCAGGCAGTAGCCTCAGGCGCGATTAGTCGCCAGCGTAGATATCCACGTCCTTGGTCTCGCGCACGAAGAGCAAGCCAATGACGAAGGTCACCGCAGCAATCACGATCGGGTACCACAGGCCGTAGTACATGTCGCCGTTCTGGGCCACCATCGCGAACGAAATGGTGGGCAGCAGGCCGCCGAACCAGCCGTTACCAATGTGATAAGGCAGGCTCATCGAGGTGTAGCGGATACGGGTCGGGAACAGTTCGACCAGCATCGCTGCGATCGGGCCGTACACCATGGTCACGTAAATCACCAGAATGGTGAGGATGATGACGATGGTGAACTGGTTCACCTTGGCCGGATCGGCCTTGGACGGATAGCCAGCCTCCTTCAGTGCCTCGCTCACTTCCTTCTTGAAGGCGGCGATTGCCTTACCGCTTTCCTCGTCGAACTTGGAGTTCACCACCTTGGCGACGGGGGCCACGATTTCCTTCTCGCCGATCTTGATCTTGGCGGGGCCGGCTTCGGTAACAGTGGCGTTGTCGTAGCTGACCGAGTTCTGCGCCAGGAAGCGCTTGGCGATGTCGCAGGACTTGGTGAAGTCGATCTCGCGCGCCACCGGGTTGCCCTGGAAGGAGCAGTCACCAGCAGGAGCCGACACCACGATCTTGTTCTTGACTTGCGCAGCAGCCAGGTCGGGGTTAGCGGCCTTGGTCAGCATGCCGAACAGCGGGAAGTAGGTCACGATTGCCAGCAGCATGCCCGCCAGGATGATCGGCTTGCGACCGATCTTGTCGGACAGCGTACCGAAGATCACGAAGAAGGGCGTGCCGAGAATCAGCGAGATGGCCACCAGAATGTTGGCAGTTGCACCGTCGACCTTCAGGACCGAGGTCAGGAAGAACAGGGCATAGAACTGGCCCGAGTACCAGACCACGGCCTGGCCAGCCACCAGACCGAACAGGGCCAGCAGCACAATTTTCAGGTTCTTCCACTGGCCGAAAGATTCCGACAGAGGTGCCTTGGAGGTCTTGCCCTCGGACTTCATCTTCTGGAAAGCAGGCGACTCATTCATCGACAGCCGGATCCAGACGGAAATGCCCAGAAGCAGGATGGAGACGATGAAAGGAACGCGCCAGCCCCAGTCGGCGAAGGCCGCTTCGCCGATGGCGGTGCGGGTGCCCAGAATCACGATCAGCGACAGGAACAAGCCCAGGGTCGCGGTGGTCTGGATCCAGGAGGTGTATTCGCCGCGACGGCCTTGCGGCGCGTGCTCGGCCACATAGGTCGCAGCGCCGCCGTACTCACCCCCGAGGGCCAGGCCCTGGAGCATGCGCAGCGCAATCAGAATCACCGGCGCGGCCACGCCGATGCTGGCGTAGGTCGGCAGGATGCCCACGATGAAGGTGGACAAGCCCATGATCAGGATGGTCACCAAGAAGGTGTACTTGCGACCGATCATGTCGCCCAGGCGGCCGAACACCAGCGCGCCGAAGGGGCGCACGATGAAGCCGGCGGCAAAGGCCAGCAGCGCGAAAATGAACGCAGCGCTGGGGTCCAGACCCGAGAAGAACTGCTTGGCGATGATCGCTGCGAGCGAACCGTAAAGGTAGAAGTCGTACCACTCGAACACGGTGCCCAGCGAAGAGGCGAAGATCACCTTCTTCTCTTCAGCGGACATCGGTCGGACGTCAGAACTAGCCATGGAATTTGTCTCCTGTATGAGCAGCACCTGACAGAGGCGCCTACTACGATTGTTCGGGGCCGCTCTGACCAGCCCCTTGCGTCAAACCAACCGAGACTTGCGTGAAACTGACCCAAGCCTGACTAATTAGGTGGTAACCCGACGGGGTCATTTCATATGCCGCCATTTGCATGCTGCGGCGCAGCAACGACGCCGGCCCCGGTTGAGCCGCTCCCCTCGCATGGAGGCGCTCAGTTCCCCTCGTCCTCGCGCTGGCGTTTCTCCAGGCGGTTCATGCTACGAGCATAGACCGCGGTGATGAACCAATAGGTCACCAGGGCACCTTGGGCTCCCACCCAGAAACTGAA
>CANFQF010000009.1 GCA_947449025.1 Comamonadaceae bacterium
CGCCGCCCCTGGGCTGCGCCCTGGGCGGCGGTGGCTTCAGCAGCTGCCCGGCCGCGGTGCCCCAGGTCGACGCGGCTGTTCCCTCGGGCACCCCGGTGGGGGGTGGCCCCTCGGCCGACGCGGGTGCCCCGGGGGGCGATGAGCCAGAGGTCGGTGAGACCCTGGCGGGCGGCGCGGCCGGTGCCGGTGGCGCCGGGTCCGACGCAGGCATGTGCCGGGCCGAGCCGCCTGCGGCCGAGGCGGTGGGCAACCCGGTCTTCGCCGGTAACGGCAACAAGTACCAGCGTGAGCCCGATCTCGACGGGCCACCCGGTCTGGCCCTGGTGCGCCACTACAACTCGTCCCTGCCCGGTTGGGTGCACAACCACGGCATGGAGGTCATCGCCAACGGAGATCGCGCTCAGGTGTCGCGGCCCGATGGCCGCGTGCTGCGTTTCAGCCGCGGTGTAGACGGCGCCTGGAGCCCCGGTCCCGGCGTTGGTGGTCGCCTGGGCCAAGTGGAGGGCGGATGGCGCTTCATCGGTGACGACGACACGCAAGAGGACTTCGACGCCCAGGGCCGGCTGCTCCGCGTGACCCCGCGCGGCGGGTCTTCGGTGTGGGCCACACGGGGTGCCGATGGTCGGCTGCAGGCCATGACCGACGACGTCGGCCGCAGCCTGCGCTTTCACTACGACCCGGCCGGGCGCATCGTCCAGGCCGAGGCGCCGGATGGCGCTGGCGTGGCCTATGGCTACGACACGGCGGGTCGCCTGGCGCGCGTGAGCTTTGCCGACGGCGCCTCGCGCCAGTACCTCTACGAGGAGCCGGCCTTTCCCCTGGCGCTCACCGGCCTCGTCGACGAGCGTGGACAACGCGTCGCCACCTGGCGCTACGACGCCCAAGGGCGTGCGGTGTCCTCGGAGCGCCCAGGCCAGGCGCCTGCCCGCATCGAGCCACTGGGGGAGGGGCAGGTCAGCATCACCCACGCCACGGGCCTCGTGACACGCCAGTCCTACCAGCGGCAAGGCCAGCGCCTTCGGCTGGTTGCGCAGGCGGGGCCCTGCATCGGCTGCCGGGGCAATGTGGCTCGCCGAACGCTCGACGCCGCCAGTGGGCTATCGGTGGAGGAAGAAGATTTCCTGGGCATTCGCCACCTCACCACCTGGGACTCGGCGCGTCGCCTGCCCCTGGTCCGCGTTCAAGCCGCAGGGCGTGCCGAGGCCGAGCTGCGCCAGGTGGAATGGCATCCGCAGTGGCGCCTGCCGCTGCGCATCACCGACGCTGATCGCCGCGCCGAGTTTTTCTATGACGAGGCGGGGCGCCTCGTCCAGCAGGTGCTGACCGACCTCGCCAGCAGCCGCTCACGCCGTTGGGAGTGGGGCTACGACACCCAAGGCAGGCTGGTCAGCCAGGTGGACCCGCGCGGCGGCCGCTGGTCTTATGCGCGGGATGCCTGGGGCCAACTGGCCATACGCACCGACCCGCTGGGTCAGGTCACCCGCTTCAGCCGCGATGCGGTCGGCCGTGTTCTGTCACGCGTCGATCCCGACGGGGTCGAGACCCGCTACACCTACCACCCGCGGGGCTGGCTCACCCAGGTCGATCGAAGCGGTGAGCGCACCGTCTTTGCCTACACCCCCAGTGGCCGTTTGGCCTCCGTGGTGACGCCTGAGGGCGAGTCGACATTTTTTGACTACGACGCGGCCGACCAGTGGGTAGCGATCCGCGATGGGCGTGGCAACACCCGCAGCGTGATCCGCGACGGCGCCGGCGCGGTTACCTCCGAGACGGTGAGCGACGCGCAAGGCCAGCAGGCGCTGGTGCGCCGGCAACGCAATGACGCCTATGGTCAGGCCGAGGCCTGGTGGGGTGCTGCCGATGTGGCCGAGACCCTGCGGCGCGACGCCAACGGCCAAGTCGTGGGCCATGTGGACGGCCTGGGCGGCCTGACCCAATGGGACCGTGACGCACAGGGCCGCGTTGTCCGCTTGGTCTGGCCTGACCGGGCGCAGGCCCTGCTGGCTTGGGGCCAGCGTGGGCAACTTGCGGCGGCCACCGACCCGGTGGGCGTGAGCACCCGCTACAAGGCCAACGGCCTGGGCGAATTGGTGGGCGAAGACAGCCCCGACATCGGCCGGCTGCGCTGGCAGTTCGATGCTGCGGGGCAGGTGGTGGCCATGGAAGACGCACTGGGCAGACGCAGCACCGCAGAGCGCGACCCTCTCGGCCGGCCAGTTCGCCTGCAACTGGCGGATGGCCAGCAGGTGCGGCTGACGTATGACCCGATGGATCGCTTGCTTTCTCTGGAGGACGCTTCCGGCAGCAGCAGCTGGACGCGTGACACTCTGGGCCGCGTCACCCAGCGGACGGTACAGGTGAACGACCATCTCACCCGACCGCGGCGCTTCACCCTGCGCTACACCTGGGGTCCGGGCGGTCTGGCCGCCATCACTTACCCCAGCGGCCTGGAGGTGGTGTACCGGCGGGAGGGGCGCCGCATCACCGGCATCGATGTGCGCAGGCCTGGCTTGGCCACGACGGCGGAGTCACTGCGGCCTTGGCTCACCGATCTGGTCCATACCGCTCTGGGGCAGCCGCAGGCCTGGCGCTGGATCGGTAGCGAGATGAGCGAGAGCGGTCAAAGCGGTCGAAGTGGCCGAAGCAGTGATCTCGAGCAGCCCCGTTTCGATACGGCGCAGCGACATTTTGACACCGACGGCCGCGTGCTGTCGACCGAGTTTGCCCGCTACAGCTATGACGCCGCGGGCCGCTTGGGGACCATCGAACAAGACCTCTTCTCCTGGCCGGGCCGGCGGCACGGAGACGAAGGGGGAACTGGTCACCATGAAGGCCGCAAGGGAGGGCATCACGAAGGCTACAGAGATGGCCGCAGCGACGGCCATGACGAAGATGATTTCGAAGATGATCACGAAGGCCATCGCCAGCCCCAGAGCTATCGCGAAAGCCAGCGCGAAAGCCAGCGCGAAAGCCGGGCCGCCGTACCGTCGCGCGTCACCCTTCGCCTGCTCGCCACCTACGACGCCCGCCACCGTCTCGTCGGCCTGCAGGGACCGGATCAGGAATATCGCTACCGCTACGACGCCAACGGCAACCGGCAGTCATTCGTTCGGGAGTCGCGGGGCCAGGGGTCATCTGGCAGATCGCCCGCCGATTCGCCAGCCACCGTCTCGCGCGCCTACCGATTGGTGCCGGGCAGTAATCAGCTCCAGAGGGTCACTCAGACTCTGGCGCGCCGCAGCCCGAAAGGGCGAGCGCCCGACGGCCAGGCCTCATCGGGTGGCTGGACGCAAACCACCCGCATCACCCTGCCGATGCGGCCTGACGGCCGCCCCGCCAGCGATGGTCTTCGCCAGCTCGAATACGACGCCTGGGGCCGCCTGTCGCGGGTGCGCATGCCCCATGAAGGTCGCCAGTTGGAGGTGCGCTACCTGCACAACGCCCTGGGCCAGCGTGTCTTCAAGAGCGAACCACAGCTCCGCGGACATAGCGAGGAGGACGGCATCGGCACCGGCACCGCGTTCATCTACGGCGAACCCGAGGGGCCGCTGCCTGCATGGGCCTTGCTCGGCGAATACGACGGCGGCAGTGCGCGCGGCGAGGGCGACACGGAGTACATCTGGCTGCCCACTGAAGACGGTGGTGCCATCGCGGTGGGGATGTGGCGCCGGGAGCGCCTGCTGGCTATCCACACCGACGCCATGGGCTCGCCGCGCCAGGTCACCGACCCGGCTGGCCAGCTGCTCTGGCAGTGGCCCTACTCGGGCTTTGGTGAGGCGGAGCCGCTGGAGCCGCAGATTCGCCTGCCGCTGCGTTTTCCCGGCCAGTACGCCGACGCCGAGACCGGCTGGGTCCACCATCCCTGGCGGACCTATCTGCCCAGCCAGGGCCGCTTCCTCCAGCCTGATCCGCTGGGCTTGGTCGGCGGCTGGAACCGCTACCTCTACGCCGAGGGCGACCCCCTCACCCGTGATGACCCTTGGGGACTCGACACGACCCGCTGGTGGCCCGGCGCACGCCGCAACTTTCTCGACGGTCCGCGCAACGGCAACTGGGGTGGCAAGCACTGGAGTGGTGGCGTGGGTGGTGGCGCCATCGGCCCGGCGCCACCGACGGACAGCGCCGACGCCTGCTACAGGCGCCACGACCTTTGCTACGAGGCCGGCGGTGACAAGTCGCGCTGCAACGCGCAGCTGGTCAAGGAGTTGCGCGACCTACCCGAGGACGTGCAAATGTGGTCCCAGCCGCCGCGCCCGGGCACCGAGGCCGACACATTGCGGTTTCGCTCAGGCGCTTTGCTGTGGTTCCGATGATGCGTCGGCTGCGTTCGGCCTTGTGTGCAATCTGGCACGCGCCCTCACGGGCGTCCTGGCGTGCGACCGTGAGGGCGCCGTGGCGAGCGGGCCCCGGGTCGCCCTTGTGCTCGCCAGGGCGGCCACGCAGAGCAATAACCCTGTTGGCCCTGCTCCTGCTCACCGCTGCCAGCCTGGCGTGGAGCGAAGCCCACCCGTCCTGGGGTGAGAACAGCTGGTGGGTGCTCTGGGCGCTGGGCCTGGCCAGCATGGCCACCGGTGTGGCGCTGCTGCGCCTGGCACCGGCACGCCTGTGCGTGCGTCTGCCATGGGCCTTGCTCGTCGCCGCGCTGCTGGCGCTGGGACAGATGCGCAGCCTGGAGTTGCTGCTGATGCTGGGGGCCTGGTCCTTGAGCGGCTTTGCGCCTTGAGTCCGGGGGCAGCGCCGGCAAAGCTGCGCTGGCACAGCGTCCCGGCACAGGCTTGTCAGTCGCACCGCTCTTCGCAGAGGGTGTGCCCCCGATTTCTTACCCCCGAAGCTCCGCCTTGTGCCCGATCACCCGACCCACCAGGCCGTAGTCGACCGCTTCGCTGGCCGATAGCCAACGGTCTCGCTCGATGTCCGTCATGACCGACTCGAAGCTCTTACCGGTCTCGCGCGAAATCGTGCGGGCGATGCGTTCGCGGGCCTTGATGATTTCCTGCGCATGGATGGCGATGTCGCTGGCCTGTCCGCCCGTCCCTCCGCTGGGCTGATGGATCAGAAACCGGGTGTTGGGCAGGCAAAAGCGCCGCTCGCGGGGGACCGCGAGGTAGAGATGGGTGGCAGCGCTGCCCACCCAGCCGGTGCCGATCATGCGCACCGGCGCGGTGATGAAGCGCACGATGTCGTGGATCGCGTCGCCCGACTCCAGGTGGCCGCCAGGCGAGCTCACGAACATGTCGATCGTCGAGGCAGCATCTGCGTCCAGGGCGATCAGTCGCCTGGCGACGTCGCCGGCCAGCGCGTCGCTGATGGGACCGAAGATCAGCACCGTGCGTGAGCGAAAGGCCTTTTCCTCGAGAAAGGAGTTGCGCGGCTCTGCAGAAGTGGGCGTTTGCGCGTCGGGATCCGTGGAGGTCATGGGGCAGGTCCGGTGCTGTGCCCGGTGGGGCGGGGCCCGATGATGCCCCGGGTGCCCCGACCGCGTGGGCCCTCGGCCCACGGTCGACGCGATGCTGGCGCGCTGTCCTACAGAGTTTGGCGTGCCGCACGGGCCGCTCGTGGTGACGCGTGGTCAGTGCGGCACGCCGCCTTGCCTTCAGTCCGTCAGCGACCCCAGAAACTGCTGCAACTCGAGCGTTCTTGGCTGGCCGAACACCTCGTCGGGCGTGCCGGTCTCGTGCACCCGGCCCTGGTGCATGAACACCACCCGGTCGCTCACCTTGCGCGCAAAGCTCATTTCGTGCGTCACCATGAGCAGGGTCATGCCCTCGACCGCGAGCGATTCCACCACTCGCAGCACCTCCCCCACCAGCTCCGGGTCGAGCGCGCTGGTGATCTCGTCGCACAGGAGCACACCGGGCTCCATCGCCAGCGCACGTGCAATCGCCACGCGTTGCTGCTGTCCGCCAGAAAGCTGGTCGGGCATGGCGTCGAACTTCTCGCCCAGGCCGACGCGGTCGAGCAGTCGGCGGGCCTGCGCCTGGGCCTCCCCGCTGCGGGTCTTTTTCACCAGGGCGGGGGCCAGCATGATGTTCCGGCCCACCGAGAGGTGAGGGAAGAGGTTGAAGCTCTGGAAGATCATTCCCACCCGCTGACGCAGCGCGCGCATGGCGGACGGCTCCTGGTGACGCAAAGCCTGGCCATCGACGGTCAGGCTGCCCTGGTCAAAGGTTTCCAGCCCGTTGATACAACGCAGGAGCGTGCTCTTTCCTGAGCCGCTTTTGCCGATGATCGCGATGACCTCGCCGGGTGAGACCTGCAAGTCGATGCCTCGCAGCACTTCCTGGGTGCCAAAGGACTTGCGCAGGCCTTGGATGTCAACGATGGGGAGCATGAAGCTTCTTCTCCAGCAGGTGCGCGTAGAGGCTGATCGGGTAGCACAGCGCGAAATAGATGAGAGCGACACCGGCGTACACCACAAAGGGACGGAAGGTCGCATTTGTGATCATGGTGCCCACCTTGGTCAGCTCGATGAAGCCAATCACAGAGGTCAGGGCGGTCCCCTTGACCACCTGCACCATAAAGCCGACTGTCGGTGCGACGGCAATGCGCAGCGCCTGCGGACCGATCACATGCCGCATCTGCTCGCCAAAACTCATGGCCAGGCTCTGCGCCGCTTCCCACTGGCCGCGCGGGATGGCTGTCACGCAGCCGCGCCAGATCTCCGTGAGAAAGGCACTGGCGTAGAGCGTAAGTGCCGCCACCGCCGCCACCCAGGCCGAGGTGTTCACGCCCAGCAGGGCCAGGCCGAAGTACGCCAGGAACAGCTGCATCAGCAGGGGGGTTCCCTGGAAAATCTGCACATAGCCAGACACGATCCGTTCGGCCAGTCGCCCGCCTCGCAGCCGCAGCAGTAGCAGGCCCAGGCCGCCAAGCCCTCCGCCCAGAAAGGCGATGAGCGACAGCAGCACTGTCCAACGGGCCGCCAGCAGCAGATTGCGGGCTATGTCCCAGAGGGTGAACTCGATCACCTCGCACCCCCGTGCGTCCCGAAAAGAAAGCGTGCGCCCAGCCAGTTCAGCGCGTAGCGCAGGCCGACCGCCAGCCCTAGGTACAGGACGGTGGCGATGATGTAGGACTCGAAGGCGCGGAAGTTCCGGCTCTGAATCAGGTTGGCCGCGTAGCTCAATTCTTCGGTGGAGATCTGGCCACACACCGCCGAGCCGAGCATGACGATGATGATCTGGCCGACCATGGCCGGCCATACCTTGCGCAATGCCGGCGGCAGCACGACCCGAACAAAAACCTGGGTGGGCGTGAGCGCCAGGCTGATGGCCGCCTCCAATTGGCCGCGCGGCGTCGCCCGAATGCCGGCGCGAACGATCTCTGTGGCGTAAGCGCCCAGGTTCACCACCATGGCCACCACCGACGCCACTTCCGGCGACAGCCGAAAACCGGCGGCGGGCAAGCCGAAGAAAATGAAGAACAGCTGGATGATGAAGGGCGTGTTGCGGATGCTCTCCACATACGCGCCGATCAGGCCCCGGAGCCAGCCGGGCCCGTCGCTGCGGCCCCATGCGCAGGCAATGCCGACCACCAACCCGATCACGGTGGCAACAGCGGTGAGAGCCAGCGTCCAGCCGACTCCCTTCAGCAGCAAGGGCCACTGCGCCAGGACAGCCTGGAAGTCCAGCGCGATTCGCACGCGGTCGTCTCGTCGTTTGGCAGCAGAACGTGCTTAAAGGGGCAGGTCGCCGCTCGGGCGGCCCAGCCACTTGACCGCCATGCGGTCCAGGTCACCGTTTTTCTTGGCCGCCAGGATGATCTCGTTGACCTTCAGGCGCAGTTTGTCCTCACCCTTGGCCACGCCGATGAAGTTGGGGGAGTCCTTGAGCACGAACTTGAGCTCAGTGCCCAGTTGGGGGTTCTTGCTCATCATGACGCTGGCGACCTGGGCGCCCGCAGCCAGCATTTGCACCTGTCCTGCGACATAGGCGGAGATCGTGGCGTTGTTGTCCTCGAAGCGGCGCACCTCGGCGGTGGCCGGCAGGAGCCGGGTCAGTTCGGTGTCCTCGACCGAGCCCCGCGTGACCGAGACGGACTTGCCGGCCATGTCGGCCGGGCCCTTGACGGCCATCGGCTTGCCGCCGAACACGGCCAGGAAGAAGGGCGAGTAGGCGGCGGTGAAATCGATCACCTTCTCGCGGTCCGGGTTTTTGCCCAGGGTGGAGATGACCAGATCGGCCTTCTTCGTCTGCAGGTATGGAATGCGGTTGGCGCTGGTGACCACCACCAATTCGATCTTCACGCCCAACTTGGAGGCGATGTACTGGGCCATCTCCACATCCAGGCCCTGGGGCTTGAGGTCGGGGCCGACAAAGCCATAGGGCGGGAAGTCGGTGGGGATGGCGATCTTGATTTCCTTGGCCTTGATCACGTCGTCCAGAGCGGACTGGGCTTGCGCGCCCAGGCTGAGGGCCATGGCGGCCAAGCCCAGGAGCAGGCTGCGCTTGGCGCGGCGGAAGGTGGTGGTGTGCATCGGCGACTCCTTACGGTGGTGGGTTGACGCGCCACAGGAGGCAGCGCGCACTAGCCATCCCATGCGCAAGGACCGTGCCGCTGAGAGCGCAGACGAATTCACATCCTTGGTGCGCGCGGAGCGCCCCTGCGCACCACAAGCGCTCAGACCCGCAGCGACACCCGCCCGATGCCAGTCAATTCGCCTTCGACCCAGCTGCCCGGCTCGGCAATCACCAGACCGGTGCAGGAGCCGGTGGTGATCACCTGGCCCGCGCGCAGCGGCAAGCCCCTGGCCTGGGCATGGCGCGCCAGCCAGGCCAGCAGACGCCACAGGTCAGGGGCCGTGTGGCCGCCGGTCACGTTGACCACTTCCTGCCCGGCCACGGACAGGCGGGTGTGCAGCCGGGTTAGGTCCAGCGTGAGCGGGTCGATGCCGGATGCAGGCGCGCCGATCACCAGGGCGCCATGGTTGCCCAGGTCGGCCAGCTTGGTGGCCGGGGGCGACTTCAGGGTCTCGACCAGGCGGCTGTTGAGAATCTCGACCACCGGCAGCACATCCCCAATGGCAGCTGCAATTTCTTCCCGCGAGGGCAGCCGGTCACCCGGCAGCAGGTCTTGCTTCAGACGCACGGCCAGTTCCAACTCCACCCCGCGCAGCGCCGCCGTCGGCGTGGCCAGTGGTGCGCCACTGGGGTGCAGGCAGGCGGCGGGCAGGGGGGCCGCATTGGGCTCGGTCTCGTTGTTGGGCGCGCCCACTTTCCAGCCGCCCACCGCACCGCCGCTGCGGAGCAACTGCTCGACCCACGCGCTTTGCACCGCGTAGGCCTGGGCTTCGCTGGCCACAGGTATCTCGGCGGCAGGGACGCGGTTGCCCTGGGCGAAGGCCTGCGCAAGGCGGCTGGCCAGGACGACGGGATCGAAGGGAGCGTTAGGGGTGTTCATGGCGGAAGATGATAAGTGGCGGCGACCCACCTGCTGGCGCCGTCCCGCAGGCTGTCGCAGGCCGACTGGTACCTTTGCCAGCCGTGGATGCTGAGGGCGAGGGCCAACCCCACACCGCGCACTCGGCCAAGGCTAGACTGCCTCCTGCCGCAAGCGGGCTCAATGTCAGCGCCTTGCCGGCTCATTCGATTCTTTCGGGAGAACCTCGTGCGTGTACTCATGACCGGCGCGACCGGCTTTATTGGCGGGGCCCTCGCCCAGGCCTTGCTGGCCCAGGGCCACGAGCTGGTGTGCGCGGTGCGCGAGCCGGCTCGCCTGCAACTGCCCGGCGATCGCTGGCGCGCCCTGGCCTGTGACCTGGCCGCGGTGCCCGGCGACGCCTTCTGGCGGCCCCATCTGGCGGGCATCGACGCGGTGGTCAATGCGGTGGGCATCCTGCGCGAATCGCGCGGTCAGACCTTCGACGCACTGCACGCACGCGCGCCCATGGCCCTCTTTGAGGCCGCGGCCCGCGCCGGTGTGCCCACCGTGCTGCAGGTCTCGGCCCTGGGTGCCGACCAGGGCGCGCAGAGCCGCTACCACCGCAGCAAGAAGCAGGCAGACGACTGCCTGCGCGCCCTGCCGGTGGCCGGCGCGGTGGTGCAGCCCTCCGCGGCCTATGGTCCGGGGAGCGACGCCGCAGCGATGTTCAATTTCATGTCGGCGTTGCCCCTGCTGGCCATGCCGCAAGCAGGCCGCATGCTGATGCAACCGGTGCATGTGGACGATGTGGTCGCTGGCCTGCTGGCGCTCCTGGCTGCACCGCCCAAGCCGGTGACCACGGTGGCCTTCGTCGGCCCGCGTGCGCTCACCATGGCTGGCTACCTGCGCGAGTTGCGTGTCGCGCGCGGCAACCGCTGGCCGCTGCCGGTGCTGTGGATGCCTACCTTTGCCTTCATGACCGCGGCCCGCGTGGCCGGCCTTATTCCAGGCAGTGTGCTCGACGCCGAAACCGCCGGTATGCTGCTGCGGGGCAACGCCGCGCCGGTGGACGACTTCCAGCGCCTGCTCGGGCGCGCGCCGCGCAGCGTGGCGGAATTTCTGCTTCCCCCGGTCCCCGAAGGTCCTCCATCTTCCGCATCTTCTGTACCCTAGGCATTCTGATTTCCGTAGTACCCATGACCCTGCCCCGTCTTTCCGTTCTTGACCAGTCCGTCGGCCGCGCCGGCCGTCCGCACCAGGAGTCCATCCAGGCCACAGTCGATCTGGCGGTGCACTGCGAGGCCCTGGGCTATCACCGTTTCTGGGTCAGCGAGCACCACAACATCCCCTCGGTCGTGGGCAGCGCGCCCGAGGTGCTGATGGCAGCCATTGCGGCGCGCACCCGCCGCATCCGAATCGGCAGCGCCGGGGTGATGCTGCCGCACTACGCGGCCTACAAGGTGGCCGAGCAGTTTCGGGTGCTGGACGCGCTCGCGCCCGGCCGCATCGACCTCGGCGTGGGCCGCGCCCCGGGCGGTGACATGCGCACTGCCCGCCTGCTCAATCCTGGCGCGGGCGGTGCCGATGATTTTCCGCAGCAGGTGCTGGAATTGCAGGCCTGGGTCACCGGCGAGCCCATGCCGCCGGGTCATCCGGGCCAAGGCGTGGCCGTCTTCCCACAGGGGACGACCGCACCCGACCTGTGGATGCTCGGAAGCAGCGCCTACGGCGCGCAACTGGCCGCGCACTTTGGTCTGCCCTATGCCTTTGCCTGGTTCATTACCGACGGCGCCGGTGCGCAAGAGGCCCTGGACTTGTACCGCCGCAACTTCCGGCCCGGCGTGATCGACGCGCCGCATGCTGCAATTTGTGTGTGGGCGCTGGCGGCCGACACCGAGGAGGAGGCGTGGTTCCAGTTTCGCTCCCGTGAGCGGGCGCGGGTAGACCGCCTCTCCGGCCGCTTTGGTCCCTTGCAGCCGCCCGATCAGGCGCGCCGACCTTGGAGTGACGCCGAGGTGGCCGAGGCCGGGCGCATCGGCAAGAGTTCATTTGTCGGGACCGGCGAGCAGGTTCGGGACAAGCTCGCGGCTTTGGCCGAGGTGCTGCAGGTCGAGGAGTTGGCCGTCATCACCTGGACCTGGGACCCGGCGGCGCAGCGGCGCTCTTGCGAGTTACTGGCGCAGGCTTTTGGCTTGCAGGGCGCGGCGGCCTGAAAATAGATCGCATGTCACGCTGGCTAATTTGCCGACGATCTGCCGCCGCCCTGGGGGCGGCCGGTCTGTTCGCCTCAGCTTTGCTGGTGGCCTGCGGCGGAGGAGGCTCGGGCGGCGGCACTTATGAGGTTCGCGTGACGGTCAGTGGCCTCGATGGCAGCGGCCTGCTTCTCCAAAACAACAACGCCGACGACCTGGCCGTGGCCACCTCGGGCGAGCAAACCTTCACCACCCTTCTGGCGCGAGGGGCCACCTACAACGTAGGGGTCAAGACCCAGCCCCGGATGCTTCAGCAGACCTGCACCGTGAGCGGTGGCGCGGGCACGGTGGCGGCTGCGGCGGTGAGCAGCGTCCGTGTGGTGTGTGTCACCCCCACGCCGCTCTTCGCCTACACGGCCAACTCCAACAATGCGGCGGGCAGTAATCTGGCCGCGACAGGCTCGGTCTCCGCTTACAAGGTCGGCACGCTCGGCGGCCTGAATGCGGCCAATGGCGGCGCCTGGGAGTCCGTGCCGCGTCGGCCCGCCTCGGTGGTGGTGGATTCGCTGGCCCAATTCGTTTACCTCGGGCGCAGCGGCGACAGCGGCACAACTGCGCTGGTGGCCTATGCCATCAATGGCATCACGGGTGCGCTCACGCTGCGCAGCGGCAATTCGGCCTTCAGTTCAATTGCGTATCCCCAGGCGATGGCGCTGGGCCCTTCGGGCACACAACTCTTTGTGGCCGGCAACGGCTCCGGCAGTGGCGCCCAGTTGGGGCTCCACACCGTGGACCCGGTGTCCGGCAGTCTCGGATCGCCCAGCACCCTGGCCACTTGGTCGGGTTACGCGGTCAGCGCGCTCGTCGCAGACCCGCAGGGGCGCTTCGTCGTGGTGGGCTTGGCCGGTGCCAGCGGCAACAAGCTGGCTGTCTTTCGGCGCAACACCAGTGACGGTGCGCTCACCGCCTGGGCATCGTTGGTCGATCTGACAACCCCGCCGCGCGCGCTGGCCATCGACCCTGGCGGACGGTGGCTGTACATCGCCTCCAATGGCCCTGGCTTGGACGACCATCTGGTGCGGGCTCTCGAGCTGCCGGCCGACGCCACCGAAGCCCTCCGTGCGATTGGCGCTGCGACGACGGTCAACGATTCGCCGGTTGATTTGGCCGTTCATCCGCGCGGCACCTACCTCTACGTGGTGCGCCAGGCCAGCACGGCGCGCAAGGTCTCTGTCTTTCCGCTCGGTGCCAGTGGCGCGCTGGGTACCGAGGTGCCGGAGCAAAACGTGGGTGACCACGGCACCGGCATCGACCCGGCGCAAATCCGTATCGACGCGCCCGGCACTTACGCCTACGTGAGCAACACAGGCAGCAACACGATTTCCATCTTTCGGGTTGACCCGTCTTCGGGCGGCCTGACCCCCGCCGACACCCCCACGGTGGGCACCGGCACCGAGCCCCTGGGTCTGGCGCTCATCGCGCGCTGAGCCAGCGCTGAGGCCTCACCGCCCCTGACCTGCCGCCGTAGCAGCGGCGACAATCACGCCATGCCTGATCCCGTTCTTACGCCCCTGGGCGAGTTGGCCGGTCGCCTGCGTGGCGCCGGCTACGCCGTGCTCGGGGCGCCCGATGTGGCGCGCTGGAGTGGTGTGCCGCTGGCCCAGCTGCAGGCCCTTTCCGAGCAGTGGAGCGACCTGCCTCCAGACAATTACCTGCGCGATGGCGGGCACTATCGCCGCCGTCGCCATGCCAGCTACCGCATCGACGGTGAGCAGGTCAGCGCCATGCCGCACCGCGCCCACTGGCAATCGGTCGACTACAACGCGCTGCATGGTGGGCTCGAGCGTTGGTTCGAGCCGATCAACCCCGCGCTTAGCGCCTCACCGCCCTGGCTGTCGCTGCTGCGCGCGCTCGGCGGCGCGGCCTCGGCGCTGCGCGGCCTGCAGCCTTGGTTCGCCGAGGCGCACCAGTTCCGTATCGACACCACGGACGGCATTGGCCGGCCCACGCCCGAGGGTGCGCATCGCGATGGGGTCGACCTGGTGGCGGTGTTTCTGGTGGCCCGCGCCGGCATCAAGGGCGGCGAAACCCGCGTCTTCGACGCCGATGGGCCGGCAGGCATTCGCTTCACCCTCACTGAGCCCTGGAGCCTGATGCTGCTCGACGACGCGCGGGTGATCCATGAGAGCACGCCGATCCAGCCGCTGGAGGCGGCGCATGTCGGCCACCGCGACACCTTGGTGGTCACGCTGCGGCGAGGCGGCTTCCAGGATCCGCCGCGATAGGCAGCTTGGGAGCGACGGGGCGAGTGGGCTAGGAGGCGAGTGGGTGTGAGGCCCGTCCGCGCCGGCTCAGGCGTCGCGGACGTCGGCCACCGGGTTGGCGCCAAAGTCCGGCCGGGCCAGCCAGGCCAGTACCCGCGCGCCGGCGTCCTCGGGTGACAGCAGCATGCCCTGGTCCTTGAGCGCGCGGAAATTGCCGCGGTCGGGGAACAGTTCGGCCGGTGCGCTGCGCAACTGCGCTTGCATGTCGGTGGCGATCACCCCGGGCGCCAGCGAGCACACCTTCGCGCCATGGGGCCGCAGCGCCTCTTCCAGCGCCACGCAGCGGCTGAAATGGTCCATGCCCGCCTTGGCTGCGCAGTAGGCGGCCTGCGAGGCCATGGCCCGACGGCCCAGGCCGGAGGAGATATTGAGAACCTTGCGCGGGCAGGTCCAGTTTGCAGTCGCTTCCAGGAAGGCACCGGTGAGCAGCATCGGCGCCTCGAGGCCGACCCGCAGGGCACTTGCCAGTTCGCTGGCCGGGACTTGGCCGATCGGCGCGATGGACGGGATCACGCCGGCGTTGTTGATCAGGTTGAGAGAGGCGGGCAGGGCGCCAGCGCGCTGGACCAGCCACTGGCGAAGCCGCTCGGCCACGGGCCCCGGGTTGGCTAGGTCGACGGTCCATTGCTCGCAGGGCAGGCCTGCAGCGCGTGCGCGTGCGGCCAGTTCTTCGTCGGCGTGGCGGGCGATGCAAAGGAGCTCATGGCCGGCCGCCAGCAGTTGGTGGGCCATGGCCTGGCCCATGCCGCGGGAGGCGCCGGTGATCAGAGTGAGGGGGCGGTTGTTCATGCAGCCATCCTAGCGGGGGAAGCGCCGGGGTGGCAGGGCGAAAACCCGATCCTCGCAGAGGCCGCCTCAGAGGGGCGCGTCAGAAGAGCGCCGGGCTCTCCCAGGCACATCGCTCCCCGCTTTGCGGGTGCGTAATTTCCAACTGGCTGGCGTGCAACAGCAGCCGGGGCGAGCGCTCCCGGGCGCCGGGGTCGCCGTAGAGCGCGTCTCCCAAAATCGGATGGCCCAGCGCCAGCAGATGGACCCGCAGCTGGTGGGTGCGGCCGGTGAGCGGTGCCAATTCGACCCGGGTTGCGTCGCTCTCGTAGGCCAGGATGCGCCAGAGGGTGCGGCTGACGCGACCCTCGGGGTCCACCTTTTGCAACGGGCGTTGTGGCCAGTCGGCCATGAGCGGCATGTCGATGAGGCCCCAGCCGGGCTCGCCCTCCCACTCTTGCGTCGGACCACTGGCCTCGGGCGGCTTCATCCGGCCCTGCACCACCGCTTGGTAGCGCTTGCGCACCTCGCCGCGCTCGAAGGCGGCACTCAGTGCGCGCTGTGCGGCTAGCCCCCGGGCAAAGAGCAGCAGACCGGAGGTGGCCATATCGAGCCGGTGCACCACGAGGGCGTCGGGATAGGCCGCTTGCAGACGGACAGCGGCGCAGTCTTGCTTGTCTGGGCCGCGGCCCGGCACTGACAGCAGACCGGCGGGCTTGACCACCAGCAGGCAGTCTGCGTCGACGTGTACCAGAGGCAGGCCCGCGGGGCCGGCCCAGGGATCGAGAGGTAAACTGGCGTCTGTCATCAATTCTTCACGGAAGTGTCACGAAGACACTTTCGGTCGACATTTCCCACCGAGATCGCCCCATGCTGTTTGGAAAGCTGCTGCCCCGAGAGGGCAATTTTTTCGAGTTGTTCAACCAGCACGCGGATCGCACCGTCGAGGCTGCGCGCGCCTTCTCCCACTTGGTCGACAACTATAACGACGCCCACCTGCGCGAGCAGTACAACCGCGACGTGGACAATGCCGAGCGCGCCGCTGACCGAGTGACCCACGAAGTCAACCGGATCTTGCACCGCACCTTCATCACCCCTATCGACCGCGACCAGATCCACACCCTGATCAACACCATGGACGACGTGGCCGACCTGATCCAGGATTCGGCCGAGACCATGGCCCTGTACGACCTGCGCTCAGTCAACGACGAGATTACTCGCCTGACCGACCTGGCGGTCAAGTGCTGCGAACGTGTCAAGGACGCGGTGTCCCTGATCGGCAAGCTGGCCGACAACGCCACCGCCGAGGCCGCACTCAAGACCTGCGAGGAGATCGACCGGCTCGAATCCGACGCCGATCGGGTGATGCGCAGCGCCATGAGCAAGTTGTTTCGCGAAGAGCCCGATGTCCGGGAGGTGCTCAAGCTCAAGGCGATCTACGAGTTGCTTGAGACCATCACCGACAAATGCGAGGACGTGGCCAACGTGATCGAGGGCATCATCCTCGAGCACTCCTGATTCGGGAGCCCGTATGGATACCGCACAGGCAGCCCAGGTCGCGCTCTGGGTGATCGCCCTGCTGGTGGCGCTCGCCCTGGCCTTTGACTTCATGAATGGTTTCCACGATGCGGCGAATTCCATCGCCACCGTCGTGTCCACAGGGGTGCTGCGCCCCACTCAGGCGGTGGTGTTTGCCGCCTTCTTCAACTTTGTCGCGATCTTCATCTTTCACCTGAGCGTTGCGGCCACGGTGGGCAAGGGCATCGTCCAACCAGGGGTCGTGGATACCCATGTGGTGTTTGGCGCCCTGCTCGGCGCGATCACCTGGAACCTGGTGACCTGGTACTACGGCATCCCCAGCAGCTCCTCGCACGCATTGATTGGCGGCATCGTCGGTGCGGTGATGGCCAAGGCCGGTACTGGTGCGCTGCTGTCGGCGGGCATCGGAAAGACGGTGCTGTTCATCTTTGTCTCGCCGCTTCTGGGTTTTACCCTAGGCTCGCTGATGATGGTGCTGGTCGCCAACGTCATGCGCAAGGCCTCGCCTTCGAAGGTTGACCGCTGGTTTCGCCGGCTGCAATTGGTGTCTGCCGGCGCCTACAGCCTGGGTCACGGTGGCAACGATGCGCAAAAAACCATCGGCATTATCTGGATGCTGCTGATCGCGACCGGCTACAGCGCCGCGGGCGACACCACGCCACCTACTTGGGTGATCATCTGTTGCTACATGGCGATCGCTGCCGGCACCATGTTCGGCGGCTGGCGCATCGTCAAGACCATGGGCCAGAAGATCACCAAGTTGCGGCCTGTGGGCGGCTTTTGTGCAGAGACGGGTGGCGCACTCACCCTGTTCCTAGCCACGGCTCTCGGCATTCCGGTGTCCACCACCCACACCATCACCGGCGCTATCGTCGGTGTCGGCTCCACACAGCGCGCCAGCGCGGTCCGCTGGGGTGTGGCCGGCAATATCGTGTGGGCCTGGATCCTCACCATTCCGGCCAGCGCCTTCGTCGCAGCCATTGCCTATTGGGTGAGCTTCCAGCTCTATTGAGCCACGGCCGTCACTGCGAAATCTTGCGCCCCTCTTCGATCTGGTGCTCGAAGTAGCGCTGGAAGCTGAAGGCGATGCTGGCCATGAGGACACCGGTGCCGATCATCAGCGCCGCGGCGACGCCAAACACGGTAAGCCAGCGGGTGGCGCCTGCCGGGTGCTCGGGTTCGGCCTGCAGGTTGAAGCGTGCATTCCACTTTTCCGTTGTCATCAACCCATAGATGATGGCGTTGAGGGCGCAGCCTGCAATCGTGAATCCGAGTAGCGGTATTAGCAGCCAGCTCAGGGCATCGTCCTGGCCGAACTGCTGCACCCGCTCAATGCCGTAGATGCCCAGCGCCGTGGGAATCGGCAGTGCCCAGCCCAGCAGGTCGCCCAGTCCCCGCAGGTAGAAGCGGTGCAGGCCCAAGGGGCCGCCCAGGAATGTGAGCCAGGTGGCCAGTGTCTTGTTCTTCATGGGGTCAGGCCTTGTGGTTTGGCTATTCGGGAGGATTGTGCGGCGGGGTGGAGTCTGCCTCGCCCAGCGACTTCTCCATCAGCACAATGTCCAGCCAGCGCTCGAACTTCCAGCCGCAGGACCGGATCGCCCCGGCGTCGGTGAAGCCAGCAGCGCGATGCAAGCCGATGGACGCGGCGTTGGCCGAGTCGCCGATGACGGCGATCAGCTTGCGCACCCCCCGGTCCTGGGCAGCGTCCATGAGCGCCTGCAGCAGCAAGCGGCCCAAGCCCCGGCCGCGGGCGGCGTGGTGCAGGTAGATGGAGTCTTCGGCCGAGAAGCGATAGGCCGGCCGCGGCTTGAACCACTGGCAGTAGGCATAGCCCAGCACCTGCCCGGCCTCTTCCACCACCAGCCAGGGGAGGCCGCGGGCGGCGACGTCCGCGTGGCGCTGGGCCATCTCGGCCTCGGTTGGCGGGGTGGTTTCGAAGGTGGCCGTGCTGTGCAGCACGTGGTGGGCATAGATGGCGGTGACCGCCGGGACGTCGGCGTTCTGGAGGGGGCGAATGAGGGGCATAGGGCCAGGTCGGAGTGCGTGGCTATAATCTTCGGTTTTCCGTCGTGTCGATGGCCGGGTGGCCAATCGCGTGTCTCAAACGGCGGAGGAATCTTGGTGCGGCGTCATCTTGCGATATTCAAAAAGGTGATGGCGCGCTAGGGCTGAAATCCCCGCGTCCCGTATCTAGGGCGCTTCAGGTCGATTCACATCGAAGCGAAGCACCCGGGACAACTGGCTTTCGTGCCCACTCCCCGAAGGATAAATCATGGTCGTCATTCGACTCGCCCGCGGCGGTGCCAAGCATCGTCCCTTCTTCAACATCGTCGTTGCCGACAAGCGCGTGCGCCGTGACGGCCGCTTCATCGAGCGCATCGGCTTCTACAACCCCTCGGCCAAAGACGGCGAGGAAGGTCTGCGCATCGCCCATGACCGTCTGGCTCACTGGGAAGGCGTCGGCGCCCAGGCGTCCCCGACGGTGCAGCGCCTGGTCAAGCAGGCCCCCAAGGCCGCCTGATCGGCCAGCGGACCGCAGCCTGCGGTCCGTCTTGCTCCGCCCCCGAATGATGAGCCCGTCCCTGGAATCTGCGGAGTTGCCCGCGGACGCCATTGAAGTCGGGCGCATCTCGGAGGCCTGGGGCATCAAGGGCTGGTTCAAGGTCCTGCCCCACAGCGCTTCCCCGGAAGCGCTTTTTTCTTCTAAGCGGTGGTTTCTGCAACCACCCGAAAAGTCCAGGACGCCCGGGGGCGCACGCGACTTCCCCTTCGCCGGCACCGTCCTGCTCAAAGTCCGTGAGGCCAAGGAGCATTCCGGCGGTGTGGTCGCCTGCGCCCAGGACGAGTGGGACCGCAATGCCGCCGAGAGTCTTCGGGGCGCGCGTATCTTCATCTCCCGCGCCAGCTTTCCTTCGACCGCGGATGACGAGTACTACTGGGTCGACCTGATCGGCCTGTCGGTCACGAACCGCGAAGGCGTGAACCTGGGGCAGGTCAAAGACCTGATGTCCACCGGGCCGCAGACGGTGCTGGTGGTCGTCTCGGAGGCAGACGGTCAGACAGTCGAGCGGATGATTCCCTTTGTCTCGGCCTTCATCGACCAGGTTGACGTCCCCGGCGGGCGCATCACGGTCGACTGGCAGCCCGACTACTGAACCGGTCTCTCGCCTTGCGCCCCCCGGCGGGTATGCTGGCGTTGCCCATGCGATTCGACATCGTCACCTTGTTTCCTGAGCTGTTCACCCCCTTCCTGGAAAGTGGTGTGACGCGCCGTGCCTTTGAGTCAGGCGGACCCGTGCAAGTGCACCTGTGGAATCTGCGCGATTTCGCCGAGGGCAATTACCGGCGGGTGGACGACCGCCCCTTTGGCGGTGGTCCCGGCATGGTGCTGATGGCCGAGCCTCTGGCACGTTGCCTGGCTGCTGTGAGGGCGGAGCGCGCAGCGGCCGGGGCCCTGCCTGCGCAGGTGGTCTTGCTCTCCCCGGTGGGTGAGCGCATCGCCCACCCCTTGATCGAACGCGAGGCTGCGACCGGCCAGCCCGGCGCCATCTTGCTGTGTGGTCGCTACGAAGGCCTGGACCAGCGCTTCATTGACGCCGAGGTCGATCAGCAGTGGAGCCTGGGTGACTTTGTTCTCTCCGGCGGCGAGATCGCGGCCCTGGCGGTGCTCGATGCAGTGGCCCGCCTGCAGCCTGGCGTGCTCAACGATGCGGGCAGCCACCAGGAGGACAGCTTCAACCCGGCGCTCGACGGGCTGCTCGATTGCCCGCACTACACCCGACCCGAGGTCTGGGAAGGCCGTGCGGTTCCCGCCGAACTGCTCTCGGGTCACCATGCTCGTATCGAGCGGTGGCGGCGCGAGCAAAGCCTGTTGGCCACCGCCCGGCAGCGCCCGGAACTGATTGCCGCAGCAAGGGCCGCTGGGCTGCTCAATAAGGCGGATGAACACTTTTTGATTCACGGCGCCACAGGCAAGCCAGACTAGGTTTTCTGTTCGGGGAGGCTCTCGGGCCTGGCTATAATGGTGGGCTTTTCGATCCTCTGTCCGGCCGCCCTGGCAAGCCTATGCGCCTGCCGCCCGTCCAAGCTGATGGCTTTGTGCCAACACTTGCGAGGCATTTAATTGGGGCCTTTTGCGTAGCGCGGACATGATCTCAGAGGTAAACATGAACCTGATCCAGACTCTCGAGCAAGAAGAAATTGCTCGCCTCGGCAAGAAGATCCCCGCGTTCGCTCCCGGTGACACCGTGATCGTGAGCGTGAACGTGGTTGAAGGCACCCGCAAGCGCGTCCAGGCCTACGAAGGCGTGGTCATCGCCAAGCGCAACCGCGGTCTCAACAGCGGCTTCACCGTTCGCAAGATCTCCAGCGGCGAAGGCGTCGAGCGTACCTTCCAGACCTACAGCCCGCTGATTGCCAGCATTGAAGTCAAGCGCCGCGGCGATGTGCGCCGTGCCAAGCTGTACTACCTGCGTGACCGCAGCGGCAAGTCGGCACGTATCAAGGAAAAGCTGCCCGCCAAGGCGGTCGCCGCCGAGTAAGTACCGTGACCCCAGCCGGCATCATCCACCGGCTCGTCGCAACCCGCCGCCGCCAGCCTTGCGCTCGCGGCGGTTTTGTTTTTTCTGCCTGAATGAGCCACAAGCCCTCCGCCTCAGCGCCCGGCATGCCACACGCCCTGCCACCCGATCAGGTCCCGCTGTCGAAGCTGCCCAATTTCGACCCGCGGCAGGCGAGGTTGGTCGGTGTGGACACCCACCTGCCGCCGGTGCCGCAGGCGATGCTGGGCCCCCAGGCCTTGCGCCAGCGCTTTCGCACGCCACCGGCCTGGGAGGCTGAACTTCGCAGTGAGCCGCGGTTTACCAACCGGAAACCGGCCGCCGCCGCGGTGCTGATACCTCTGGTCATGCGTGAGCAACTCACCGTCTTGCTCACCCACCGAACCACCCATTTGTCCAACCACTCGGGACAGGTGGCATTTCCTGGCGGGCGCCAGGACGAGGGCGACGCCGACTCAGCCGCCTGCGCCCTGCGCGAGGCCGAGGAGGAAATCGGCCTGGACCCGCGTCATGTCGAGGTGCTGGGTTCGCTGCCGACCTACACCACCGGAACCATGTTCATTGTGACGCCCGTCGTGGCCCTCATCGCGCCCGACCACCAACTGGCGCTCAATGCCCATGAGGTGGCCGGCGCTTTCGAGGTGCCGCTGCCCTTCCTGATGAATCCAGCCAACCACCGGCGTCATGCGGTCGAGGTCGACGGTGTGCACCGCGAATGGTTTGCCATGCCCTGGGAGGACGAGGCGCGTGAGCATTTCATCTGGGGCGCAACCGCCGGCATGCTGCGCAACCTGTACCGGTTTCTATCGGCCTGAGTGCAGACGGCCGAAGGGACAGGGACCGACCTGCCGCTGCTTGGCGCCTGTCTGCAGCCGGTGGTGAGACGATGGCGAGCTCGTGGTGAGATAGCAAGGGCCGCTATCATCTTGTCATGAGCTTCTTCGCCATCCTGTTTGCGTTGCTCATCGAGCAGGTGCGCCCGCTTGCGCCACGCAACCCTGTCTACGCCGGCATGCTGGCGTGGACCCGCTGGGTCAGCCGCAACTTCGACGCCGGCCGCGATCACCATGGCTGGATTGCATGGTCGCTCACCGTCCTCGTGCCGAGCGTGGCCGCTGCCCTGCTCCATATCGGTCTGGACATCGGCCTGGGCTGGCCATTGGCCATGCTCTGGAATGTGGTGGTGCTTTATTTCACCCTGGGCTTTCGCCAGTTCAGCCACCACTTCACCGCGATTCGCGAGGCGCTGGACGCGGGCGACGAGGACCAGGCCCGCGCGCAGCTGGCCGAGTGGCAGCAGGTGGAAGTGGCTGACCTGCCACGCAGCGAGCTGCTGCGTCATGTCATCGAATACTCGGTCCTGGCCGCGCACCGCCATGTGTTCGGCGTGTTGGCGGCCTACTGCATTTTTGCGGTCCTGGGCTTGGGGCCAGCCGGGGCGGTTTTTTACCGCATGGCCGAATTCGCCAGCCGCTACTGGTGGCGTCAGAGCCGCCAGCACCCGGTGAGCGACGCGCTGCAGGACGCAGCCTCGCTGGCCTGGGCCCGCATCGACTGGCTGCCTGCCCGTATCACCGCCCTGGCCTTCGCGGTGGTGGGCAGCTTCGAGGAGGCGATCGATTGCTGGCGTCACCATGCGCAGCGCTTTCCCAATGACAACGACGGCGTGGTGCTGGCAGCCACCTCGGGCGCGGTGGACGTTCGCCTTGGCGGTGAGGCGTTGCGCTCAGCGTATTCCGCGGGGCCGGGCCCCGGGGGCTGGCCTGAAGGCGGACCGCCGTCTGCCACCAGCGAGGACAGCGAGAGCACGCCGGGGCGAGAGGCCGAGCCGGCGCATCTGCGTAGTGTCGTCGGCCTGGTCTGGCGCTCCGTGGTGCTGTGGATGGTCCTGCTGGCGCTTCTCACGCTGGCGCGGCTGCTGGGCTGAGCGGCCGCCGGTCTTTTTGACCACGCCGACCGCATTGACACTCACCAGCGGGTCTGCGAAAGCTCCGCGAACAGATCCGCGTAAATGCGGTGGCGGTTGGCACTGACCGCCCCCTCTGCCTGACCCTCTCCCTGGACTTCTCCCTCGCCGTGGACCGCGGCCAGTACCGCGCATCCGGGCTCATGCAGGTGGGTGCAGTTGTAGAAGCGGCACTGCCCTTGGTGGTGCCGCAGGTCGGGCATCAGGGTAGCGAGTTGTGCGGGCTGCAGGTGGCGCAAGCCGAACTCCTGGAAGCCGGGTGAGTCGATCAGTGCGGTGCTGCGCGCCTCATCGACCCAATACCAGGTCGTGCTGGTGGTGGTGTGCCGGCCTGAATTGAGCGCCTGCGAGATCTCGCCGGTTTCGGCCAGTGCGCCCGGCACCAGCAGGTTGATCAGTGTGCTCTTGCCGGCGCCAGATGGGCCCAGCACCAGGGTGGTCTTGCCCGCCAGGCGCTGCATCAGATGCGCGCGGTCTACCTCGGCGGAGAGGCGCAGTGAGAGCGGCATCACGCCATAGTGCATCGCCTGGTAGGGCAGCAGCCTCGCCCAGGCGCGCTCGAAGGGCTCCACCAAGTCGCTCTTGTTCAGGGCGATGAGCGGCGCAATGCCAGCCGCCTCTGCGGCGATCAGTGCCCGGGTCAGCTGGGATTCGGAGAATTCGGGTTCGGCGGCGATGAGAACCAGGACCTGGTCGAGGTTGGCCGCGAAGGACTTGGTGCGCACCTCGTCCTGCCGATAGAACAGGTTTCGACGCGCCTCGACTTTCTCGATGCTGCCCTCGTCGCCGCTCACCTGCCACAGCACCCGGTCGCCGACCACGGACTGGCTCTTTTTGCCGCGCGGGTGGCAGATCAGACGTCGCCCCTCGGGCGTTTCAACCAGCACATGCCGGCCGTGGCTAGCAACGACCAAGCCTGATTCAGGCGGGGGGCTGGCACTCATGCCAGCAGGGCGTCGACCTGGGCGGCGCAGTCGAAGTCGGTGTCGGAGATGCCGCCCACATCGTGGGTGTTGTAGCGAACGATGCACCGGCCATAGGTCACCACCAGCTCGGGGTGATGGTCCTGGCGCTGCGCAATGAAGGCCACCGCGTTCGCGAAGGCCAACACCTCGTGGTACGCAGCGAAGTTGAAGGTCTTTTCGATGGCGATGCTCGCGCCATCGCCCGACAGCTTCCAGCCCGGGGCCGTCACCAGGCGCTGGACCAGTTCGGTGGGCGTGAGGGCGCGGCGCTTGACCTGTGCCCAGTCCCGTGCCTTGAAGTCCGGGGTGCTCACGCGGCCCCCTGGCCCATGCGTGCCAGGCGCTCGCTGGCCGGCGGGTGCGAGTAATAAAACCGCACGTACACCGGGTCCGGGGTGAGTGTGGAGGCGTTGTCCTCGTACAGCTTGGTCAGGGCCGAGGCCAGGTCGCGCCCATTGGTCTGCGCCACCGCAAAGGCGTCGGCCTCAAATTCGTGGCGCCTGGACACCGCAGCCATGAGGGGCGAGATGAAGAAGGTGAAGGTGGGCACCGCCATCAGAAACAGCAGCAAGGCCAGGGCGTCGTTGCCACCCTCCAGGCTCGGCCGCACCCCCAGGCCGGTGTAGAACCAGACTTGGCTCGACAACCAACCCAGCAGCGCGAATCCTGCCAAGCTGAGCGCGAACATGGTGGCGATGCGTTTGAGGATATGCCGGTGGCGGAAGTGACCGAGCTCGTGCGCCAGTACCGCGTCCACCTCGCCAGGCGTCAGACGTGCGAGCAGGGTGTCGTAGAAAACTACCCGCTTGGCTGCGCCAAAGCCGGTGAAGTAGGCGTTGGCATGTGCGCTGCGGCGGCTGCCATCCATCACGAACAAACCCTTGGCCGCGAAGCCGCAGCGCTGCATGAGCGCGGTGACGCGAGCCGCCAGCGCCTGGTCCTCCAGCGGCTGGAACTTGTTGAACCAGGGGGCGATGAGGGTGGGATATATGACCAGCAGTAGCAGGTTGAACCCCATCCAGACACACCAGGCCCACAGCCACCAGGCGCTGCCAGCAGCGCCCATCAGCCACAAGATGAGGGCAGCGATGGGTAGGCCGATTGCCGCACCCAGCAGCGTGCCCTTGGCCAGGTCGACCGCCCACAGGCGCCAGGTGGTCTTGTTGAAGCCGAAGCGCTCTTCGACCACGAAGGTCCGGTACAGGGAAAACGGCAGGTCCAGAAGCCCGCCGATCGCCGCAAAAGCGGCGAGCAGGGCCAGCTGCTGGCCCATGCCCGCCCCGAGCGCAGCGAGCAGCGCCTGGTTCAAGGCATCGAGGCCACCGAGCAAGGTCCAGGCGACGAGGGTGGCCGAGGACCAGGCCATCTCGAACAGGTCGACCCGGGACTTGGCCAGGGTGTAGTCGGCCGCGCGCTGGTGGGCCGCCAACGGAACACTCGCGGTGAAGGCTGGGGGCACCTCTGCGCGGTGCTGGGCCACGTGACGCGCCTGGCGGGTGGCCAGCCAGTAGCGCAGGGTCAGACCGGCGAGCAGAGCGGCTGCAAAGGCCAGGGTCATCAAGAGGGAGGGGGAGAGGTCGGCAGGCATCGGGCATCAGTGTAGCGGCGGCCCACGGCCTGGGTGACAATCGGGTCATGTCCGAGCCTGTTCAAGCTGCCACTGCTGGCATTCCTGCCGTCGACTCACCCCTCGCCAAGAGCGACCAGAACCTGGTCTGGCTCGACTGCGAGATGACTGGCCTGGACCCCGAGGTGGACCGCATCATCGAGATCGCGGTCGTCGTCACTGGCCCGCATTTGTCGCCTCGCGTCGAGGGCCCGGTCTTTGCCATTCACCAGAGTGATGCTCAATTAGACAAGATGGACGCCTGGAACAGGGGCACGCACGGCAAGAGCGGCCTGACCGACCGGGTCAAGGCCTCCACTGTCGACGAGGTTCAAGCGGAGGCGGCGCTGATCGAATTCCTCTCGAAGTACGTCCCCAAGAACGGCAGCCCCTTGTGCGGCAACACCATCGGCCAGGACCGGCGCTTTCTGGTCAAGTACATGCCCCGGCTGGAGGCCTTCTTCCACTATCGCAACCTGGACGTGAGCACCCTCAAGGAGTTGAGCCGGCGCTGGCGTCCTGAGGTCTACGAGTCCTTCAAGAAGCAGCAGCGTCACACCGCGCTGGCCGACGTGCACGAGTCCATCGACGAAATGGCGCACTACCGCGAGCATTTCCTCAAGCTCTGAAGGCACAGAGCGCAGAGCCGGGTTGGGCCCTACGCAAAAAGTTGGCGTAGGCGGCTTCGGGTGTGCGACAATCCGGCCTGCGCCGCAAGTGCATTCTTTTTGACTTGCGGTTTTTTGTTGCATCTCCTTTCAAGCACAGGCCCGCGTGACGAGGCGCTTTTAGCGCCACCTTCCGTCCCGCATCTATAGGCCAGCGGACCCTCCGGTCCGTACGTCGTCTGGATGGTGATGTTTCTCAACCATCCACGATGACCGCCGCCCCGCGCGGCGCCACCGTGTGCGAGTACCTCATGACCGATAGCCTCCATGGGCAGGGCGATTTTGCGCCTGCCGAATCCATTGTTGCGGACACCTTTTCCGCTGACCTTCCCGAAGCGTCTTTCGACGCCAGCGTAGACACCGCTCCTGCGGTGCCAGACACGGTCGCAGAGACTGCCGCAGAGACTTTCGCCCAGGCCGTCGCCGAGGCCACTGTCGACGCAGCGCCCCTTGCCCAAGCCGCGATCGATGGCCAGGCCGCTCCCGAAGCGGTTGCCGAACCCGTCGCCGCAGTCCCCAACGGCTTCATCCGCCTGGGGCTGGCCCCCGAATTGATCCGCGCCGTGCAAGACCTGGGCTACACCCAGCCCACCGCCGTCCAGGAGCAAGTCATTCCTCAGGCCATGGACAGCGGCGAGGCCGGCAAGGATGCCCGCTTCATCGACCTCATGGTTTCCAGTCAGACGGGCAGCGGCAAGACCGCCGCCTTCCTGCTGCCGGTGCTGCACACCCTGATCCAGCAGCAGGCCGAGGAAGAGGCGCGCGAGCGCGCCGAGCTGCAGCGCCTGGCCGAGGAAGCCTCCGCTCGCGGCGAGGCCACCCCCAAGCGCAAGCGCCGCAACCCCACCGACCCGCGCAGCTTCAAGGCCGCCACCCCTGGTGCCCTGATCCTTTGCCCGACCCGCGAGCTCGCCCAGCAGGTGGCGCATGACGCCATCGGCCTGGTGCAGCACTGCCGGGGCCTGCGCATCGCCAACGTGGTGGGTGGCATTCCCTACCAGGTGCAAATCGCGCGCCTGCAAAACGCCAACTTGGTGGTGGCCACTCCCGGTCGCCTGCTGGACCTGCAGCGCTCCATGCAGATCAAGCTGGACCAGGTCAAGTTTCTGGTGGTCGACGAGGCCGACCGCATGCTGGACCTGGGCTTTGCCGACGATCTGGCCGAAGTCAATCAGCTCACCATCGAGCGCCACCAGACCATGATGTTCAGCGCCACCTTCGCGCCGCGCATTCAGCAGCTGGCCCAACGGGTGATGCGCGAGCCGCGCCGCGTGCAGATCGACTCGCCGCAGGAGAAGCACGCCAACATCCAACAGAAGCTGTACTGGGCCGACAACGCTGCCCACAAGCGCAAGCTGCTCGATCACTGGCTGCGTGACACCACCATCGATCAGGCGATTGTCTTCGCCAGCACCCAGATCGAGTGCGACGGCCTTGCGGGCGATCTGCAGCAAGCAGGTTTTTCCGCTGTCGCCCTGCACGGCGCCCTGAGCCAGGGCCTGCGCAATCGCCGCTTGATGGCGCTGCGCAGCGGCCAAGTCCAGATTCTGGTGGCCACCGACGTGGCCGCGCGTGGCATCGACGTGCCCACGATCACCCACGTGTTCAACTTCGGCCTGCCGATGAAGAGCGAGGACTACACCCACCGCATCGGCCGCACGGGCCGCGCTGGCCGCGACGGCCTGGCGGTGACCTTCGCCGAATTCCGTGACCGCCACAAGATCTTCGACATCGAGGGCTTCACCAAGCAGCCGTTCAAGCCCGAGGTGATCGCCGGGCTCGAGCCCGCCGAGCGCACCCCGCGCTCGCCGCAGCCCGGTGCATTTGGTGGCAAGGGCCGTGGTGGTCCCAGCCGTGGCAGCAGCTTCGGCGCCAAGCGTGGCGGTGGTTTTGGCGGCGGTGGCTTCGGTGGCGACCGCGAGGGCTATGGCCGCAAGACCGGCTTTGGTGACGCCGGCGGCGAGCGGCGCGATGACCGCCGTGGCGGTGGCTTCCAGGGTGAGCGCCAGGGCGCTTTCCAAGGGGGCTTCCGTGGTGATGACCGCCAAGCCGGTTTCCGCAGCGACGACCGTCAGCCAGGCTTTCGCAGCGACGACCGCCAAGGGGGTTTCCGTGGCGATGACCGCCAGGGCGGGTTCCGCGGTGACGAACGCCAGGGCGGGTTCCGCGGCGATGATCGCCGCGCGGGTGGTGGCGCTGCACCTTGGGACAAGCGCCCGGCCAGCGGCTTCGCCGCTCGCCCCGCCCCCCGGGGAGACTTCGAGGGCCAGGGTGCGCCGCGCTCGGGTGCGCCTCGGCCTGGCAATGCCGGCAACGCCGGCAAGGTCTTCGTGCCGCGCGACGTGAAAAAGCGCGCCTATAAGCCGGCGCGCTAACGCAACGAGACCGGGGTGCCCCCGCCCAGTGGGGGCAGGGTTGACCCGGCTTAAGAGGGCCCTGTGTGGCGGCAAAATCATGCCTGCCGCCAGGGCCTTCTGCTTGGGACTGTCCCTTCGGGACCACCCTGGCGGCGCGTCATGCCCACAGCCCCATGAACCTGCACCGTCTGGACCTTGTCTCGCTGTCCCTGTTCCATTTGGTCGCGCGCACCGGCAGCATCAGCCGGGGCGCCGAGCTGGGCCTGCTCGCGGTGGGGGCAGCCAGCAAGCGCATTTCAGACCTCGAGGCCGCTGTCGGGGCGCCCTTGCTGGAGCGCCATTCGCGTGGCGTCAAGCTCACCGCAGCCGGTCTCGCACTGCAGCGGCACGCCCAGAAAATTCTGGGTGATATCGACCAGATGTGCGCCGACCTGTCGGACCACGCCCATGGCGTGCTCGGCGTGGTGCGCCTGTGGGCCAATACTTCGGCCATCACCCAGTTTCTGCCGGGCGATCTGGCGGCCTTTGCTGCCCTTCACCCCGGCATACGGATCGAGATGAACGAGGCCGACAGCCATGAGGTGGTGCTGGCGGTGGCCGACGGCCGCGCCGACGCAGGCATCTTTGCCGACCGCACCCCCACCCTGGGCTTGCAGACCTTCTCCTACCGGCACGACCGTCTGATTCTGGTCGTGCCTGCGCGCCACCCGCTGGCCAAGCGCCGCAGCGTGAGCTTTTCCGACGCCGCCGACTACGACTTCGTGAGTCTGACCGAGGGCACCTCGCTGGCCCAGCGCCTGGCACTCGAGAGTCGGCAGGCGGGCAAGCCGCTTCGCATCCGCATCCGCGTGCGCAGCTTCGACGCGATGTGCCAGATGGTTGCCGCGGGCCTGGGCCTGGCGGTGTTGCCGCAGGCGGCGGTTCAGCCCCTGGTGGGCGCTCTGGGCCTGCGCAAATTGGACCTGACCGATCCCTGGGTCGACCGCGAGCTGCTTCTGGGCGTGCGCGATCCGAGCGCCTTGCCGCGGCCGGTGCGCAGCCTGGTCGACCACCTGGTGACGCCCCCGCAAGCCGCTGTCTGAGCCCCGGCTTTCGCGGATCGCGAAATCTCGCTTGCCCTCTGTGTCATTCCGCCCCGGCCTGGCATTTTCTAGACTGCGCAGGCCATGACACAGACGACTACGCCCCCCGCGCCGCTGACCTTGTTCGACAAGCTGTGGCAGCGCCACCTCGTCGAGCAAACCGAGGAGGGTGAATGCCTTCTCTACGTCGACAGGCATCTGGTCTATGAAGTGACGAGCCCGCAGGCATTCGAGGGCCTGCGGCTGTCGGGGCGCAAGCCCTGGCGCCCCGAGACCGTGATGGCCGTCGCCGACCACAACGTGCCGACCACGCGCGCTGAGCGGATCAGCCTCGAGGCGATTGTTGATCCGCTTTCGCGCGCTCAGGTCCGCCAACTGGGCGAAAACGCGGGTGAGTTTGGCATCACCTTCTTCGGCCTCGATGACATCCGCCAGGGCATCATCCACGTGGTGGGGCCCGAGCAGGGCGCCACCCTGCCGGGCATGACGGTGGTCGCCGGTGACTCGCACACCAGCACGCACGGCGCCTTCGCGGCGCTGGCGTTCGGCGTCGGCACCTCCGATGTCGAGCATGTGCTTGCCACCCAGTGTCTGGCGCTGCGTCCTATGCAACGAATGCTGGTGCAGGTCGATGGCACATTGGCTGCCCATGTGAGCGCCAAGGACCTGGTGCTGCACCTGATCGGACTTTTGGGCACCGCCGGTGGTACCGGGTTTGCCATCGAATTCGGCGGCAGTGCCATCCGGGCCTTGTCCATGGAAGGCCGCATGACCCTTTGCAATATGGCCATCGAAGCCGGTGCCCGGGTAGGCTTGGTGGCGGTCGACGACACCACCCTCAACTACCTGCGCGGTCGGCCGGGCGCACCGAGCGGCGCGCGCTGGGAGGCGGCGGTGGCCGACTGGCGCGGTCTGTGTTCTGACAAGGGCGCGGAGTTTGACCGTGTGCTGCGGGTCGACGCCGCAGCGGTGCAGCCGATGGTGACCTGGGGCACATCGCCGGAAATGGTGGTCCCCCTGGACGGCCGTGTGCCAGACCCCGCCGCCGAGTCCGACCCCGTCAAGCGCGCCGGAATGGAGGCCGCACTGCGCTACATGGACCTGCAGCCCGGGACGCCGATGCGGGCGATTGCCATCGACAAGGTCTTCATCGGCTCCTGCACCAACGCCCGCATCGAGGACCTGCGGGCCGCGGCGGCGGTGGTCCAGGGCCGGCAGGTCGCGCCCGGCGTGCGCGCTGCCTTGGTGGTGCCGGGCTCGGGCCTGGTGAAGGCCCAAGCCGAGGCCGAGGGCCTGGACCGCATCTTCATCGACGCGGGCCTGCAGTGGCGCGAGCCGGGCTGCTCGATGTGTCTGGGCATGAACGACGACCGTCTCTCGCCCGGAGAGCGATGCGCCTCCACCTCTAACCGCAACTTCGAGGGCCGCCAGGGCCCCGGTGGCCGCAGCCACTTGCTCTCTCCCGCGCTGGCCGCGGCCGCCGCTATCGCGGGTCGCCTGGCCTCGGTCGAAGAACTCGATGCCATCGGTCAATCCCTGGAATTGGAGGCCGCCTGATGCAAGCCTTTCGCACCCTGCAGTCGGTCGTGGCCCCCGTGGACCGGGCCAACGTCGATACCGACGCCCTGATTCCGAAGCAGTTCATGAAGTCGATCCAGCGCACCGGCTTTGGCGACAACCTGTTCGACGAATGGCGCTACCTGGACCGGGGCTACCCTGGACAAGACATTGCCAGCCGGCCACGCAACCCGGACTTCGCCCTCAACCAGGCCCGCTACGAGGGTGCGCGCATCTTGCTGGCGCGTGAGAACTTCGGCTGTGGCTCGAGTCGCGAGCACGCGGTCTGGGCGCTGGCCGACTTTGGCATCCGGGTGATTTTGGCCCCCAGCTTTGCCGACATCTTTTTCGGCAACTGCTTCAAGAACGGGCTGCTGCCGGTGGTGTTACCTGCCGCGACCATCGAGCGCCTGTTCCAGGAGGTGGCGAGCACGCCCGGCCTGAGCGTGTCGGTGGATCTTCCTTCGCAGACCCTGGTTCCTTCGCTGGGCGAGCCGATCCGCTTTGAGGTCGACCCATCGCGCAAGCACCGCCTGCTGGAAGGGCTCGACGACATCGGCCTCACGCTGCAGCGCGCTGGCCGCATCCGGGCCTTTGAAGCGCGCCACCGCGCCGCTTCGCCCTGGCTTTTCCAGTGATCGTTTCAATAATTTTTTTATAGGAGACACACCATGCGCCTATCACGTCGCTTTCTGCTCGCCCTGTCGGCTTTGGCCGGCGCCGCCGCCCTGGTGGGCCCGGCCGCTGCCCAGGACAAGTTCCCCTCCAAGCCGGTCACCATCGTCGTGCCCCAGGCCGCTGGGGGTGCCAACGACACCATCGCCCGCGTGATTGCCGCCAAGCTCACCGAGCAGCTGGGGCAGACCTTCGTCGTCGACAACCGCACCGGCGCGGGCGGCAACGTGGGCACCGCCCAGGTAGCCAAGGCCCGGCCCGATGGCTACACCCTGATGCTCACCGCCGACAGCTCGATGGTGATCAACCCCGCGCTTTACAAAAACACCGGCTTCGACCCGGTCAAGGATTTCGAACCGATCGGCCCAGTGGCCACCGCCGGCTATGTGCTTGTGGCTAACCCCGGCTTTCCCGCACGCAACGTCGCCGAGCTGGTGAGCCAGGCCAAGCTGCAGCCGGGCAAGATCAACATCGGCTCGGCCGGTAACGGCACGCTCAATCACCTGATTGGCGAGATGCTGGGCAAAGCGACCGGCATTGACCTGGTGCACGTGCCCTACAAGGGCGCCGCCGCGGCGGTGACCGACCTGGTGGCCGGTCAAGTCGAGGTCTCGGTGCAGAGCCTGCCTTCGTCGATTGCCTTCATCCGCAGCGGCAAGGTCAAGGTGCTGGGCGTGGTCAATCCCAAGCGCGTGCCCGCGCTGCCCGACGCGCCCAGCATCGGCGAGACGATCAAGGGCTTCGGCGCCACCCCCTGGTACGGCCTGTTCGCGCCGGCCGGTACGCCCAAGGCCATCGTCGCCCAGCTCAATGCCGAGATCGCTAAGGCGCTGGAGTCCAAGGACGTTCAAGAGCGCCTGGCCGGCGCCGGCTGCGAACCGTTCAAGTCCAGCCCTGAGCAATTTGGCCAACTTGTGCGTGACGACCTCCCCCGCTGGGCCAAGATCGTGAAGGACTCGGGCGCCACCGTCGACTGATTCAGCAGGACCTACGTTCATGACTATTCCGACCCTTTCCCCGGGCGCGCTCGCAGGATTGCGCGTCGTCGAAATGGGCCAGCTCATTGCCGGCCCCTTCGCCGGCAAGACCCTGGGCGACTTTGGCGCCGACGTGATCAAGATCGAGCCGCCCGGTGCGGGTGATCCACTTCGTAACTGGCGCATGATCCAGGACGGCACCTCCGTCTGGTGGCAGGTGCAGTCCCGCAACAAGCGCTCCATCGCCCTGGACCTGCGCAGCGCTGAGGGCCAGGACATCGCCCGCAAGCTGATCGCGCAGGCCGACGTGCTGATCGAAAACTTCCGGCCCGGCACCCTCGAGGGTTGGGGCATGGACTACGCCACCCTCTCCCGCGACAACCCGGGCCTGGTGATGCTGCGCATCTCCGGCTATGGCCAGACCGGCCCCTACCGCGACCTGCCCGGGTTCGGCGCCATCGGCGAGGCCATGGGCGGCTTGCGCCACCTCACCGGTGAGCCCGGCCGGGTGCCGGTGCGCTGCGGCATCTCCATCGGCGACACACTGGCCGCTTTGCACGGCACCATCGGCGTGCTCACCGCCCTCTACCACCGCAAGGTCAATGGCGGACAGGGCCAGGTGATCGACGTGGCGCTTCATGAAGCAGTGTTCAATGTGATGGAAAGCCTGGTTCCCGAGTACAGCGCCTTCGGCGCGGTGCGCGAGGCGGCCGGCTCGGCGTTGCCCGGCATTGCGCCCTCCAACGCCTACCGCTGTGCCGACGGTGTGGTGCTGATCGCCGGCAATGGCGACAGCATCTTCAAGCGGCTGATGCAGTGCATCGGTCGTGACGATCTGGCCAACGACCCGGCGCTGGCCGACAACGCCGGCCGCGTGCGACGGGTGGAGGAACTCGACGCCGCCATCGGGGCCTGGACCCTCTCCCGCACGGTCACGGGCGTGCTCGGGTCCTTGGGCGCCGCCAAGGTGCCGGCGGGCCGCGTCTACACCGCGCGCGACATCGTCGAAGACCCGCACTTCCTCGCCCGCGACATGATCCTGAGCCAGAAGACCCGAGACGGCCATGAGGTCAAGGTGCCCGGCATCGTGCCCAAGTTACTCGGCACGCCCGGGCAGGTGCGCTCAAGCGCCCCTCGGCTTGGTGATGACACCGACGCGGTACTGGCCGAGTTGGCACTTTCGCCGCAAGACATCGCTGCCCTGCGCGAACGCAAGGTGGTTGCATGAGTGGCGTTTCAGTCGCTGCCGCCGACCGGGTACACACTCCCGTCTGGCAAGGGGCAGGTCGCCGCATCCACTTGCAGGAGGTGGGCACCCGCGACGGCCTGCAGGCCGAATCTGCCTTCGTGCCCACCGCTGACAAGGTCGCTTTGGTCGACGCCTTGTCGGACGCCGGCCTGGCCAAGATCGAGGTGACTGCCTTCGTTTCGCCCAAGGCCATCCCGGCCCTGCGCGATGCCGAGCAGGTGCTGCGCGAAATCCGGCGTGCACCGGGCGTCGTTTACAGCGCTCTGGTGCCCAATGTGCGCGGCGCCGAGCGCGCCATCGAGTCCCGCGCCGACGAACTCAATTTGGTCATGTCGGCCAGCGAAAGCCACAACCTGGCCAACCTGCGCATGCTGGGCGAGCAGTCCTTCAGCGCGCTGGCCGAGGTGGCGGCGGCCACGCGTGCAAGCGGTGTCGCGGTCAACGTGTCGCTCTCCTGCGCCTTCGGCTGCCCGATGGAAGGTGATGTGCCGGTGCAGACGGTGCTGCAATGGTGCGAGCGCTATGTGCACGAGTTGGGAGCCCACGGTGTGACGCTGTGCGACACCACCGGCATGGCCTACCCGACGCAGGTGGCCGAGCTCACGGCCGCATTTCGCGCGCGCTGGCCCGCCACCGAGTTGACCCTCCACTTTCACAACACCCGGGGCATGGGCCTGGCCAATGTGCTGGCCGGCATCGACGCCGGCGCGGACCGCTTTGACGCCTCGTTCGGCGGTATCGGTGGCTGCCCCTACGCACCGGGTGCCTCGGGCAATGTCTGCACCGAGGAAATCGCCCATGCCCTGGCCCTTATGGGCTACGACACGGGCATTGACCTGGTGCGGCTTGTCGCCGCCGCCGGGAGGCTGCCGGCCCTTATCGGCCACGACATCCCCAGCCAGATCGTCAAGGCCGGTCGGCGGCTCGACCTGCACCCTCGGCCGGCGGAGTTTGAGGCGATCCGGCGGCGGGCGCTCGAGCGCAAGGATTGAAGCGGCTGTCCTGCGCCAGTCGGCGTTGGATGCGTTGGGTCAACTGCGCGCCGGCAGCACGGTGCCCCGGCACTCGCCAAAGCCGATGCGCGCATGGCCTGGCTTCTCGCACCATCCGCGGAGGATGACCGTGTCGCCATCGTGCAGGAAGGCGCGCTGCTCGCCCGAGTTCGCCAGCCTCACCGGCTGGCGGCCGCCCTGGCTTAGCTCCACCAACGCACCCGCCTCTAGCGCGGTCGGGCCGGAGACTGTTCCGGTGCCGAGCAGGTCGCCAGGCTGCAGGTTGCAGCCCCCCACGGTGTGCTGGGCCAGCATCTGCGCTGGCGTCCAGTACTGATGTCGGAAACTGGTGGCCGCCAGGCGGCTCGGTCCCTGGCCCTGTGCGCGGTGGGCGGGCGTGTCCAGCAGCGCCTCCAGGCGCACGTCGATGCCGCCGTGCGCGCGGTGCTCCGCGTTGTCGAGGTAGGGCAGTGGCTGCGGATCGCCTGCTGGCCGATCGAAGGGAACCCGGTACGGCGCCAGTGCGTCCATGGTCACGATCCACGGGGAGATCGTGGTGCAGAAGTTCTTGCCCAAAAAGGGGCCCAGTGGCGCCATCTCCCAGAACTGGTGGTCGCGCGCCGACCAGTCATTCAGAAGCACCATGCCCAGGATCTGCCGCTCGGCCTGCGCCAGGGCAATTGGCTCGCCCAGGGCGTTGCCAGGGCCGATGAAAAAGCCCATCTCCAGCTCGAAGTCCAGCCGCGCGCAGGCGCCGTAGACCGGGGCCTGCGCCCCTGGCGGCATAGCCTGCCCCATGGGCCGGTGAAAGCCAAAGCCCTCCTGGCCCACCCGCAGGCTGGAGGCGCGGCCGTGATAGGCGATCGGCAGCCACTGGAAGTTGTCGGTGAGTGGCTTGTCCGGAAAGAGAAGCCGGCCCACGTTCACCGCATGGTGGATCGAGGTGTAGAAGTCGGTGTAGTCGCCGATGCGGGCCGGCAGACCGTACTCGACCTCGTTCAGCGGCACAAGGCAGTCACGCACCCGCGCCTGGACAGAGGCCGGTGCATCATCGGCGAGCAGCCCGAACAGGCCGTGGCGCAGGGCCCGCCAGGTCTCGGGCCCGAGTGCCATGAAGTCGTTGAGCGCCGGGCCTGCACAGGCCTCGCAGGCGGCTTGGGCGGGGCCCTGCAGCAGTCCGGTGGCTGCCAAGCGGGCCAGATTCAGTGCCTGGTCGCCGATGGCTGTGGCGCCGTGCATCGGCTCCTGGCTGGCGCGCCGTCGCAACACCGCCAGGGGCAGGTTCTGGATTGGGAAGTCAGCGCCCGCCACCTGTGCAGATGCGAGCCAACTGCGGGCGGTCGCTGCGTGGGTGTGGTCCAGTGCAATCATGGGCGTGGGCCCGTGAGCGCTTCGTCGAAGATCGCCACTGCCCGGGTCCAGCCGGCCGAGGCGCCGCGAATTTTGTGCGGGAAGCAGCTGATGTAAAAGCCTGAGGCCGGCAGCGCCTCCAGGTTGTGCAGTTTTTCAAGGTGACAGTAGCCTATGTCGCGCCCGGCCTTGTGGCCCTCCCAGATCAGGCCGGCGTCCTGGGTCTGGGCGTATTTCTTGGCGGTATGCACGAAGGGCGCGTCCCAGCTCCAGGCGTCTGTGCCGGTCAGACGCACACCGCGCTCCAGCAGGTACATGGTTGCCTCGTAGCCCATGCCCGCGCCAGCGGCTACGTAATCGGCTTGGCCATAGCGCGAGCCCGCCCGGGTGTTCACCACGACGATCTCCAGCGGCTGCAGGGTGTGGCCGATGCGGGCGAGTTCGGCTTCAACATCGGCCGCGGTCACCACATAGCCATCTTCGAAATGCCGGAAGTCCAGCTTCACCCCAGGCTGGAAGCACCATTCCAACGGCACCTCGTCGATGGTGATGGCCCGCTCCTTGCCGCCGGCCTTGTCGTTCATCGTCGAGTGGAAGTGGTAGGGCGCGTCGAGGTGGGTGCCGTTGTGCGTATTGAGCTGCACGTACTCCAATGCCCAGCCCTCGGCGTCGGGCAGATCTTCCTTCTTGAGGCCCGGAAAGAAGCTGGCTACCTGTTCGGCGGTGGCCTCATGGCGCAGGTACTCGATCTTCGGGCTGTAGCCAGGCGGATCGGAGGCCACATCGTTTTCCAGGTAGATGGACAGATCGACGAATCGGCGAGTCATGGTCAGGCCCTCAAGGGTTTGCCTGCCCAAGGCACGCAGGCTTTCATCAACATCAGTGAGCTGTGATTTTGGCATCGACTGCCCGGGCAGACCGATGCCCGCAAGGGCCTAGTTGCTGCCGGCCCGATGCAGCCGCATCTGCCCGGGCAACGGTGCGCCGCGCAGCAACACATCTTCAGCCAGCCAGAGTGCGGAACGGCGTGCGCGCTCGCAGACCATGGGCAGCGGCATCTGCACATAGTCGTCATTGAACACCTCGAAGCTGTAGTCGCCCTGGTAGCCCAGCGCGTCGAGTTTGAGCACCATCTCGGCAACTTCCGGGGTGTGGACTCCCTCCCCCGGAAACACGCGGTAGGTGCGCGCGGTGGCCATGCGCTCCTCGAAGGTACGTGTCTCCTGCCACATGAAATCGGACAGCTGCACCAGGAAGATCTTGGCGGGGTCCAGATCGTCCAGTGCCGACATCGGCGTCTTGGCAGCGAGAATGTGAAAGGAGTCCAGGCCCACGCCTAGGTTGGGGCAGTCGGCGCGGGCGACGACGTCCCAGGCCGTGGTGAATTCGTTGATATGGCGGCCCCAGGAGAGGCCCTCGTAGGCGATGCGAATGCCCAGGGGCAGGGCCAGCATCGCCAGTTTGCGAAGGTCGCGGGCCAGATGGTCCACGTCGCTGCTTGCATGCACCGAGGTCGAGGAGCATACAAGCAGCACCTTGCAGCCCAGCGCAGCGCACATCTCCAGCATGGTCTTGGCGATGTCCACCTTGTATTGGTGCAGGTGACCAGACAGGCCCTCGAAATCGCGCAGCACCTGAAACCCCGTGCCGCGCAGGCCGCTGGCCTTGACCG
>CANFQF010000010.1 GCA_947449025.1 Comamonadaceae bacterium
CTCAGCCAGCCTGCACCAGCACCACCGCCCGCGCCTCGATGCTGCGGCCCTCGCCCACAGGCCCCATCTTCTCGGCCGTCTTGGCCTTGATGTTCACGCAGCCGGCATCCACACCCAGGATAGTGGCAACGCGGGCGCGTATGGCCTCGATGTGCGGGGCGAGCTTGGGCGCCTGGGCGATGATGGTCGAATCGACATTGACCAGACGCCAGCCGGCCGCCTGAACGCGCCGCAGGGCCTCGGCCAGCAACACGGCGGAATCAGCGCCGCGAAACTGCGGGTCGGTGTCGGGAAAGTGCCGGCCGATGTCACCGAGGCCGGCCGCACCCAGCAGGGCGTCGGTGATGGCGTGCAGCAGCGCGTCGGCATCCGAATGCCCCAGCAGGCCTTTTTCGTAGGGGATGTGAACCCCACCCAGGATCAGGGGCCGCCCCTCCACCAGGGCGTGCACGTCCCAACCCTCGCCAATGCGAATGTTCATGAGGATGGCTCCTGGCGTTGCGAAAGCACGGCCTCGGCCAGGCGGAAATCCTCCGGCCAGGTGACCTTGAAATTGAGCGCCGACGAGGGCACCAGGCGCGGGCGGTAGCCGGCGGCCTCCATCGCGCTGGCCTCGTCGGTGACGGCGTCGCCCGCCGTCTCCAGGGCCTGCAGCAGCGGGCCGAGGCGGAACATCTGCGGGGTCTGGGCTTGCCACAGGTGATCGCGCGGCACAGTGACCTCGGCGCGGCCGTCCAAGGCGCGCTTGAGGGTGTCGGCAACAGGCTGGGCCAGCAGGCCGCCCACCGGGTCGGGCAGGCAGGCATCAATCAGGCGGTCGACCAGTTCGGCGGTGACCAAGCATCGGGCGGCATCGTGTACCAGCACCCAGTCGGTGTCTGCCGCGCCCTGCGCGCGCAAGGCCCGCAAGCCGGCGGTGACCGTGGCGGCACGGGTGGGGCCGCCGCACTCGGCGCGCACCAGACCCGGCACATCCCGCAAGCCCGCCATGCCTTCCAGCGTGCGATCCCCTGGCGCCACCGCCACCAAAACCGTGGACAGGCGACGGACCGCGCCCAGGGCCAGCAAGGTGTGCTGCACCAGGGGCAGGCCCGCCAGTGGCTGGTATTGCTTGGGGTTGGCGGTACCGGCACGGCTGCCGCTGCCGGCGCAGGGCACCAGAGCGTGCAGGCAGGGAGCGGACGTCGAGACAGAGGGCATGGGGGGTGTAGCGGTGACAGTGCTCAGGGCGGGCCATCCGCAGACGGCCTTGCGCACTGCCGACCATTCTAGAATCACTTGGTTCGCACCCCGCGCCAGCCCGCGCGGGGTGTTTGCCATTTGCGCTCGCAAACTACACAGACCGCACGCATTTACCCAGCTTACCCAGCGCTCCGACTCACCGCCCACGTTCACCGCGACCCCTTCCCTGCCCCCTTCATGGATCTGCCCAAGCTTTCCGCTGGCAAGCGCTTCACCCTCCCCCGGCCCACTGGCTCGGCCGACGCCCTGCTGCTCGCCCGCCTGGCCGAGCGCGAACGCGCTGCCGGCCGGCGTACCGCCATCGTCACCAGCGACGCGACCGACGCCCAGCGATTGCTCGACGAGATCGCCTTTTTTGCCCCCGAGCTGCGTACCTGCCTGTTCCCCGACTGGGAGACCCTGCCCTACGACAGCTTCTCGCCGCACCAGGACCTGATCTCCGAGCGCCTGGCCACGCTCTGGCGTATATCCCAGGGCGAAGCGGACCTGGTGCTGGTGCCGGCCACCACCGCCCTGTACCGCCTGGCCCCGCCCTCCTTCCTGGCGGGCTACACCTTCCACTTCCGGGTCAAGCAAAAGCTCGAGGACAGCAAGCTCAAGGCGCAGCTCACTTTGGCGGGTTACAGCCATGTCACCCAGGTGGTGAGCCCCGGCGAGTACGCGGTACGCGGCGGCCTGATCGACCTTTTCCCCATGGGATCGCCGGTGCCCTACCGGGTGGACCTGTTCGACGACGAGATCGACTCGATCCGCACCTTCGACCCGGACAGCCAGCGCAGTCTCTACCCGGTGCCCGAAGTGCGCCTCTTGCCCGGGCGCGAGTTCCCGATGGACGACGATGCGCGGGCGCGTTTTCGCAGCCGCTGGCGCGAGCTGCTCGACGGGGACCCAACCCGCAGCCGCATCTACAAGGACATGGGCAACGGCGTGGCCACTGCCGGCATCGAGTACTACCTGCCCCTCTTCTTCGAGGACACCGCCACCGTCTTCGACTACCTGGGTGAGGCCGCGACCCTGGTGCTGCACGGCGACCTGAGCCCGGCGTTCGCCCGCTTCTGGCAGGACACCCGCGACCGCCACCGCCTGGTGCAGGGCGACCCGGAGCGGCCGGTGCTACCACCTGCGGCCCTGTTTCTCTCGGAGGAGCAGTTTTACGCCCGCGCCAACGCCCTGCCACAGTTGGCCATCCGGCCAGCCCTCACTGGGCTGGAGACAGCCGCAATTGCTCCCGCCACGGCAGACACAGAGGGCACTGGCGGCGTCACGACCGGGGCCATCGCCTCGACCGCCGCCGAGTCCCTACCCGATGGCTTGGCCGAGCCCCTGCCCGGCATCGCCGCCGCGCGCGGTGCCGACGAGCCCCTGGCCCGTTTCAAGGCTTTCCTCACTCAGAGCCGCGCCCAGGGCCGCCGCGCCCTGGTGCTGGCCGAGAGCGACGGCCGGCGCGAGAGCCTGCTGGACTTCCTGCGCGCGAGCCAGCTGTCACCGCCCGCCTTTGACTCGCTGGCCGAGTTTGAAGGCAGCGAGGAGCCACTGGGCATTGCTACCGCACCCCTGGTGCAGGGTTTCGCCTGGCTGGAAACCGGGATCGACCTGATCACCGAGACCGAGCTCTTTGCCGCCGGCGTCAGCGTGCGCAAGAGGCGCAAGCAGGAGCAGGTCAGCGACGTCGAGGCCCTGATCAAGGACCTGTCCGAGCTGAACGTGGGCGACCCGGTGGTGCACGCCCAGCACGGCATCGGGCGCTACCGGGGCCTGGTGAACATGGACCTGGGACAAGGGACTGACGCCGAGGGCAAGCCCCTGCTGCAGGAGATGCTGCACCTGGAGTACGCCGACAAGGCCACCCTCTATGTACCGGTGAGCCAGTTGCACCAGATCAGCCGCTACACCGGCGTGTCTGCAGAGGAAGCGCCGCTGCATAAGCTCGGCTCCGGCCAGTGGGAAAAGGCCAAGCGCCGCGCCGCCGAGCAGGTGCGCGACACCGCCGCCGAGCTATTAAATATTTACGCCCGGCGCGCGGCCCGCACCGGCCACGCCTTCCGCTTTTCAGCGGGCGACTACGAGGTCTTCGCCAAGGACTTCGGCTTTGAGGAGACGGCCGACCAGCGCGCCGCCATCCACGCCGTCATTCAGGACTTGATCTCGCCCCAGCCCATGGACCGCCTGGTCTGCGGCGACGTCGGCTTCGGCAAGACCGAAGTGGCCCTGCGCGCCGCCTTCGTCGCAGTGACCGGCGGCAAGCAGGTGGCCTTTCTCGCGCCCACCACCTTGCTCGCCGAGCAGCATTACCAGACCCTGGTCGACCGCTTCGCCAAGTGGCCGGTGAAGGTGGCCGAGATGAGCCGCTTCCGCTCGGGCAAGGAAATCACCGCCGCGGCCAAGGGGCTCGCCGAGGGCACCATCGACATCGTGGTCGGCACCCACAAGCTGCTCTCGGAGAGCGTGAAGTTCAAGGACCTGGGCCTTCTGATCATCGACGAGGAGCACCGCTTTGGCGTGCGCCACAAAGAGGCGATGAAGGCCATGCGCGCCGAGGTCGACGTACTCACGCTCACCGCCACCCCCATCCCCCGCACCTTGGGCATGGCGCTAGAGGGCCTGCGTGACCTCTCGGTGATTGCCACCGCGCCGCAGCGGCGCCTGGCGATCAAGACCTTTGTGCGCAACGAAGGCAACGGAATCATCCGCGAGGCAGTGCTGCGCGAGTTGAAGCGCGGCGGGCAGATTTATTTCCTGCATAACGAGGTAGAGACCATCCAGAACCGGCGCGAGCGGCTGCAGGAGTTGCTGCCCGAGGCGCGCATCGCGGTGGCCCACGGCCAGATGCCTGAGCGTGACCTGGAGCGGGTGATGCGCGACTTCGTGCACCAGCGCTTCAACTTGCTGGTCTGTTCGACCATCATCGAGACCGGTATCGATGTGCCCACCGCCAACACCATTGTGATGTCACGCGCCGACAAGTTTGGCCTGGCGCAGTTGCACCAGCTGCGCGGGCGGGTCGGTCGCAGTCACCACCAGGCCTATGCCTACCTGCTGGTGCCCGAGATCGAGGGCCTGACCAAGCAGGCCTCGCAACGCCTGGACGCCATCCAGCAGATGGAAGAACTCGGCTCGGGCTTCTACCTGGCGATGCACGACCTCGAAATCCGCGGCGCTGGCGAGGTGCTGGGGGAGAACCAGAGCGGCAACATGCTGGAGGTGGGCTTCCAGATGTACAACGAGATGCTCTCGGAAGCGGTGCGCTCTTTGAAAGCGGGCAAGGAACCCGACCTGCTGGCGCCGCTCGCGGCCGCTACCGACATCAACCTGCACGCCCCCGCCCTGCTCCCCAACGACTACTGCGGCGACGTGCACCTGCGGCTGTCGTTCTACAAGAAGCTGGCCACCGCCAAGAACCCTGACCAGATCGATGGTCTGCTCGAAGAAATCGTCGACCGCTTCGGCAAGCTGCCGGCGCAGGCCCAGACCCTGATCGACGTGCACCGGCTGCGGGTACTCGCCCGGCCCTACGGGGTGGTCAAGGTCGACGCTGCGCCCGGCGTCATCCACATCACCTTCAAGCCCAACCCGCCGGTCGACCCGATGCGCATCATCGAGCTGGTGCAGAAGAACCGGCACATCAAGCTGGCCGGCAACGAGAAGCTGCGAATTGAGCGCGAGCTCAAAGACCCGAAGGACCGGGCGCAACTGGTGCGCGATGTGCTGCGCTCACTGGGGCAGCCCCAGGTCGCGGCCCAAGCCTGATAAGGCAGGCTTGCTCGTCGCTTACAGGGCGGCGACCGCCTTGCGGACGCCCTCGCCGTAGGCCCTTTCAGTTCCCCGCCCAAGCAGCACATGCGCTTGCGGGGTACCCGACTCCATCGCAGAGGCCAGCGATCGCCGGATCGTTAGGGGCTGAGTGCTGGCGGCCAGGGACGAGGCCACTGGCGGCGTCGTGTCACCAGCCGCCATCCGGGGCTCGGGGGTCACCGCCGTGGCGACTGGAATAGGCGGCAGTGGCAGCGGGGGCAGAGCGGATGCCGACGCCGCCGATCCCTTTGATGGCGCCAATGCTGGCAAAGGCGGCAGAGGCATTCGCGGCCGCGTGGTCCGCTCCGGCGCCCGCGGTGACTGCGTTGGCTGTGGGACTGGCACTGCGGTGCCCGGCTTTTCCAGGCTTCCAACCCTCACAGCGCTTGGCTGCGCGCGGCCGGCTTGGGGCAAGGGAGGCAGCGGCAGTGAGGGCAAGGGAACAGAACGCGCCTTCGATGCCAGCAAAGACGGCTTACCGACGCCTGGTTCACCCAGGGGGGGCGCCACCTCGCGCGGGCTCAGCGCGTCAACTGCTGGCGCCGCGGCCGGCGTGGTCGCAGACGGTGCGGTCGCAGACAGTGTTCTAGCGGAAGGTGTCGCCGCAGCCGGCGTCGCGCGGGCTTGGGCTGTCGGTTCGGCGAGGGAAGCGGCCGTCACCCTGGGCACGCTCGCATGCGGGGAACTGAGCTCATGGATCCGCAAGATGCTCAGGGAATCTTCGACGCCCTGAAGCCCGGCGCCACTGTCCGACCTCGAGAGCGTGCTGCCAGGGCTTGCAGACAGGGATGTCCCTCTGACCGTCGATGCCGCACGGGTGCGGGAGCCTAGCGTTGCAAATGACGAGGCACTCGAGTACTCGGCCGAGTCGGCATCCGACGATCGCGAGGCAGCAGGCAAACCCAGCACTCTGAGAAGTGCGGGCTTTCCCTCTTCAAACTCGCCCATCTCAAGCCCGGCCAGCCTTTTAACGGTCTCGACCGGTACAAGTCCCTTGAGGCTCCCACAGACCTGGTCGACCAGACCCTCTACTTCAGTGGGCCCGATGCCTAGCTGTGTCGTGTGCTCGGAGAAACTGGTGCTAATCGCAAGGCGGAAGTCCACCATTGCGGCCTTGCGATGCGCCAATCGGGCTGCTTGCTGGGAGTCGGACCCATGGTCATCGCGGTGCCCTTTCCAGTTGACGTGACAGATGTCGAATCGGCTGGGAAGACCGCTGCGGGGCGAGCGGCGCAATTCACCCTTACCGGGGGATTGCTTCCCGTCGACCCCGTAGGTCTCGACCAACTTTTCAATCGCGCGGCTACGGCGGGGGGCCGCAGCGCCAGAGACAGTTGCAGTTGCAGGGATCTGCGACAAGTCGGTCGCGGGCTTTTTGTAGATTTTGGTCAGCATGAATATCTGCGGAAAGGTTAGGTTTGGGAGCATCCGGTGCCCCGCCTTCGTAACGACCCCAGGTCACCGGGTTCATGCGTTCGCTGACACGACAGCATTGGTACCTCTCTTCACCAAGAAAGGGCCACGTTGCCGACATGACCGAAGGGCTGCAGGACGGGGCGGTGCGAGATGCGAAAATGCGAGGTGACATGACGCACACACACGAATACGCCCCCGGCCTCGTGGTCCAGGGCTTCACCCCGCCCCTCACGCTCAAGGCCTTTGGCCTGATCGCCTTTGATATGGACTCCACGCTGATCAACATCGAATGCGTGGACGAAATCGCCGCTGCCGCCGGCCGCAAGGACGAAGTGGCCGCCATCACAGAGGCCGCCATGCGCGGCGAGATCACCGACTACAAAGAGAGCCTGCGCCGGCGCGTGGCTCTGCTCCGGGGCGTGCCCGAAGCGGCCATGCAGCAGGTGTACGACCAGCGCTTGCAACTCAATCCGGGTGCAGCCGAACTGGTAGCCGCCTGTAAGAAGGCCGGCCTCAAGACCTTGCTGGTCTCGGGCGGCTTTACCTTCTTCACCGACCGCATCCGCGACCGCCTCGGCATCGATGACACCCGATCCAACGTGCTGGAGGTCCAAGGCGGCAAACTGACCGGCCGCATGGTCGACCAGGACTGGGGCGACATTTGCGACGGCGAAGAAAAGCGCCGCATGCTGCGCACCACCTGCGCCCGCCACGGGCTCTCGCCCAAGCAAGCCATCGCCATGGGCGACGGCGCCAACGACCTGCCAATGATGGGAGAGGCCGGTCTCTCGGTGGCCTACCACGCCAAGCCCAAGGTGCGCGAGCAGGCGATGGTGGCGATCAACAGCGGCGGGCTGGATCGGCTCCTCGAGCTTGTGGTCCCAGCCTAATCGGTAAACCCGATGCGCCTGCCCGGCGGGGCAGGTGACTCCTTTGCGCCGAGTCTGGTTCGCCGTTGAGTCAGACGAACCGCGAGGCTGATCATGGCTTGCCGGGTCATGCCATGCCGCAGTGCTACGCGGCCGATGACCGCTCATCGGCGCACGCTTAGCGTGGGCGCTGATACAAACGCATCGCCATGCGCCGCCATATGCCTTTGCCCCTTTGCGCCAAGGGCATTCAAGGCCGCGCATCTTCCCCTTGTGGTCGTCCCTGCAGTTGACCAGTCGTCTGCCATTGAAGGCATCGAGACAACACCCGAGTCAGCGCCCCGAAAGAACGATCTGGAGCGAATCGATCGAGCCTGGCACCCATGCAGGCTCGTGACCGCGAGCACCCCTGTTGTTGGGTTCAACCCGAGGTGTTCATGCACAATTTTTTCCTCTGGCTCCGCGCGCAAACTGCGACACCCAAGCGATTCCTTCAAGGCGCCCTCGCGGGCTTGGCGCTCTCCCTGCTGGCCGCTTGCGGCGGTGGCGGATCTTCCGATTCACAAAACCCTGTACCCGACGCTAGCAGCAGCCCACTGCCTGCTGCCCCACTGCCTGCTGCCCCACCGCCAGCTGCCCCACCGCCTGCTCCCGTGAGCCTCAGCGGCCGGGCCACCTTTGACTACGTTCCCAACCAGTCGGGCCAACTGATCTACGGAAAAACCGAGGCGAGGCCGATTCGTAACGCAACCTTGGAGGTGGTCGACAAAGACGGCAAGGCGCTTACGCGAACGACAACCGATGACCAGGGCCGCTACAGCGTCTCCCTGCCTTCGGATCAGACGGTCCGCCTTCGCGTGCTGGCGCAGATAGATGCCAATGGCACGCCGATCGCCGTCACCGACAACACGCGCGCAGAGGCCCTGTATGCGGTCGAGTCACCGGCGTTTGCGTCCAACACAGGAACGGCCAATGTGCATGCCGCCTCGGGCTGGACGGGTTCGGCCTATTCTGAATCGCGCTCTGCAGCACCCTTTGCCATTCTCGACACTGTTTATCGCGCGCAGCGCAGGCTTCTGGCCTTGGATCCCGCCGCGAGATTCAAGCCCCTCCGCTTGCACTGGAGCACGGCCAACAAGCCGGCGTCCGGTAACCCGGCATCGGGCGATATAGAAGGCACCAGTTTCAAACCCACCCTCGGCATGGGCCACATCTACGTTCTGGGGCAGGCTGAAGTCGACACGGACGAATACGATGAGTCCGTCATCACCCATGAGTGGGGCCACTACTACCAGTGGACATTCTCTCGGGACGACTCCCCGGGTGGGCCCCACGGAAATGAGCCGCTGGAAATGACCCTCGCCTTCAGCGAGGGCTGGGGCGACGGGCTTTCCGGCATCATCAATGAACGCCATGACTACAGTGATAGCCTGGGTCCGAGCCAGTCCAGTGGGTTCTGGCTCCTGTTAGACGGCGCATTGCCGCTCGAGACGGGATGGTCACGGGCGTATTCGATCGCGCAAATCGTCTTCCAGTTGGGTCAGCAGGCAGGTTTTTCTTCGATACACCAGGCCATGAAGAATTTGGCCAATACGCCGGCCTTCACCTCGATCTTCGCGTTCTCGGACGCTGTGCGACGCAACAACCCGAACGCAGGCGACACCATCGATCAGCTGCTCAGGGCGCATTCGATCGTGACCTCGAAGCAGTCGGGCGATCCGTTTGGCACCAACGAAACCAACGATGGCGGCTTGGCCATCCCGGGCGTACCACCGCTGGCGCTGGTCATGCCGATCTACCAGCCTCTGACACTGAACACCCCCTCAAGAGGCTGCAGTGTCAACGCAGCGCCCCTCTTCAAAATCGACCCTGCTCTCGGTATCCCCAATAAGTTGGGTAATCAGCGCTTCATGCGATTCGACGCCCTCGAAGCAGGCTGGTACCGCTTGTATGTTCAAGGGGTGACGCGCAGCGACGGAACCCAGGCTCAACCCGTCCTAAGCGTGCTGGAAAGGGGCGCTCGCAACTGGTATCGGCCGCTCCCGCCTCCTGGCTACAGGCTCATGAACTTGCAGGCGGGGCCGGCCGTCCTGAGCCTGGAGGACAAAGATGTGACTGACGGAAAAGTGCTCGCCGGATGCATCGACGTGATGATCACCAAAGCACCAGCCAACTGAACTGGAGATATCCGCATGAAAAATAACGCTAGGCGCATCGGCCCCTTGTGGACAGTCCTGTCGGCTGCCCTCCTGCTCGGGCTGTCCAGCCTTCACCCTTGTGTCGCAGACGTGGCTCACCCCGTCCACGCTTCACACGCTGAGCATTCGGCGAAGACCTCGCACAAGACTGGCTCCGGGGTCCAGATCCAGAGCACGGTCACCCGCCTCGGGAATAATTCGGTAGAAGTGCTGCTCCGAATCGAAGGTGTGAACGCCGCTGATGGCGCCACCATCTCGTACACGCTCAGTGGCGCCGGCCAGATCACAGCACAGGAGAAGGACGCTCTCCCTAGCGGTCAGGTGACCACGCGTCGGGTCACGGTGCGCCTGGCGCCTGGCGAGGAGCCCTATTTGAACGTGTTCACGCGCCAGGCTGATCGCAGCAGCGTCACCTCGATTGCGCTGGACAAGGGTTCGGTGAACAAGAAAGCTGCACCAGCCGGGTCGGTCACCCAGGACAGTAGCGGCCGAGACTTGGTCGTCATGCCGGGGCAGTTGCGCAAATAAGGCCCGCGGGTAGCTAAACCCGCTCCACCACCGGCCGGCCGGCCTGCACCGCAAAGCTGGCCAGCGTCTCGATGCGGGCATCAGCCCGCGTGACGTCGTCGAGCACCCGGAGCGTGGTGCGCATCGCGCCCGGTGTGATCTCGCACACGCCGTAGCCTCGCCGGGTCCCCTCGGCGAAGACGAAGTGCGGGTTGTCCTTGAGGCGCCGCTGGGCCTGCTCGCCGCCGGCCGAACGCGAGGTGATGCTGGTGCCGCAAAACTCCACACCCACACTCGCGCTCTCGGGCCGGGCGTAGTCGGCCTTTACATGGCCGACCCAGTTCTCATGGACATCGCCACCAAGCAGCACGGGGCTGCGCACCCGGTGGCGTTGCAAGCTGTCGGTGAGGCGCCGGCGGGCGGCGCCGTAGCCGTCCCAGCCGTCGTTCCAGACACGCTCGCCTGAAGCAGTCCGACCGATCCGGCGGCCGAACAGGGTCTGCTGGCCAATCACCGTCCAGCCGCTGCCGGCCTGTGCCATGGTCTGGTCGAACCACTGCTCCTGCGCGGTGCCGAGCAGCGTGCGCGACGGATCTTCCAATTCGGAGCAGGTAGCCGGGTCCACCATGCCGCTGCGGTGCTGGGGGTTGCCGCACACCTGCGCGTCGCGCCATTGGCGGGCATCGAGCATGACGAGGTCGGCCAGTTGGCCAAAGCGGTAACGGCGCGGGAGCATGACCTGGTGCGTGGCCTGCGGGCGGACCCCGCGCACGAAGTCGGCCGCGCGCAGCGGCATGTGCTCGTAGAAGGCCTGGTAGGCGGCGTTGCGGCGGGCGTTGAAGTCGGCGGCGCTGTTGAGGCCCCAGGGCCGGCCATCGCCGGGCCAGACCCCTGCGTAGTCGTTTTGCACTTCATGGTCGTCCCAGGTGACGATCCAGGGGCAGGCTGCATGCATGGCCTGAAGCAGCGGGTCGCCCCGGTGCAGAGCGTGGCGCTCACGGTAGTCGGACAGGCTGACCACAGTGGCCAGCGTGGGGAAGTTGCGCACTGCGGCGGCGGCGTTGGGGTATTCGTAGATGTAGTCGCCCAAAAACAGCACCAAGTCGAGGTTCTCCTCGCGCATGTGCCGATAGGCACCATACAGGCCGTGCTCCCAGCGCTGGCAAGAGGCGTAGGCCAGTCGCAAACGAGCCACCCGGGCCTGAGGGTCCGGCAGGGTGCGGGTGCGACCCACCGGGCTGACAACGCCGCCGGCGATGAAGCGGTAGAAGTACCAGCGGTCGGGCGCGAGGCCCTGTACCTCGGCATGGACGCTGAAGGCCAGATCCGGCGTGGCCAAGGTCTGACCACTGGCGGCCAGGCGCGAGAAGGCCTCGTCGTCGGCCAGCTCCCAGCGCACCGGCACCGGCGTATTTCCCAATGAATCGAGCAGTCCGGGCGAGACCAGACGGGTCCACAGCACCATGCCGTCGGCAGTCGGCGAGCCGCTGGCGACGCCCAGGCCAAACGGGTCAAAGCGCCAGCGGGCCTCGGCATGGGCGCCACGCGGGAGCCAATGGGTGCCGGCAACTGCCAGCGCCAGGCGCAGCAGATGACGCCGATCCTGGGAGGGAGGCTGGAAGGCCGGCTGAGAGGAAAGGGGGAAGTTGCTCAAGGCGCAATTGGAGGCGGGCACGTCGGCGGATCCAGCGGCAACCGCATCAGCTCGAGCAGGGTGGCGAGCAGGAACGGTTTCGGGGTCAAGCATGCGGACGATTATGGAGACCGCCCGGCTAGGCCGTTGACTGAACCTGCCAAAGCGCGCAGGGCGACTGTCGCTCCGCTCAGGGCTTGAGGGCCGCCTTGCGGTCGGCCTGAACCTTCTGCGCCGACACGCGCTCGCCAATGCGCTTGGTGTAGCTCCGGTGGTCGATGCCGGCGGCGGCCAGCAGGTCCTCACCGTAGATGGTCTTGGTGGCCAGCGCGACCAGCGGCAGGTTCACGAAGGCGGCGATATCCGCTTGGGTGAAGTGCTCCCCGGCGACGTAGGGCGAGAAGCGGGCCAGTTGCTGGAAGGCGGCGATCGTGGCCTCGAGTTGCTTGCGGATGCGGTCCTTGTTGGCATCGGACAAGGCCGGTGCGCCGAAGAAGGCAGAGGCGTAGAGCTGGCGAGCGCAGATCTCAAGGTGCCAGTCGATGTAGGTCGTGAGCTCACGTACCTTGGCCGCCTCGAAGGGGTCGGCCGGCAACAGAGCCGGCTCGGGGAAGGCCTGTTCGAGCCAGTCCACGATGGCCTGGCTCTCCGAGATGCTCCCACGGGGCGTGACGATGAAGGGCACCTTGCCCATGGGCGAGTGGGCGCGCAGGGCCGGATCCTTCAAGGGCAAGGGGGTGTTGACCTCGGTGAAGGCCACGCCTTTTTCGAGCAAGGCCATCTTGACCTTGTTGTAGTAGTTGGAGAGCGGAAAGCCGTGCAGGGCGATCGGCAATTGGGTCGTGCTTGTCATGCGCAGTTTCTGGTTGTATGGGCAGGTTGCGAGGCGCTTCACGTCAAGGCCTGCGCCGGACCGGATGCACGGCGCATCTTGAGTGTAGCGAGGACCTTACGAGGGCCGTTTGCGCGTGCCCGCCCCGACAAGCCATGCCGGCCGCACGCACGCCCAAGCACAGCATCTTCCTACACCGCATCGCTCCCTCAGCCACGCCCCGCGCAGGGGCAGCCTCGTCAGGATCGCCGCCGGCCTCACAAGCATTGGGGCCGCTGACCACGACGAATCCCAAGGGAGATATCACCATGAAGCAAGCCCAGCACCCGCTGGCCACGCCCGCCCGCCGGGCGCTGGCAACGATGACCGTATTGACCTCGATTGGCTTGGCCGCTTGCGGCGGGGGCGGAGGCGGGGGCGCAAGCGCCGAAGCGCCGCTGGCAACTGCACCCAATACCGCGGGGGCCGTGGCGACAGGCAGTCCTGTTGACGCGAACGACCCGACCAACGGCGGCACGCCCTCCAACGCAGGCCCCACACAGCCGGGCGCCAGCCCCGTGGTCGCCGGACCGATACCGCCCGCCGGGGATACCCCGGCCGGCGCCACACCGAGCCAGCCCACACCGCGCCTGGCGTTGGGTGCGCAGTGGCTGGAAACCGGCCCACTGGCCGATTGGTGGACAGCCGCAGCCTCGGGAGATGGGCAGGTGCTGGCCGTGGCGGTCAACCCCGGCACCCTCTACCTTTCACGCGATGCGGGCACCACCTGGACCCCGCAGGCAGGGCCGGGCACGGGCAACTGGTCGTCCATCGACATGGACCCCAGCGGAACCCATATCGCCGCCAGCAGCTTTGGCGGTCTGCTCTGGGTGACCCACGACGGCGGCAACACCTGGGAAGGCAAGTTCCACAACTGCAATTGGCTAGGAGTCACCCTCTCCAACAACGGCCAGCGGCTGGCGGGCGTGTCCAAGTTCGGGCCGCTGTTCACTTCGGACGACGGCGGTGCCACCTGGGTGCCGCGTTTGCCCAACGGCGACTGGCAGGCGGTGGCCGGCTCGGAAGACGGACGCGTGCTGCTCACAGCCGAACATGCCGGCCAGATCCAGGTCTCAACCGACTATGGCCAGACCTGGACGGCCCATGAGCCGCCCAGAGGCTGGTATCGACTGGCCATATCGGCCGACGGCCAGCACATGGCGGTTGCCGAAAACGGCGGGCAGATCCATGTGTCTGCCGACTTCGGGCAGACCTGGTCGGCGACATTCAGGGCCCTGCCGATCACCTCATTGTCGATGACGCGCGATGGGCAACAGCTCGTGGTCGCAGTGCCCACGGTGGGCACTTCGACGGCGGATGCCGGCATTTACCACTCCAACGACTTGGGTCAGACCTGGCAGCTGCTGGCGACGCCGCGGGCCTGGCGGGCTGCCGCTCTGTCGGGTGACGGCAACACGCTGGTCGCGGGTGCGCGCGGCGACGGCGTCGAGCCCATGATGATCGCGCCCGACCTGCCGGGCGGCCACATCTACCTCACACGGGCCAGCGCGGTGACCACGTCCACTGCGGCAGCGAGCACGGCGGGCCGCTGAGCCCGGGCCTGCAAGGCGGTCAGGGCTGGGGCGCTTCTGTGTCCTTGCCCTGGCGCCTGATCGGCTGCCAGCCGATATAGGCCGGGTAGTGACGGGCGACAGCGGCGCCGTTCACATTCCAGGTGACACAGCGATCGAGCTGGAAGGGCGGGTTGCCGTCCTGCAGCTCGGGCTTGTCGTGCGTCACGCCTTCGCGGCGCACCTGTCCGGCCGGAACCGTCTGCCAGGTCGCAGTGGCCAGATTCATCAGAAGCTCGCGCAGGTGGGCGCAGCCACGGGTCTGACCCAGGGCGGCGTCGATCGACTGGCGCCAACCCCGACGCATCGAAGCACCGAGCATGCCCTGCATGGGTGGCAGGGCCTGGCTGCATTCGCCGAGTGGCTGGCGCAGCATGCGGGCCTCGATCGCGCGGACCACGAAGTCGTCGTCCACCACCACCCGCATCACCATGTGGTGAATCGGCTCGCCGGCCGGCACCTGGCCGCGCTCGTAAAGGCCCAGTGAATGGGTTTTCACATCCTTGAGCTCGGCCTCCATCTCCCAAAGGCCATCGCTGCGCTCAAAGCCACGGTATTCAACCTGGCGTGTATGCAGCAGCGCGCGGGTGACCGCGTCCGCAGACGCATCGCCGGCGAGGTCTGCAAAGGCAACAGCGGTCGGCGTGGACGACATGCGCCCTCCTCTCAAGCGATCGCCTGCCCCAGGCGGGTAAGACCCTCGCGGATCTTGTCCTCGTCGGCAGTGGCGAAGCTGAGGCGAAAGCTGGCCGGATCCGGGTCCTTGGCGAAAAAGGGCGCACCAGGCACGAAGGCCACACCCCGGTCGATGGCACGGCGGGCCAGCTCGCCGGCATCGCGCAGCTTGCCGCCGGCGCCAGTGAGGCGCGCCCACACGAAGAGGCCACCCTGGGGCGCCGTGAATTCGACAGCATCGCCCAGCTCACGGCGCATGGCATCGACCATGCACGCCGCACGGGCTGCGTAGACGCGGCGCACATTGTCCAGCGTCGCCGGCATTCGGCCAGCGGCCAGATAGGCGGCGGCAGTGGCCTGGGCGAAGGTGCTGGTGTGGGCGTCGCTGAACTGCTTGCACATGGTGGCCTTGGCCAGCAGCTCCTGCGGCGCGATCAGCCAGCCCACGCGCAGACCGGGACTGAGCACCTTGCTCAGGCTGCCGCAGTGAATCAGCAGCTCGCGGCTGCCCGGTACCTGGGCCGACAGCGCGAGCAGGCTGGGGGGCGGCGGGCCGTCGAAGTACAGGTCGCCGTAGGGGTCGTCCTCGACGATCAGGGTCCCGGTGCGGGCAGCGATTTCGAGGATGCGCAGTCGCCGCTCCAAGGGCAGCAGCGCGCCGCTGGGGTTGCCGAAGGTGGGGATGAGGTAGACGAACTTCGGGCGGTGCTCGGCGATCAGGGCTTCGAGCTTGTCCACCTGGACACCCTCGCCGTCGATGGGTGCGCTGATCACGTCGGCGCCATACAGGCGAAAGCACTGGATGGTGGCCAGGAAGGTCGGGCCCTCGACGATCACCTTGTCGCCCGGATCGATGAGGGTCTTGCCCAAAAGGTCCAGCGCCTGTTGGCTGCCGGTGGTCACGATGAGGTCCGTGGGCGAAATGGCCTGCACACCCTTGGCCTGCATGAAGCCAGCCAGCTGGGCGCGCAGCGGGTCGAAGCCCTCGGTGGCGCCGTATTGCAGCGCCGCCCCGGGGTTGTCGGCCAGCGCCCGCTGGCTGGCTTCCCGAAGGCCTTCAACGTCGAACATGGCGCTGTCGGGGAAGCCGCCCGCGAAGCTGATGATGCCGGGCTTGCCCAGGAGCTTGAACAGCTCGCGGATGGCAGAAGTTTCGACATTGCCCAGGCGCTGGGCGAAGGGGATCGTGGTGTGGGACATCAGTTCTCCATCGTAGTCAATTCGGCAGGGAGGGCAGCGCCGGTCATGGACGGCGGGGCCTCGCCGCCCAGGGCCTCGATCAGCCCGGACAGCAAGCTGGCGAGCTCGCCGGTGGTGATGGCCACGTCGGCGTCGAAGCCGTCCTCGCCGGCCGGTGTCTTTTCGACATCGGGCATGGCCAGGCGCTTCAAGGCCAGGGTGTCGGTGAGGACGAAGGAAATGCGGTCTTCCCAGTTCATGGCCAGGCGGGTGGGCATCTTGCCCTCCTGAATGTGCTGGGCGATTTCGTCCAGCGCCAGGTGATGACGAGCGTAGCGCACCACCGAGCGATCCTCGCCCGGGTCCTTGAGCTCGAGGTCGCGCTCGATCGCGAAGCCCGGGGGCGGGTCCTGCTCGGACAGCCACTGCGCCATGCCGGCGGCCGCCGACATGGCGGTATGCAAGGGCGCCAGGGGAATGACATGGCGCATGTCGGCCATCAGGTCGCCCAGGGCCTGCAACATCACCTCGGCACCACGGGTACTGGCAGCGCCCACCACCAGCAGGTGCTCGGCGGGATGCAGCCACAGCCAGTGCAGCGTCCGCTTAGCGAAGGCGCGCGGCATCAGGGTCTGAACGATCTCGTCCTTGAGGTCGCGCTTTTCCTTGCGCCCGGGTTTGCGGCCTTGCTCGGCCTCGATGGCTTTGCAGCGGGCTTCGAGCTCGCCGCGAATGGTGCTCGGAGGCACGACGCGGCGCTCGACGGCCAGACGCAAGATCCAGTGGCCATCCACCGCCTCGGCCATCGCGCCGTGCTCCTCGCCGCGTGGCGGCACCCACCCCACAGAGAGGGCTTCGGTCGGGCCGCAGGGATGGAAGGAGGCGCCTTGCAGGGCTTCTTCGAGGGCGCTGAGAGAGGGAGCAGACCAGCCGGCGCCGACGCGGTAGGCAATGAGATTCTTGAACAGGGGCATGTGGCCCCGATTCTAGAAGCCCGCTACGGCCCCATCACGGCGCGAATCGCTCGCGCAAACGTAACCTTCCACCCCAGGGTCGCCCGCGCGCCAGATGAACTGACCGGCGCCGAAGTCCTGGTAGTTGTCGTGAATGACGCCCACCTGGTGCCCCAGATCGGTCAGGCCCTGCACGGTGGCGGGATCCATCTGCGGCTCGACGTTGATCTCCATACCCGCGTTGAAGCGCCAGCGGGGCGCGTCGCAAGCGGTCTGCGGGTTCTGGCCGAAGTCCACCATGCGCACCACGGTCTGCATATGGCCTTGCGGCTGCATGTTCGCGCCCATGACGCCAAAGCTCATGACCGGCTGGCCGCCCTGGGTCAGGAAGGCCGGGATGATGGTGTGGAAGGGCCGCTTGCCTGGCGCCACCTGATTGGGGCCGGCCGCGAGCGAAAAGCCGTGGCCACGATTTTGCAGGCTCACCCCGAAGGAAGGCTCGACACAGCCCGAGCCGAACCCCAGGTAGTTGCTCTGGATGAAGCTCACCATCATGCCGCGCTCGTCGGCGGCTGTGAGGTAGATGGTGCCGCCCTTGGCTGGGTTGCCTGCCTTGAAGTCCTGGGCACGCCGCGGGTCGATCAGGCGGGCGCGCCCGGCGAGGTAGTCGGGGTCGAGCAGTTGTTCGGCCGAGAGATCCATGGCCGAAGGCTCAGCCACGTAGCGGTAGACGTCGGCGAAGGCCAGCTTCATCGCCTCGATCTGCAGATGCTGGGCGGCCACACCGTCCGGGTTCAGTCCTGCCAGGTCGAAGTGGCCCAGGATGCCCAGGGCCATGAGCGCGGCAATGCCCTGGCCATTGGGCGGAATCTCATGCAGGCGGTAGCCCCGGTAGTCCTGGCCAATCGGGTCCACCCACTCGGGCCGGTAGGCGGCTAGGTCGGCAGCGGTGAGCGCACCGCCCTGCGATTGGGAGAAATTCGCCAAGGCCTGGGCGATCTCGCCCTGGTAGAAGGCCTCGCCCTTGGTCCGCGCGATGGCGGCCAGGCCGCGCGCCGCCGCCGGGAACTGGAACAACTCGCCCACCTCGGGCGCCCGGCCCCAGGGCAGGAAGGCCTGCGCGAAGCCGGGCTGGCCGGCAAGCTCGGGCGCGCCGGCCGCCCACTTTTGCTGCACCACCACCGGCACCAGATAGCCGCGCTCGGCGATCTCGATCGCCGGGGCCAGCAGGTCCTCAAAAGGGAGGCGGCCGAACCCCGCGGACAGCGCCACCCAGCCGGCGACCGCGCCGGGCACGGTGACTGCATCGATGCCCCGCTTGGGCGGTGCGGTGGCGCCATCACCCGCTTTGGCGCGAAAGTAATCCGGCGTCCAGGCCTGGGGAGCGCGGCCAGAGGCGTTGAGCCCGTGCAGGCGCTGGCCGTCCCAGACGATGGCAAAGGCGTCGCTGCCCAGCCCGTTACTCACGGGCTCACACACGGTCATTGCCGCCGCGGCAGCAATGGCCGCGTCTACCGCATTGCCTCCGGCGGCCAGCATGCGCAGGCCGGCCTGGGCCGCCAGCGGGTGCGAGGTGGCGACCGCATTGCGGGCGAAAACGGGCAGGCGAACGGTCGGATAGGGGTTACGGAAGTCGAAGTGCATGGCGTGTCCGGGCTGGGAATGGCGGCCATTATTGGGCAGGCCGTGGCATGGGGACAAAAATCGGGCCCACACAGGGCCTTCACCTACACTCGCACCCCATGAGAGCGCAGGACATCGAACCGTTTTTCGCCACGCTCCGGGCGGCCAACCCGAACCCGGTCACCGAGCTGGCCTACACCAGCGTCTTCGAGCTGCTGGCTGCGGTACTGCTGTCGGCCCAGGCCACCGACGTCGGCGTGAACAAGGCCACCCGCAGGCTCTTTCCGGTGGCCAACACGCCGCAGGCCCTGCTCGAGCTCGGGCTCGAGCGGCTCGAGGGCTACATCAAGACCATCGGCCTGTACCGCACCAAGGCCCGCAACCTGCTCGAGACCTGCCGCATCTTGGTGGAACAACACGGCGGCCAGGTGCCACGCACCCGAGAAGCACTCGAAGCCCTGCCCGGTGTCGGCCGCAAGACCGCCAACGTGGTGCTGAATGTGGCCTTTGGCCAACCCACGATGGCGGTGGACACGCATATTTTTCGCGTGAGCAACCGCACAGGCCTGGCCCCTGGCAAGAACCCGCTGAAGGTGGAGCTTGCGCTGGAAAAGCGGGTGCCGCCGGCGTATGCGGTCGACTCGCACCATTGGCTGATCCTGCATGGCCGCTATGTCTGCCAGGCCCGCAAACCCCGCTGCTGGGACTGCGCGGTGGCCCGGTATTGCGACTTCAAGCCCAAAACGGCGGCGCCGGGCGCGGGCGGTCGCGGCTGATCGAATGGCACAACCCACAACAGGACACATGCCAGAACGGTTAGAAGGAAAATTGCCCTCCATGCGCGCTTTGCTACCCGTCTTGGTCCTCTGCCTGGGCGCCAGCTTGGGCGCCCTCGCCCGCTGGCAGCTGGGGCTGTGGCTCAACACCGGCGCAACCTGGGTGCCCCTGGGCACGCTGGCAGCCAACCTCGTCGGTGGCTTGGTGATCGGCATCCTTCTAGCGCTGTTCAACGCCCACCCCGAGATCGACCCGCTGTGGCGGCTCGCGCTCATCACCGGTTTTCTGGGCGCCTTGACCACCTTCTCCACTTTCTCGGCCGAGACCGTCCAGCTGCTGATGGCGGACCGACCGGGGCAGGCCTTCGGGCTGGCGGCCATCCACCTCGTCGGCTCCTTGGCCCTGACCTGGGTGGGGCTCAAGGCGGCATCGGCGTGGCTGGCGCGCTGAAGGCCAAGCCGAGGCGGTCAGGGCAGGAGCCGGGGCTGGCGCGCAGCCCCAAGTGATCAGCGATCAGCGATTAGTGATCAGCGTTCGGTGTTCATTGCGTCACTACGCAGAGCACGCTGCAGTGCGCGTGCTCGATCAGCGAGCCGGAGATTGATCCCCGCCACCAGCGGGCGGCCCAGCCATCGACATGCTTGTGGCCAACAATGATCAGGTCGGCCTGCCATTTGCGCGCGTAGCGGGTGATTTCCTCGATCGCTTCGCCGGTCACCACCTCACCGCGCGCGGCGCCAAAGCCCGCGGCCTTCAACCGCGACAGGCCGTCTTGCAGCACCCCGTCGAACTTGCTGCGCTCCAGCGTTTCCATCTCGGCGTCGTAGACCCCACCCTCAAGCCCGACGAAGGCGATCATGGAGGGCATGACCGCGACCAACACCACCTCGCAGCCGCTCCACTGCGCAATCTCGCTGCAATCGAGCAGGGCGCGCTGGCCGGCTACGCTGCCGTCGTAGGCCATCAGGATGCGCTTGTACATGGAAGGCTCCTCGGTGCTGCACCAGTTGGTGTGAGTCCAGCATAGACCGGTCGCCAGCATCCGGCAACCGGGTCAGTCCGGTCGAATCGTGGGTCGCCCATCCGGGCCATCTCACCCCCGCCCGCCCACCCCCTCCCCGAGCGCCCCTCAGGCCTCAACCCGACAGCCGCAGCGTCTGCGCCTACACAGACAGGCAAGCCGATTGCCACACACTGAAGCCGCTTCAGAAGATCACGACGGCGGCCCCGTCTGGCTTGATCGATCCCCTCACTCAGGAGCCCCCTATGAAACCGACCTCCACAACAGCCTCCCCAGCATCCTCAGCCCGAGCACCGCGCGTCGCCCTCGTCACCGGCGCCGCTTCGGGCATTGGCCGGGCCATTGCGCTGGCCTGGGCGCGCGAGGGCGTGGCCGTGGTTGTCTCCGACACGCAAGAGGCTGGCGGCCGCGAGACCGTGGCCCTGGCCGAGGCGGCCGGCGCCCCCGCCTTGTTCGTGGTCGCCGACGTCGCCCGACCCGGCGACTGCGAAGCCCTGGTCGCCCAGGCCGTGGCCCACTTCGGGCGGCTGGACATGGCCTGCAACAACGCCGGCATCGCCGGCCCCCTCGCGCCGACGATCGATTACCCGCTGGAGGCTTGGGCACAGGTGATCTCGACCAACCTCTCGGGGGTGTTCTACGGCATGAAGTACCAGATCGCCCAAATGCTCAAAAACGGCGGCGGCGCGATCGTGAACATGGCCTCCATCCTGGGCGTGGTCGGCTTTGCCAACGCACCGGCCTACACCGCGGCCAAGCACGGGGTGGTGGGCCTCAGCAAAACTGCGGCGCTGGAGTACGGCGCCCAGGGCGTGCGGATCAATTCGGTGGGGCCCGCGTTCATTCACACCCCGATGATCGCGTCGATGGAGTCCGATGCAGCCGCGAACGCGATGCTGGTCAGCCAGCACCCGATCGGTCGTCTGGGTCAACCGGAAGAGGTCGCTGAGTTGGTCACCTGGCTGGCCTCGCCCAAGGCCTCCTTCGTGACCGGCGCCTACTACCCGGTGGACGGCGGCTACCTGGCGCGCTGAGCCGGCAGCACGACCCAACTGCCATCGACACCGCGCACCGTCACCTGATGGCCGAATATTGCCTCGAGCGCGCGATGGGTGGCCGGGTCATCAGTCGCACCCTGGTGCTGAAGCCGGCCTTGGTCGATCAGCACCAGGGCATCCGCTTGCAGCGCCATGTTCAGGTCATGCAGCACGGAGACCACGGTTCCGCCGGTCGCGACATGGGCGCGCACCAGATGCAGCCAGTCGGCCTGGTGCGGCGGATCCAGATGCGCCAGGGGCTCGTCCATCAGCAGCAGCGGCGCCTGCACCGCCAGCGCCCGGGCCAGCAACACCCGTTGGCGCTCGCCGCCCGAGAGCTCGCCCAGGGCCCGAAGGCGCCAGTCCCAGCAGCCGGTGCGGCGCATCGCCTCCTCCACCGCCGCGCCATCCAGTGCCGACGGAGCGGCCAGCCAGCCCTGGTGCGGCAGGCGGCCCAGCATCACCACGTCATGGGCCAACAGGTCGGCGGCGGCGCCCTCCTCGCCCTGCCCGAGCCAGGACAGCAGACGACCACGGCCGCGCGCGCCCAGGTCACGGGGCCACTGGCCCAGCCAGCGTACCTCGCCTTGGTAGGGTAGGAGGCCGGCCAAGGCCATCAGCAAACTGGTCTTGCCCGCGCCATTGGGGCCGACCACCGCAGTCCAGCGGCCGGCTGGCAGCGCGACGTCGAGCCCGGCGATCACTAGTCTGCCGCCGCGTGCCACCGCCAGTGCGCGTGCAGAAAGTGCGGGCTTAGGGATCGCGAGTTCGGCCAGCACGTTGCTCACAGTGGCCTCCGGTGCATCAGCCAAAGCAGGTAGCCGCCGCCCAGCACGGCGGTGAGCACGCCCACCGGCAACTCCTGCGGCGCAAGCACCCAGCGACTGGCCACATCGGCGGCAAGCAGCAGCGCGCCACCGGCCAGCGCCGACAAGGGGAGCAGCGCGCGGTGGGTAGGCCGGGCCGCCAGCCGCACCAGGTGCGGCGCCACCAGACCGACAAAAGCCACCAGCCCCACCTGGGCAACGGCGGCGCCGGTGGCCAGGGCCATCACCGCCACCAGCAGGCCGCGGGCCGGGCCCAGCGGCACGCCCAGGCTGAGCGCGGTCGCCTCGCCCAGCACCAGAGCGTCCAGGGCCCGGGCCAGCGCCAGGGACGCGAGCAGTGCCGGCACCAGGGACAGGGCCAGCACCTGCACCGCCGACCAGCCCAAAAAGCCCGTGCTCCCGAGCATGAAGCCCTGAAGGGTGCGCATCACCTCCGGCATCCGCAGCAGGAGCAAGGAAGACAGTGCGCCCAGCACCACCCCGACGATCACCCCCGCCAGCAGCAAGCGCAGGGTCTGCTGCACGCCGCGGGCGAGGGTCAGCGTGAGAAGCACACCGGCGAGCGCGCCCGCAAAGGCGGCACCAGTGACGCCCAATTGATTCAGCCAGCCCGCGGCAGCCGGCGGCAGCCCGGTAGCGGCGAGCAAGACGGCCACGCCAAGGCTGGCGCCGCTGGCGCTACCGAGCAAATACGGATCGGCCAAGGGGTTGCGGAACAGGCCCTGGGCCACCGCCCCGGCCAACCCCAGCAGCGCGCCAGCCAACCAGGCGCCCAGGCTGCGAGGCAGACGGATCTCCCACAGGATGGCGGCTTGGCCTGCGTCCTGCACATCCTGCGCCCAGGGCCAGTGCCAGCCCGTGCTGCCAACTGCCAGACCCAGGGTCAGCAGGGCCAAGCCCGCCAGCAAGAGCAGTGCTGCGAGCGCCACGGGCGAGCGGCCGGGTTGGATGCTCATGGCGCGCGGCCTCCCGGGCTGGCCAGGCAGTCGGCCATCAGACGCAGGCCCTCGCCCAGGCGTGGGCCTGGCCGCACCAGAATGTCGCCCTGCGCCGGGGTGAAGGCGCACACCCGTCCCTCACGCAGCGCCGTAATGCCCCGCCAGCCGGGGCGCTCATCGAGCCGGACGACACTGCCTGATGACGTCATGATGACCTGCGGATCGGCCCGCACCACGAACTCGGGGTTGAGCTTGGGAAAAGGCCCGAGTGCGGACGGCACCACATTGGCCGCGCCCAGGCGCGACAGCAGCTCGCCGATGAAGGAGGACTCGCTGGCCGCATAGGGCGCAGCGTTCACCTCGAAATACACCCGCCGTCCGCGGGCGGCAGGCGGCACGAGGCGCGCCGCTCCTGCCAAGGCCTGGTCGATCCCGGCCTGCAGCGCCGGGCCCTGGCCGGTGGCCAGCGCTTGGTCCAGGCGGGCAATGACCTGGCGCAGGTCGGCGAGCGTGCGTGGCTCGATCGCCAGCACCGGCAGGCCCAGGGCCTCCAGACGCGCGACCGAACGGGTCGAGGTGGCGGCCAGCACCAGGTCGGGGCGCAGAGCCACCACGGTCTCGACCTGGGCGTCCTCCAGACCGCCCACGTGCGGCAAGGCCTTCACCCGCTCGGGCCAGTTGGAATAGTCGTCCACCCCAACCAGCCGGTCGCAGGCGCCCAGGGCGCAAACGGTCTCGGTCAGCGAAGGCAGCAAGCTCACGATGCGGCGCGGCGGCGCTGGCAGGGTCACGGTGCGGCCGCGGTCATCGACAATCCGCACCGGCTCGGCCCACGCGGGCTGCAGCAGCCCGGAAAATAGCGCGAGAAACAGAGCGAGAAACAGCGCGAACAGCAGGCCCATCACCCAGCCCCTGGGCAAGCGATGGCCCTTAGCCATGGCGCACGCTCCAGTCGAGGATGAGGCGATGCATGCGCTCGACGCCATCGGTGAGGGCGGCAGGTCCGGGCTGCAGGATGTCGGCAGATTTGATCTCGAACAGCTGTCCGTCTTTTACCGCCGGCACCGTCTCCCATCCCGGCCGTGCGGCCACGCGTTCGGGGCGGAACTTCTTGCCGCACCAGGACCCGAGCACCATCTCGGGCTGGCGGCGAATGATCTCGGCGGGGTCCCGCACGATGCGGTCCTTGCCCAGGGACTGCCGCGACAACTCGGGAAAAATGTCGTCGCCGCCGGCGATAGCCAAGAGCTCGCTCACCCAACAGATCGCGCTGATTGGCGGCTCGTCCCATTCCTCGAAGAACACCCGCGGCCGGCGCGGCAACGCGCGGCCGGCGGCGGCAATGGCTTCCAGGCGCGCACGCATCGCGCCGAGCAGCTGCTGCCCTCGCTCGGCCTGGCCGACCAGGGCAGCCACCTGCCAGAGCATCGAAAAGATTTCGTCGACGCTGCGCTGATTGAACACCGTCACCTGCACGCCCTGGCGAATGAGCGCGCTGGCGATGTCGGCCTGCAGATCGGAAAAGCCGAACACGCAGTCGGGCTCGAGCGCCAGGATCTTGTCGACCTTGGCCGTGAGGAAGGCGCTGACCCGGGGCTTTTCGTCGCGGGCGCGGCGCGGGCGCACGGTGTAGCCCGAGATGCCGACGATGCGCGCCTCCTGTCCGAGCAGGTACAGCCACTCGGTGGTTTCCTCGGTCAGGCAGACGATGCGCTGGGGTCCCATGGTGGCGATACGACTCAGAAGTTCCGGCTTGCGCTCAGCATGAAGGAGCGCCCGGCCTGCGGGTAGACCGACTGCTTGGTCGGGTCACAACGCGTACGGTAGTCATAGTAGTGACGGTCTAGCAGGTTGGTCACCTGCGTGGACAAGGTCCAGTCGGCCACCTTCTGGCTGACCCGCAGATTGGTCACCGCGTAGGCCGGAATCGTCTGGCTGCAGCTGTTGTCCAGATCGCCGCCGATCCGCTGGTCGGAGACCCACTGCGTCAACAGCACCCACTGCTGCCCGGCAAAGGGCTGGTAGGTGAAGCGGCTGGTGAGGCTCTGATTGGCCACCATCGGAATGCGTTTGCCGGCGTAGTCGCCTTGCCGGAACTCCGACTGGCGAGCGGCGGCCACCACGCCGGCCTCCAGCTTGGGCAGCAGCCGGCCCGAGGCCTCGAGCTCGACGCCCTGGCGCAAGGTCGGGTCGTAGTTGGTGTTGTAGGGAAAGGCGCTGGGAACAATGATGCTGAGGCCAATCTCGTTGACCAGCGAGCTGCGGTACACCCGCAGCGCCCACTGGCCCTGCGCGGTCCGTTGGCGCAGGCCCAGCTCCTGGTCGCGGGAGGTTTGCGGCCGCAGCATGTTGAGGGTGTTGGGCGGGCAGGTGAAGCCCGAGCAGCTGAACTCGTCGGAATTGGCCAGGCGAAAGCTGGTACCCATGCGGCCGTAGACCTCGGGCCCCAGGGCCAGGCGCATCGCAGCGCCCAGTTCCCAGCTGGTGTTATTCACTGCCAACGAGCCCAGAGAGTCGCCGCTCGCCTCACGCTCTGAGACCGTGCGGCGAACACCGGCGTGCACTTTGATGCCCTGCGGCCGCCACTCGACTTCATGGCGCAGGTAGGCGGCATCCGAACGCTGCTGGACCCGGATCCGCGATGTGCCCCAGACGCCCCAATCGAGCAGCTTGTCCTGGGTCCAGCGCTCGATATCCGTGCCGACCAGCAGGCGGTGCGAGGCGCCCAGAGCGTCGAAGCTGCGCCAGGCCTTGAGGCCGCCCCGGTTGGCGGCGGTGTCCGCGCCGGAAAGGTAGCCGTCGGCCACATAGGTGGCATCCGCATTGGACTCCCGGTGGTTGAGGTCAAAGCCCAGGCGCCAGCCAGCCAGGGTGCCCTCGCCGCTCAAAAGCAGGTTGCGCGTCTGGTTGCTGCCCCGGTCTTCGGGCTTGAGGGTCTGGCGCGGGTTGCTGTTGAAATCGTCGACCGTGAGGCCGCCAGGCAGGCCGCCGCGCTGGTCCTGCAAGCCGAGTTGGGCGGAGAACAGCGAATCACCTTCGCTCCAGGTGCTGCGCGCGAGCACGCTGCGGTCGCGCGCCCGGTAGTTGTCACGGTGGTTGTCGGTGTCGTAGACCGTGCCATAGAGCTGATGGCGCCAGTTACCCGTACCGGTGCGCACGCTGGCGCGGGCCTCGCGCGTCTGGCGGCTGCCGACGCCGAATGCGACAGAGCCACCGGGCTCGGCCAAGCCCTTGCTGGTGACGATATTGATCACGCCGCCGGTCGCGCCCTCGCCGTGCGCGACGGCACCGCTGCCACGGACGATTTCAATGCGCTCGATGCTGTCGACCGGAATCCAGCTGATGGCCGCGCCGCTCATGTCGCCCTCGTTCTGGCGAACACCATCGACCAGAATGACCACGTTGCTGCCGGCCGTCTCGCCAAAGCCGCGCAGGTCCAGCGTGGGGTTGCGGGTGAAGGAGCTGTCGATGCGGGTGACCACGCCACCCAGCCAGCGAAGGGCTTCGTTGACGTCGGTGATGCCCGCCGAGCGGATGTCGGCGGCGGAAATCACCGTGACGCCCATAGGCAGCAGGGTCGGGTCTTCGGGAATCCGGTTGGCGGTAACGACAACCGTCGGCAGGCTGGGGGTGAGGAGAAGGTTGGGGCTGGTGGCAGGCTGGGCGAAAACGCCGCCGGCCAGTGCGATGCCGGCAGCCAGGAAGGCCGCGCGGGAGCGCAATGCAATGAGCACGCGAGGGGTCATGAGGAAACACGAGAAACGAATGGCCCGCGCCGGGTTCCCCGCCAGCGCATTGGGCGTCACGGCCGGCAGTCCCGCTTGCGGCGAGGCCTGCCAGCCACCTCGTTGGCCGGTATCCGGGCTGGCGGATCGTCTCATCGCCTTCCCAGACCCTTGAGGGCCCAGTGGCTGATTGATGAGGCGGGTGCGCGCCCTCTTTTTCTAGAAGGCCTCGCACGCTCCGCTTACCGTTGCGGGGGCAGCGCAGGTTGGGCCGGCGTTCGCACGCACTGGCCGTCCTGCTTCCCGTTGAACTGCGGTGTGAGAGCCACACCGCGAGCACCAACGCGTGCATTCTAGGGCATGCCCCTGTTCAAACCCTACAATATTGACCATGACCCAGGCCACGCCCATGGAGCAACTTGCCGAGCGCGTTGAGCGCCTGCTGCTGCGCCACGAGGAGCTCCAGCGCACCAACGCGCTGCTCATCGCCCAGGTCGAGTCGCTCACCCAGGAGCGCGATTCGCTCAAGTCCCGTCTGTCCGCCGCCCGTGCCCGGGTCGATGCCTTGCTCGACCGTCTGCCCGACGTCAAGAACACGGCCTGAGTCATCCCCTCTTTCACCTCTTTCCCGCCTTCTGCGCCCGCCCCGCCATGAACCAGATCGAAGTCCAGATCATGGGCCAGAGCTATCTGCTCGGTTGCCCCGAAGGCGGTGAGACCCGCCTGCGCGAAGCGGTCGAGCGGGTCGACGGCGCCATGTGCCGCATTCGCGACGCCGGCAAGATCAAGGCGCGTGACCGAATCGCGGTCCTGGCTGCGCTCAACCTCGCGTTTGACCTGAGCGACCGCGCTGCACAGGCATCCGCCCCGACTGCAGCGCCTGCTGCTGCCGCCTCCGCCGCCAATGACGCCCAAGGCGACGATCCAGCTCGCGTGCAGCAGCTGCTGGCTCGCTTAGACCAGGTGCTCGCCGACGACGGCCGGCTGCTCTGAGCACCTACAATGAAGGTGTCTGCAGTGCGCGCCGGGTCTTATATTTCCTTGAACCAATGCTCTTAGAGCTCGGGCTTGGAACAAATCCCGCAAGCGTGATCATCTCGCGTCAGATGAACCCAATGCGGGGGTGACCTCGCCCACCTGAACCCCCGGTTCAGGATGCTGGCCCGGCGGCTACTGCAGACACCTTTTTCTCTCCTGTCCGAAACATGGCCACACTGGCCGCGGGCAGAGACCTTCACAAGAACAAGCAACAGCCCATCGCGGCCCCACCTGAAGTGACCCTCGATTTCCTCCTGATTGTTGAATTGGTCCTGCTCGGTATCTGCTCCGGCTTTCTGGCGGGCCTGCTGGGTATCGGCGGCGGCATGGTGATGGTGCCCTTCATCTCCTACTTCCTGGGCGCGCGCGGCGTGTCGCCGGAGTTAGGGGTCAAGATGGCCATCGCCACCTCGATGGCCACGATCATGTTCACCTCCCTGTCGAGCGTACGCGCCCACCACAAGCGCGGCGCAGTGCGCTGGGACCTGGTGCGCACGCTGGCGCCCGGCATCGTGGCGGGCTCGCTCTTGGCCAGCCTCGGCGTCTTCAGTCTGCTCAAGGGCAGCTGGCTGGCGATCCTGTTCGCACTGTTCGTGGGGTTCTCGGCCACCCAGATGTTCCGCAATACCAAGCCCCAGCCATCCCGGCAGCTGCCAGGCAGCACCGGACGGTTCGGTGCCGGCGCCGGCATCGGCTTTCTCTCGGGGCTGGTGGGCGCGGGCGGCGGCTTCATCAGCGTGCCCTTCATGATCTGGTGCAACGTGGCCATGCACAACGCGGTGGCCACCTCAGCGGCCCTGGGCTTTCCGATCGCGGTGGCCAACGTCGCAGGCTATGTGGTGAGCGGTCTGGGCGTCACAGACCTGCCCGCCGGGTCGCTGGGCTATTTATGGTTGCCGGCCCTCGCCGTGATCGCCGTCTGCAGCGTGTTCACCGCGCCTCTGGGCGCGCGCGCTGCCCACGCGCTGCCGGTCGCGATGCTCAAGAAGGTGTTCGCCAGCGTGCTGTACCTGCTGGCCGCCTACATGCTGCAAAAGGGCGTGGGCGCCCTGCTCTGAGCGCAGGGCCCAGGGCAAGCGGGCGCTGGGTCAGGCGAACTCGCCCTTGTATTGCTCGCGCAGCAGGTTCTTCTGCACCTTGCCCATGGTGTTACGTGGCAGGTCGGCCACCACAAAGCAGCGCTTGGGAATCTTGAAATTCGCAAGCTGCGCCTTGAGTGTGGCAATCAAGGCCTCGCCATCCACCTTGGCGCCCGGCTTGGGCACCACCACCGCCACCCCGACCTCGCCGAAATCCGGGTGGGGTACGCCCACCAGGGCACTCTCGCCAACCCCCGGCATGTCGTTGAGGTAGCCCTCGACCTCGGCCGGGTAGACGTTGTAGCCACCGCTGATGATCAGGTCTTTGCTGCGGCCCACGATGGTGAGGTAGCCCTTGTCGTCAAGGCGGCCTACATCGCCGGTCTTGAACCAGCCGTCGGCAGTGAACTCCTCTTGGGTCTTTTCCGGCATGCGCCAATAGCCCTTGAAGACGTTGGGGCCACGCACCTGCACGCCACCGATCTCACCGACCGGCACCGGCGTGCCTGCGTCATCGAGCACCCGTACGCCCACACCCGGCAGGGCCGGCCCCACCGTGCCACCGACCCGCGCGCCGTCACTGGGCCGGCAGGGGTTTGAAGTGAGCATGACGGTCTCGCTCATGCCGTAGCGCTCGAGGATGGTGTGGCCCGTACGGTCCTGCCAGTCCCGGAATGTCTCGATCAGCAAGGGCGCCGAACCGGAGATGAACAGGCGCATTTGGCGCGCTGCCTCCCGATTGAGCCCGGGCTCGCCGAGCATGCGCACGTACAGCGTGGGCACGCCCATGAACACGGTGGCCTCGGGCATGCGTGCCACCACCCGCTGGGGGTCAAACTTGTCCAGCCAGATCATCCGGCTGCCATTGATCAGGGCGCCATGAATGGCGACGAACAAACCATGGACATGGAAGATGGGCAGCGCGTGAATGAGCACGTCGCCAGGCTGCCAGTTCCAGTAGTCCTTGAGCACCTGGGCGTTGGACAGCATGTTGCCGTGCGTGAGCATGGCGCCCTTGCTGCGTCCGGTCGTGCCGCTGGTGTAGAGAATGGCTGCAAGGTCGTCTTTGCCGCGCTGGGCCACAGTGTGCTGATCGCTGCAGTGGGCTGCGCGCTCGAGCAGGCTGCCAGTGCGGTCGTCACCCAGGGTGTAGACATGCCCGGTCCTCGCTTGGAAAGCGATCTTGCTCACCCAGCCAAAGTTCTTCGGACTACAGACCACCACCGCTGGCTCTGCGTTGCCAATGAAGTACTCGATCTCGGCGCTCTGGTAGGCGGTGTTGAGTGGCAAGAAGACGTAGCCAGCACGCAGCGTGGCCAAGTACAGCACCATCGCCTCCACCGATTTTTCTACCTGCACCGCCACGCGGGCGCCTTCGGGAAGCGCCAGGGACTCGAGCAGGTTGGCCATCATTGCGGTGGCTCGATCCAGATCGCGCCAAGAGTAGGCCAGGCCGGCGTCGGTCTCGACAGCGATGCTGTCCAGATCGCGCGGAAAAGCGCCCCGCAGGGCGGCAAAAAGGTTGTTGTTCTTCGTTGGCATAAAAGTCAATGCTCGGCATGGCCGAACGCAAGAAGGGGCCGAAGTATTCGGCGAACTATTCGCGGAACTGGTCGCCGAAATATTCGCTACAGCGTTCATCGAACGCTAGGCCGGCCCCATCTGGCCGGCCCTGGCCTCAGTCGAGCTTAGCGCCCGAAGCCTTGACGACGACGGCCCAGCGCCTGATTTCGGCGTTGATGAAAGCGGCAAATTGCTGCGGTGTCTGGTTGGGGAAGTCGGCCCCCTGCCCGGCCCAGATCACCTTGAGCTCGTCGCTGGTCACAGCCTTGCGCATCTCGTCGATGATGTGCGCCTGTAGGTCGGCGGGCGTGCCCTTGGGTGCCCACAGCCCGTACCAGGTGGTCACGGTGTAATCAGGCAGGCCGAGTTCGGCCGCGCAGGGCACGTCGGGAAATGCGGGGTTGCGCTGCTTGCCGGCGACCATCAAGGCCTTGATACGGCCCGCCTTGATATGGGTAGCCGAGGAGCCCAGACCGTCAAACATGATGTCCACCTGCCCGCCCACCAGATCGCGGAGCGCGGGGCCAGAGCCGGTGTAGGGAATGTGGGTGATGAAGGTCTGGGTTTGCTGCTTGAACAACTCGCCGGCCAGATGGTGCGAGGTGCCGGTACCGGCCGACCCGTAGTTGAAGCGGCCGGGGTTCTTGCGCACCAGCTCGACGAAGCCCTTGAAATCGGCCACCGGCACGTTCTTCGGATTGACCACCAGGATCTGGGGAACGTTGGCCAGCAGAGTGAGCGGCACGAAATCCTTCTCGATGTCGTAATCGAGCTTGGGGTACATGGCCGGGGCAATGGCGTGGTGCACCGCTCCCATGAACAGGCTGTAGCCATCGCCCGCCGCACGAGCAGCCACTGAGGCGCCGACGGTGCCGCCAGCACCGCCCTTGTTATCAATCACCAGTTGGCGGCCGGTCTGCTTGGTGAACTGGGCCGACAGGGGCCGGGCGAAGGCGTCGGTACCACCACCGGCCGGGAAGGGCACGACCATATTGACCACCTTGGTCGGCCAAGCGGAGGCTTGGGCAAAGGCGGCGGGGGCCAGGGGCGCGAGGCTGGTGGCGGCGGCCGCACCCAGGAGGCTGCGGCGCGAGATGTTGTGGGGCATGGCTTGTCTCCGAGTACTTTTATGGACGCATCTGCCACTGGCTGGGTCCGCCAAGGCAGCGCTAACAGTTTACTCGTTGGCGGCGCCTTGCCCGCCCGGGAAAGCCTAGCCCCGCCGCCCTGCCCAGACCCAGAGCAATACGCCCCCGGCCATCATGGGCACGCACAGCCACTGCCCCATGGACAAGCCCAGTGCCAGCAGGCCCAGATAGGCGTCCGGCTCGCGGAAGTACTCGGCGATGAATCGCATCAGGCCGTAGCCCCCGAGAAAGGCGGCTGCGACCCGGCCCTCGGCCCGCCGCCGGCGGGCGTAGAGCCACAGCAAAACGAACAGGAGCACCCCCTCGAGCAGGAACTGGTAGACCTGTGAGGGATGCCGTGGCAGCAGCGACCCGCTCTGGGGAAAGACCATCGCCCAGGGCAGCGAGGGGTCGGCGAGGCGACCCCAGAGCTCCCCGTTGATGAAGTTCCCCACCCGGCCCGAAGCCAGGCCCAGAGGAACACAGGGAGCGATGAGGTCCATCACCTGCCAAAAAGGTCGCCCTCTCGACCGGGCGAACCACCACTGCGAAGCGATGACCCCCAGCATGCCGCCGTGAAAACTCATGCCGCCCTGCCATACCGCCAAGATCTCCAGCGGGTGGCTGGCAAACCAGACCGGCTTGTAAAACAGCGCATACCCCAGCCGGCCGCCGATGATGACGCCCAGGACGCCGAGGAACAACATGTCCTCGATGTCGCTGGTCTGCCACTGTCCCCCGGCCCGCAAGCCGGCGTAGGGCGGGTGGCGCAGTCGCATGCGGGCCAGCAACAGGAACAGGCCGAAGGCCACCAGATAGGTCAGGCCGTACCAGTGAATGGCCAAGGGGCCGATCTGCAAAGCGACCGGGTCGATGCGAGGGAAGGTCAGCATGGCGGCATTGTGCCCGGGAGCACCTGCCGACTGGCCGCCTCATGTCCCCATTCCCAAGCAACCCGGCCTGGCGACAGACGCCGGCCCGGCCGGTGTGGCTTTCCAATTGCGGCGTCCCATGAGTGCCCCACGCTGGACAGCGAAAGAGTCATAAATTATTCTTTGAATTCCTTTGTACTCATTTGGAGAATTTGTGCACGAAGCCAGCAAATCCATCTTCAGCCGCCTCGCGGACAGCCGCTACGCCACCCGGTACTTCGTTGGCGAGGGCATCGACATCGGCGCCGGCGACGACCCTCTGGCCCTGTACAAAGAACTCTTTCCTTTGATGAAGTCCTGCCGGGCCTGGGACCGAGACGATGGCGACGCGCAGTTGATGGAGGGGGTGCCCGACGCCAGCCTGGACTTCGTGCACTCCGCGCACTGCCTGGAACACTTGGTCGACCCGCGCGAGGGCCTGGGCAACTGGCTCCGCATCCTGAAGCCCGGCGGCCATTTGGTGTGCATCGTCCCGGACGAAGACCTCTACGAGCAGGGCGTCTTCCCCTCGACCTTCAACGAGGACCACCGCCACACCTTCACCATCAGCAAGCGCGCCTCGTGGAGCCCGGTAAGCATCAACCTGCTCGACCTGCTGTCCGCAACGGAATCGGAGATCGCCATCCTGAAGGTCTCGCTCTTGGATGCCACCTACCGCTACCGGCTGGCGCAGATTCCGGGCCGGCCGCGCTTGGACCAGACGCTCACGCCCATCGGCGAATGCGGGATCGAATTCGTCGTTCGCAAGCTGGCCTAGGGCAGGCTCGCCTACTCGGGCGGCGTGCGCCGCACTGGCAGCAGCGGGGCCCGGCTCAGTCCTGCAGCTGCGACAGGTCGATCTGGGGATAGGTCAGCATCGGGCGATTGTGCCCCGCTAGCAGGGGGGCGCCTCAGTCTGGCTCGCCCAAACCGGAATGCGTGGGCTGGGTCACGGGCGCGGCAGCGGCAGCGGCAGCGGTCGCTGTCGCTGGAGGAGCCGCCGCCAGGTGTACCGGCGTGAAGTGGCCGGGAAAGCCGGTGACAGGGACCATCGTGAAGCCGCCGCCGAACGCATGCGGGTACAAGCCTGCATGCTCCTGGGACGGGTCGTACGCAAATGGCTTCGACGGGTCAAAGTACCTGTAAGGCGCTTGAGGAGGGACGGCCGCAAATGCTGCGGCGCCATCCCGGTGTGCCATGAACAGGCTGGGTTCAAACTGGCTTTGCTCAGGCATGCGCTGCGCAGCGCATGCCGCCATGGCCTGGGACAAGACGGCGGCGCCGGCCGATGGCTCGATGCGGGCAAGGTAGCTGTTGGCAAGCGCGAGGCTGTAGGGATCCATCACCAAACCTGCAGAGCGTTTGACTATCGGGGCCAGCACATGCGCCAGCGCCGCGCCCTCCCGCGCCATCTGCCCGAGGCCGAGGCAGGTCTTGACCAGGTTGTCGCGGCCAAACACCAGGTCGCGTGAGGTGGTGACCTTTTTGGCGACGGCCTGGATCAGGGCCAGCGTCTCGGGCCGGCCGCAATGGCCACCCAAGCCCGAGCAAATACTGGCAATGTCATCGCCGCTGAATTCCAGGTGTTCCGGGGCTTCGATGTTCTGAGTCAGCACGCGCAGGAGCAGAAGGTTCACCTGCTTGCGGCCCCGGTTCTGCTGGCTCTCGCACACCAGGGCGATCACCCAGGGCGAGAGGCGTCCCTCAAAGCGCTCAATGCGATAGGACACCTGCAACCACAAGCGGTCAACGGTCGGGTGTCTGGCCAGATTGCGCAGGCCCCAACAGGCGTCGGCAATGGCCTCTTCATCAAAGTCGCCCGGCGCCAGGGTCAGGAGCGCAGACAGGTATTCCATCGCGGGCGTATGGCGCGAAGGAATGGGACCGGCTTCCGGGGTCTGCTCAAACAAACGCCGCACCTGGTGAAAGATACGCGCCACTTCGATGGCCGAGAGCCTTCCTACCCGGCTGGCGCTGTAGGTGTCCAACGCGCGCAGCAAGCCTGACACGCTGTGGCTGGCGGCCAGAACCGAAAGCAGCTGGGTGTCGATGACCCTGGCCGCACGAGCCGGTGGCGGGGGCGGCAGATGCGCGAGGGACGGGGGCTGCTGGTCACCCCGTGGCTCGACTGTCCAAACCGCCCCCGGGCCCGCGAGAGGGGGCGAAGCACCAGGGCCTTGCGAGGGGGGGTGGGCGCGGAGCGATTTTGCGTCGGCACGAGGACCAGTCGGTGCAGGCTCGAACCTCTGCTCCAGGGCACGGGCCAGGGCCCGGACCTCTTCGCCGTCCGCACGGGCCAGGGCCCAGACCTCTTCGCCGTCCGCACGGGCCAGGGCCTGAACCTCATCGCGGCCGAACAGGCGCTGCAGCACAGCCTGAGCGCCATGACGTTGACTGTCGTTCAGAACGGCGTCTTTGGAGGCGGCGATCTTCTCCGCCAGGGCCTGGATCAAGTCACGCGCCTGCTGCGAATTGTCCAGATTACGCAGGCCATAGCAGGCGCGAGAAATTTCCAAAGCACCCAGCTGACCCCGAAACGGTCGGATCCGCAAGGTGATTTCATGCCAGAGCGCCCGGGATGCCCTGCAGGCCCGCATGCCGTGCAGGCCATAACAGGCATTGCCGATCGCGGCGCTGTCGAAGTCGCCCCTGGCCACGCGCATCGCCACCGTCAGCGCACGGATCTGGCGGTCGCTGGTCTGGCAATCCTTCGATTCCATCAGTCGGCCAATGTCATACAGGTCGTGGGCAAGCGAAAGTGACCCCACCCCCTGCTCCAGAGTCGGGATGAACCGCTGCAGGTCCGAAGACAACAGGTGAGGGCCTGAGGGGGGAGCGCCCCTCTGTGGCGCAGTCGGCGCACTCGCTGCACTCGCCGCACTCGGCGCGGCAGGCGCTCGCATCGGTTCGGCGCGCCGCTGCGCGAGCCCAGGCGGGGGCGTCGCCGCTTTGACCTCGACGGGCCTGCGCAACACCCATTTAGAAGAGGGACCCGCCGGCCCCTGGGTCGCCGCCGAGCTCCCGGCGCTGGCGACCACGGGCGGGCGGCTGGATGCAGCGGGCGCTTCGGGCCGCGCTGAGGAAGGAGTGGTTCGCCGGGCGGCGCCGGAAGTGGCCGAAGTGCGCTGTTGACTGTGCATGGAGGTCGGATGGGAGGACTTAAGGGGGGACAGATGGCAATGTCTGCGCCGGGGGGATTAAAGTGCCGCCCTCGCCAAAGGCCTGATCCGTTACTGACTTCCACGCGCATGGGCGCACTTCAAGGCGCCCGAACACGCGAGTGCTCAAGCACAAGCGCCTTCTCCGTATCGATGTGTGAGCAAAGCCGCAAGCGTGTCGCACTTTTTGGCGCGTTTCTTAGCGTGCTCTGCGCGCCCGCCCAGGCCGACATGGCCCTGGCCCAGAGCCGCAATTGCCTGTCCTGCCACGCCATCGACAAGAAGGTGGTCGGCCCCGCCTTCAAGGACATCGCGGCCCGCTACGCCAATGACAAAGGCGCCGCCGACCGACTGACCAGCAAGATCGTCAGAGGCGGCGCCTCCTGGGGCGTGGTGGCGATGCCCGCCAACGAAAGAGTCACACCCGAGGAGGCGAAAAAACTCGTCGCCTGGGTGCTCTCACAAAAGTAGGCTCAGTCTTCGAGCAGCGACAGGTCGCGCACCGCGCCCTTGTCGGCCGACATCACCAACTTGGCATAGGCCTTAAGCGCGGCGCTCACCTTACGCGGGCGGGCCTTGGCCGGCTTCCAGCCCTTGGCGTCCTGCTCCTTGCGGCGGCGCGCCAGCTCCTCGTCGGAGAGCAGAACGTTGATGCTGCGGTTCGGAATGTCAATCCGAATACGGTCGCCGTTTCGCACAAGGCCAATGGCACCACCCGCCGCCGCTTCGGGCGAGCAGTGGCCGATCGACAAGCCCGAGGTGCCGCCGGAGAAGCGGCCGTCGGTGAGCAAAGCGCAGGCCTTGCCCAGGCCTTTGGACTTGATGTAGCTCGTGGGGTAGAGCATTTCTTGCATGCCGGGGCCGCCCTTGGGGCCCTCGTAGCGCACCACCACCACGTCACCCGCCTGCACCTTATCGGCCAAGATGTCCTCGACCGCCTCGTCCTGCGACTCGGTCACATGGACCTTGCCCTCGAACACCAAGATGGATTCGTCCACGCCGGCGGTCTTGACCACGCAACCGTCCTTGGCGATGTTGCCGGTGAGGACCGCCAGTCCGCCTTCTTTGGAGAAGGCGTGCTCGTAGGAACGGATGCAGCCCTCGGCGCGGTCCAGATCCAGGCTGGGCCAGCGCGTCGATTGGCTGAATGCCACCTGAGTTGGAATGCCGGCAGGGCCAGCCATGTAGAAGGTCTTGACCGCCTCGTCCTTCGACACCGTGATGTCCCACTGCGCCAGCGCCTCGCCCAGGGTGGGCGCATGGACGGTGGGCACGTCGGTGTGCAGCTTACCGGCGCGGGCTAACTCGCCGAGGATGGCCATGATGCCGCCGGCCCGGTGCACGTCCTCGATGTGGTACTTGTTGGTGTTGGGCGCCACCTTGCACAGCTGGGGCACCACACGCGAGAGGCGGTCGATGTCGGCCATGCCGAAATCGACACCGGCCTCCTGGGCGATGGCTAGCAGGTGCAAGATGGTGTTGGTCGAACCGCCCATGGCAATGTCCAGGGTGATCGCGTTCTCGAAGGCCTTGAAGCCACCGGCGCGCGGCAGGATGCGCTCGTCACCCTCCTCGTAGTACTGGCGGCACAGCTCGACGACGCGGCGGCCGGCGCGCTTGAACAGCTGCTCGCGGTCCGAGTGCGTGGCCACCACCGTCCCGTTACCCGGCAGGGCCAGGCCCAGGGCCTCGGCCAGGCAGTTCATGGAGTTGGCGGTGAACATGCCCGAGCACGAGCCGCAGGTCGGGCAGGCCGAGCGCTCCACCTCGGCCACCTCGGCGTCTGTGTACTGGGTGTCGGCAGCCATCACCATGGCGTCGATCAGGTCGAGCTTTTTGAACTCGATGGTCTTGGTGACCGGATTCGCCAGGCGGGTCTTGCCCGCTTCCATCGGGCCGCCCGACACGAAGACCACCGGGATGTTCAGCCGCATGGCGGCCATGAGCATGCCGGGGGTGATCTTGTCGCAGTTGGAGATGCACACCATGGCGTCGGCGCAGTGGCCGTTGACCATGTACTCCACCGAGTCCGC
>CANFQF010000011.1 GCA_947449025.1 Comamonadaceae bacterium
CAGCCGCTAGCGCTGTCGGCCAGGGTCTGTTTGGTGAGAAGGGCCACGCGTTTTTGCGGGGCCAGCAGCAGGGCGGCGCACAGGCCTGCCAAGCCGCTGCCGACGACGAGGACGTCGAATTCCGGTGTGGTGGTGGCCGGCATGCGACCGATTGTGGCCCGCACGTCGCCGCAGCGGGGGCTGCGGGAGCTGTCGTCGCCGCGCCTGCTGGAGCTGATCGGGCGTATTGATCAGCCGGGTGAATCAGACGGTTGAACCAGACGGACAGATCAGGTGGCTTGATAAGCCAAGCGCACATAGATGGGCGCGAAGGCCTCGGCCTGAGTCACGTCGATCAGCGACTCCTTGGCCAGTTCGAGCATGGCGATGAAGGTCACCACCAAGACCGGCACGCCGCGGGTCGTGTCGAAGAGTTGCTCGAACTCGACGAAGCGGCGGCCCTGGAGCTTGCGCAGCACGATGGACATGTGCTCGCGCACCGACAGTTCCTCGCGCGAAATCTTGTGGTGCTGCACCAGCTTGGCCCGCCGGAGAATGTCGCGCCAGGCCGACTGCAGGTCTTCTGCACTCACATCGGGAAAGCGCGGCTGCAGTGACTGTTCGATGTAGACCTGGGCCCGCAGCACGTCTCGCCCGACCTGCGGCAGCTCATTGACGCGGGCGGCGGCCATTTTCATCTGCTCGTATTCGATCAGGCGCCGTGCCAGCTCGGCCCGCGGGTCCTCGGGCTCTTCGCCCTCGGCCGTCTTCTTGGGCGGCAGCAGCATGCGCGACTTGATCTCGATCAGCATTGCCGCCATCAGCAGGTACTCGGCTGCCAGCTCCAGGTTGCGGCTGCGGATCTCATCAACGTAGCGCAGGTACTGGCGGGTCACGCCCGCCATCGGGATGTCGAGGATGTTGAAGTTCTGCTTGCGGATCAGGTAGAGCAGCAGGTCCAGCGGACCCTCGAAGGCTTCCAGGAAGACTTCGAGCGCGTCCGGCGGGATGTACAGGTCCTGGGGCAGTGCAAAGAGAGGCTCACCGTAAAGGCGGGCCAGGGCGACCTGGTCGACCACTTCGGGCAGAGCGGAAAGACCGGGCAGAGCGGGCAGAGCCGAAGGCTCGGACACCAGGCGCGCGTCGGCCTGGGGCAGGGCGCCGGGAGCGGTGTCGTTCATCGGCGGGCTCAGGCCCCGCTGCCGTAAACGTAGGCCTTCTGCGGCACGCGTGCCTCTTCCCACTCGGACTGCAGCTCGCGGTCGACCTGCTTGTCCCACAAAAGGGCGCGGCCGGCACGTTGCTGCGCTTCCAGATCGGGTTTGGCGGCCTTGAGGTCGCCCAGGAAGTCGCTGACCTCGGAGTGGTAGTCCGGGCGACGGAAGATGCGCTGCAGCAGGCTCATGAAGGGATCCCTTGAATCGATCAATTCTACCGGGGCCCCACCGGCTTTCCTCGAGGCCGGCGGAACCTGTGGGGTGGGCGCGGTCACCCATGCCGAGCCACAACTTTCTGGCCGGCCCGAGCCCGGTAACCGCTCCCATGCACCACCCCCTCGATGAAAGAACCCTGGTCAACGGCTGGCTCCGCCAGTTGGGCACGCAGGCCCGCATGTCCTTGCAGCTTGACGACCAGGGCCTGTGCGGCATCGGCCATACCAGCGGCGTTGACTGCGTCGTCGAAGTACCCGACCGCTCCGGGCGCCTCTACCTCTGGTCCCCCCTGCTGCCCTGGCCAGGCCTGCACCCGCAGCTGATCGCCGAGCGCTGCTTGGGGGCCCACTTCCTGGGGGCGCAGACGGGCGGCGCGAGCTTCGCGCTCGACCCCTCGGGCACCGAGCTGATGTTCTGGCAAATCCATCCCATCGCGTCCCTCGACGAAAGCCGCTTCGCCACGGCGGTCATCGAGTTCATCCAGCAGGCCGCGCAATGGCGCGACAACCTCCAGCGTCTCGACCTGCGCCCGCCGGCGGATCCGCTTCCCCGGCCCATGGCGGACACCGAGCTCGAAGCCGCTGGCATTCAGAGGATCTAAACCATGCAAACGAGCGTCAAGACACGGCTGTCTCCTGCCACCCTCAATTCTGATCCCCGGCCGCAGCCGGGAACCAGCCCAGGTGCCGAGCATCTCCGGGACTCCAGCCGCCCGCGGTCGGGCCAGTTCGCGGCTGCGTCCGCCAGTACCGGCGCGACGCCCGCTGTGCAGGCTCCCCGGGCTACGCAGGCAGAGGCGGTGGCGCAGCTGAGACCGCCCTCGAGTTGGTGGAGGCGCTTCTTGGGTTCTTTCTTCCTCGGGCCCAAGGCGTCCCAACTGGAGTCCGCCAGCCGCATCCATGCCCAGGTGCGCGCCGGTTCAAGCCCGGGGCAAACGACCGCCGTCGCGCCCCCCTTCATCTCCCGTGACCTGGCCGCCCTGATCCAGGGCGAGGCCAACGGCAAGCCCTACGAGAGCTTCGATCGCATGACAGGCCGCCTGAACCCGGATGCTCCTCCGCAAGAAGGGCGCCAGAACTGGCTCGCTGCGCGCGCCTTCCTTTTGGCTGCGCCCTCGCAGGACGACGCCCTGCGCGCGATTCGGCTTTGCCTCGCGCCAAGCGCGGGCGTGCGGCAGCCCCAGGCCCAGATCGAAATCCGGGCCCGCACCGTCTACCTCGCCCTGGTCGACGCTGTGCGCCGGCATGGCCAGTCGCCCAGCGTGCTCGAGGAGCTGGCGCAGCAGGCGCCCGAGGCGGCCCATGCCTCCGGGTCCGTCCATTCGCCCACTTTGGCGCTTTCCCCTGGAGACGAAGCGGCCGCCCGTCGCCAGCGCTCCCAGGTCGCGGCCCTGGCCTTCTCGCGTGAGTTGGACCTGGCCTGCCAGGCCAAGCCAGGCGGCCAAGACCTCGCAGCCAGGCTGGAGCGGCTGGACCTGCTCGAAGCCAGACTGCCCGCGCTGCAGGACCTGGAAGCGGCGGACCGGACTCACTGCACCTTCCTGTTGGCCGAGCGCCGCGGCCAGATCGAGCCCGACCGGGCAGCTCTGGAGAAGATGCTGGCCGATGTCACTGAGGGCAAGACCTGGGAGCCCTTGCGTGAGGCCTTGCCGGCCCGGCGCAGCCAGTGGGAGGACCTGCGCAAGGCCTTGCCCCTGTGCCGCCAACTCGACACCCCGAGCCGCGCAGCGCTGAACAGCGTCCTGCAGGACACCGGGGCGCGGTTGGCGCTGCTGGAAACGCGCGACACCGACCTGGCCGCGCTCCAGGTGGAGGCCCCGCGGATGGGGTCGGCGCTGGCCCAGCTGGCGCCGCAGGACTATCTCCAAGCACGCAGCGGCCTGGTCTCGCTGCTGGCCCGTCTGCCGGCGACCCCTCGGCACCTGCTGATCAAACATCTCGACACCCTGATCGGGCACGTGGACCAGACCCGCTGGCTCAGTGACATGGCAGCCGGCGACGCCGAGGCCATCGACATCGTGTTCAAGGGAGCCCAATGGCACGAGGACGCACTGGCGCTCAAGCTGGCGGTCATTCCGCCCGACGACAGCACGGCGCTGCGCAATCTCGACGTCCAGTACAACCTTCGGATGGTGGCCGATGAGCTCGACGCTTTCATGGCCAGCCGGAATGTCGCCGGCGGCAAGGCGAGCCTGCCCGTCAGCCTGTTCGGCGCCGTCAAGGCCAACCAGGCCGTCGTCTCCTGGCTGGTCAAGTACGCGTCCCAGGAGGTGGCTGCCCGTACCGCCCAGATCGGTGCCTGGATCAGCCTGTCCCTGTACGACCCCGCGCTGGGGACAGTTGACGAGAAACAGGTCAACGCGCTGCTGGCCCAGCTCCAGAAGCAGGGCATGGATGCCGGCCTGCTTCGTGAGCACATCCGCCAGGGCTTTCACAACACGGCCGAAGTGGTGGAATGCCGCGAGCTGATGCAATCGGTTGCGCGCGCCTGCCAGGAGTCAACCTTGCTGTCTTCCCTCGACGAGAAGCGCTTTCACGCCTTGCGCGCCACGCGCATCGTGTGTCAGTTGTTCCGGGAGGTGACGGGCAAGGACACCGAGGTCGCCACCGGCCAGGAGGTCGATGAAGCCCTGGCCGAGGCGGTCGACGCAGCGATGCCTTGGGTTCGTTTCGAGCAGGACCTGGCGCTTTCGCAAAAAGAACTCGAGCGCGAGCTGTTGCAACTCGGCCAGGCGTCCTCGAAGATCGCGGGGCACGAGCAGGCCGACCGCAGCTGGCTTTCCCAGCCGGACCAGCTGGCCGCTGCCGCCAAGGACCACGACCTGGTCCGCAACATCCTCTTCGCCGAAACCCGCATCAAGGAGTTGCAGGCCGAGAAAGGGGATCCGGCGCGGATTGCCGAGTTGAACGCGGCAATCACCACCCAGTGGAAGGCCTTGGCCGGCTTCAGCCCGGCCCACCTGCGACGCGAGCCGGGCTCGAGCGCCCAGCCCGAGATGTCCGAGTTGCGCGCCATCGGGCTGCAAATGGACCGGCTTTCGCGTTTGCCCGTCCTGCACCACCGGGTCGCTGCCTTGAAGGCACTGGCCACGCCCGATGCCGAGCAAAGCCGGCAGATCGAGCCGCTGATGCAGCGCCTGCGCCAGATCGCCATCTTGCAGGTGGCCCTGGAAAGCGCAGACCCGGAGTTCAAGCCCAACGGCGCACGCACCGAAGGGTCGGGCGGTTACACCGGCGAAATCATGAAGCGACTCGCCGCCTTCGGCATTTCTGCGCAGCGACAAAGTGCCTTCCTCAAGAACGAAGTCCAAAGCACAGCGCAGGCCCTGGGCAAGGACAAGCGGGCCCTGGGCACACTGATCAGCGAGTTCGACCCGCAGACGACAAGCGCCCGCTTGCGCGGGGCCATCACCCGCGCGGTCGGCGGTAAGCGGGATAGCGTCACGGGTGCAGCCCCCCCGGGTGCGGCCCCCCCGGCTGTGTCCGTCACCGAGGGCCAGCGCCGGCAGGCGGTGGCCTTGACGTCGGTGGCGCGGCAGGTGAACGACCTGGTTTTGGGTCAGGCGTTTGACATTCGCATGGGCGTCTACGGCACGGTCTCGGTGGGCTCACCCATCGTTCCTGGTTTGAGCACCTCCACCGACGTGCGCGCTGAGCGGCAAAACGGCATCCGTGTGTCCCTGGAGCCCGATGGTGCCTATGTGGTGCGGGTGCAAGGCGGCGGGGCTGTGCGTCACGGCGTGACGCTCTCGGCCCTGTCGGACCTGATCAATTTCAGGGGTGAATCCCAGGTCGAGCGCGAGAAGGGATTCGATTTGCGTTTCGGCGATCGGGATAGCTGTATGGCCATGCTCCGCGGGCTCATCACCGGTGGCGAGGTCGATCCCGCCGCCTGGAGCCCCGAGCAGGTACAGCGCGTCGAGCGGCAATCGCTGGGTGGGCGCGCCAGCCTGAACGCCAAGGTCGACCTGACTCTGGCGGCCTTGTCCGTCGAGGCGGCGGCCGCGGTCGGCAGCGAGTCCACCGTGAAGCGGTCGACCGCCGGCGAGGTCGAGACCCAGGTCCGGCGCGTCATGGCCACCACCACGGCTTCCGCCCAGGCCGCGGCGGGCGGCGCCTCGCGCGAACTGAGTGCCGGCCTGAACCTGTCGGCCAGCAAGACCCTCGAGCGTCAATACGGCATGCTGCGTCCCGGCTCGCAAGCCACGCTTTCGGCCACCGTGGTCGGCGGCAACCTGGACCGCTGCCTGGACAGCCTGTTCCCGGCCGATGCCGATGAGGGCGAAGTCGCTCAGAAGGCGCAGAAGGACGCCATGAAGCAGGCAATGAAAGCGTCCCTCGCCCGCGAGACGGGCGCCGTACCTGACGGCACCGAACTGTTCGTCCGTTATCGCCTCACACCCACCGCCATTCGCGAGGCCAACGCCTTGCTGGGCCAGGCTTCACAGGCGCTGACCCGCGCCAGCCTGGGCTCGGGTGAGGCACGCCAGTTGGCCCGCAACGAAGCGGCGGACTTCGCCAGCCAGGCCCATGCGGTCACCCGACGATCCGACAGCTATGCACTCGACGGCTGGGGCTGGACGCGCCGCGACCAGGTGGAAGTCACCCGCCACCGGGGCGCCTACCAGCAGTTCGCCCGCGGGGAGTCGGTGCAGACCGGGTACACGGCGGCCGATGGCGGCACTGGTGACGGTGCCGCTGCCGGCACCGGTGCTTCGGCTCCGGCAATGAGCGCGTCGCTGGCCCGTTTGCTGCCCTAAGCCGGGGGTTTGTCCGCGACGCCTCGCCGGAGCGACAAACCCCAGGCCAGCACCAGCCCTACGCCCAGGGCCACCGTGAGGTCAAACACCACGGTGAGCACGAAGGTCAGGACGACCAGCACCCCGTGAGTCAGCGGGTGCTCCCTCAGGCGGGCAAATTCGTGCCATTCGCCCATGTTCCAGGCGGTGAAGAGCAGCACCCCTGCCAGCACCGCGAGCGGCACCTGCAGCGCCAGCGGCGCCGCCAGCAACACGATGGCTGCCAGCACCACGGCGTGCACGAGCCCCGCCACCGGGCTGGTGGCGCCGGCGCGCACATTGGTCACGGTGCGGGCAATGGTGCCGGTGGCCGGCATGCCGCCCAGGCAAGGCGTGGCCAGGTTGGCCAGGCCCTGGGCCATGAGTTCCTGGTTCGGGTCGTGCGGCGCCAGGCCGCTCGTCTGGTCGGCCACCCGGGCGCACAGCAGGGACTCGATGGCGCCCAGTACCGCCAGCGTGAGGATGGGGCGGGCCAGGGCCGCCAGACCCGACAGGCTCCAGTCTGGCGGTGACCACGCGGGCAGGCCGGCCGGGATGCTGCCGAAGCGGCTGCCGATGGTTTCTACCGGCAGGTGGAGCCAGGCGGCCAGCAGGGTGATGCTCACCAGGGCGACGACCGGCCCCGGTACCTTGGCGCCCACGTTGGCGAACTCATGCACCAGCGGCGTGTCGAGCGTGGCCCGCAGCGGCGAGCCGGCATGCCACAGGCGTGGCCACAGCCAGAGGCCCAGCACGGTGACTACCCCGAGGCCAAAGGCCCGGGGATTGAAGCTGCCGATGTGGGCTGACAGCGTGGCCAACTGGGCGAAGAACTCGGCGGGCATGCGTGGCACGGTAAGGCCCAGCCAGTCGCGCAACTGCGACAGGGCGATGAGCACCGCGATACCGTTGGTGAACCCGACCACGATGGGCGCCGGGACCTTCTTCACCAGATTGCCCAGGCGCAGCAGGCCCATGAGGAACAGCAGCACTCCGGATGCCGCAGTCGCCACGAGCAAGTTGGCGACGCCGTGGCGCTCGACGATGCCGTAGACGATGACGATGAAGGCGCCAGCCGGTCCTGCGATCTGTACCGGCGAGCCACCCACGAGCGCGACGATGGCGCCAGCGATGATGGAGGTCCACAGGCCGGCCTCGGGCTTGAGGCCACTGGCAATGGCAAAGGCCATGGCCAGCGGCAGGGCGACGATGGCCACCGTGAAGCCGGCCCCCAAGTCCTTCAGGAAACGGGCGCTGTCGTAGCCCTGCAGGGCGTCAAACAGGCGGGGGCGGAAGCGGGCAAAAACAAGAGCAGGGGGCAGGCGCATGGTCGATCGTGCGTGTGCGCTGCGCCAGGTTTACTTCTTGTCCTTCTTGTCCTTCTTGTCATCCCCCGGCAGCACCATGCGGGCGGTGCCGATGACGGCATCGGCCGCTAGGCCGACGGTGCCCACCACCACGGTGGCGGCGGTGTCGGCCACTGCGATGACCGCACAGCTCGGGAGCAGGCTGGCACAGGCCAGCGCCAGCGCGAACAGTGCGCCGCGCGGCGAGGGCTTCAGGGGCAGGTGGCAGGACTTCATCAGCGGACTCTCATGCCCGGCTGCGCGCCTGGCCAGGGGTTGAGGATATAGATGCCCGGCTGGGCCTTCTCGTCGCCGTGGCTGGCGGCCAGCACCATGCCCTCGGACACGCCGAACTTCATCTTGCGCGGGGCCAGGTTGGCCACCATCACGGTGAGCTTGCCCACCAGGTCTTGCGGCTGGTAGGCCGAGGCGATGCCCGAGAAGACGTTGCGGGTGCGCCCCTCGCCCACGTCGAGCGTGAGGCGCAGGAGTTTGGTCGAGCCCTCGACCGCCTCGCAAGCGACGATCTGGGCGATGCGCAGGTCGATCTTGGCAAAGTCGTCGATGGTGATGGTGTCTGCCATCGCCTCGCCGCCGGGCGGGGCCGGGGCCGCAGGGACCGCAGGGGCCGGTGCAGCATCGGCGGGGGGCTCGAAGAGCGCGTCGAGCAGCTTGGCATCGACCCGCTGCATCAGGTGCTGGTAGTTGCCCACCACATGCCCCGCGCCCAGTGGGCTGGCGGCGCTGGCCCAGTCGAGCGGCGCGCATTGCAAGAAGGCCTCGGCTTGCTCGGTCAGGGCGGGCAGCACGGGTTTGAGGCAGGCGGCCAGCACCTTGAAATGCTCGACGCACTCCGAGCCGATCGCGGCGGCCTCCAGGGCCTTGCCCTCCTTGGCCAGCTTCCATGGCGCGGCGCTGTCAAAGCGCAGGTTCACCGCGTCGGCGTAGGCCATGATTTCGCGCAGGGCCTTGCCGTATTCGCGCGCCTCATACAGGGCGGCCACGCTATCCACCAGTTTCGCGGGCTGCAAGGTGGCTGCATCGTTGGCCACGAGCTGGCCGCCGGGGATGAATTTCGCCGCGCGGGAGGCGATGTTGACGAACTTGCCCACCAGGTCGGCATTGACCCGGGCCGTGAAGTCGTCGGGGTTGAAGTCCACGTCTTCCACCCGGCCATTGAGCTTGGCGGCGATGTAGTAACGCAGCCACTCGGGGTTCATGCCCAGCGAAAGGTACTTGAGCGGGTCAATGCCGGTGCCGCGGCTCTTGGACATCTTCTCGCCGCTCACCGTGATGAAGCCGTGCACATTCACCTGCGACGGCGTCTTGCGGCCGGAGAACTGCAGCATGGCCGGCCAGAACAGGGTGTGGAAGTAGACGATGTCTTTGCCGATGAAGTGCACCTGCTCCACCGACGGGTCAGTCACGAATTCGTCGAAGGAGACCGCGGTGCGCGAGGCCGGATGCCAGTGGTCCCGCGCCTGGCCTTTGTCGAAATGATTTTTCAGGCTGGCCAGGTAGCCCACTGGTGCGTCGAGCCAGACATAGAAATACTTGCCCGGTGCGTCCGGGATTTCGATGCCGAAATAGGGCGACTCGCGGGAAATGTCCCAGTCGGCCATGCCGGCCTCGAACCATTCGCTCGCCTTCTTGGCCATCTCGGGCTGAAGCCGGCCGGGGCTTTGCGTCCAGGTCTTGAGAAAGTCGACCACCTTCGGGTTCGACAGCTGGAAGAAGAAATGCTCGGAGCTGCGGATCTCGGGCTTGGCGCCGGTGAGCGTGGAGTAGGGCTCGATCAGGTCGGTGGGCGCGTAGACCGCGCTACACACCTCGCAGCTGTCGCCGTACTGGTCTTTGGCGTGGCAGGTGGGGCACTCGCCCTTGATGTAGCGGTCGGGCAGGAACATGCCCTTGACCGGGTCGTAGAACTGCTCGATGGTGCGGGTGGCGATCAGGCCGGCGGCCTTGAGGTCTTTGTAGATGCCTTGGGCCAGCTGGGTGTTCTCGGCGCTGTCGGTGCTGTGCCAGTTGTCAAAACGCACATGGAAGCCGTCGAGGTATTGCTGGCGGCCGGCGGCAATCTCGCCGACGAACTGCTGCGGCGTCTTGCCCGCCTTTTCGGCGGCAATCATGATGGGCGCACCGTGCGCATCGTCGGCGCCGACGAAATGCACCATGTGCCCTCGCATGCGCTGAAAGCGCACCCAGATGTCGGCCTGGATGTACTCCATGATGTGCCCGATGTGGAACTTGCCGTTCGCATAGGGCAGGGCGGTGGTCACAAAAAGCTTGCGCTGGGTCATGGTGTTCTCGGAGGCAGCCCGCGATTTTATGTCGCGTCGTTAAACTGGCCGGCTTTTCGACCTCTGCGACCTGCGCAACCACCATGGCCACCCCCGTCCCCCTCGATACCCTGTCCGCCGCCCTGGCCGCGGCCCAAGACCCCCTGACCGGGCGCGAATTCGGCGCCAAGGCCATCCGGGGCCTGCGCCTCGAGGGCGGCCAGGCCCGTTTCACCCTGGAGCTGGGCTACCCGGCCCGCAGCCAGCACGCGGCGATCACCGAGGTCCTGAGCCAGGCCGCCCGTGCGGTGGACGGTGTGGACGCGATCGAGGTGGCGTTCGAGCTGCAGGTCGTGCCCCATTCTGTGCAGCGCGGCTTGCAGCCCCTGCCCGGGGTGAAGAACATCATCGCCGTCGCCTCCGGCAAGGGTGGCGTGGGCAAATCCACCACCTCGGCCAACCTGGCCCTGGCCCTGGCTGCTGAAGGCGCCCGGGTGGGTTTGCTCGACGCCGACATCTACGGCCCGAGCCAGCCGATGATGATGGGACTGTCCGGCCGGCCCGAGTCGGAGGACGGCAAGACCATGGACCCTCTGATGGGCCATGGCGTGCAGGTCATGTCCATCGGCTTCCTGGTCGGCCAGGACCAGGCCATGATTTGGCGCGGGCCCATGGCCACCCAGGCGCTCGAGCAGCTGCTGCGCCAGACCAAGTGGCAGGACCTCGACTACCTTGTCGTCGACATGCCTCCCGGCACCGGAGACATCCAGCTCACGCTTTCGCAGCGCGTGCCCATGACCGGCGCCATCATCGTGACCACCCCGCAGGACATCGCCCTGCTCGACGCGCGCAAGGCGGTCACCATGTTCGAGAAGGTGGGCGTTCCCATCCTCGGTCTGGTGGAGAACATGGCGGTTCACATCTGCGCCCAATGCGGTCATGCCGAGCATGTGTTCGGCGAGGGTGGCGGGCAGCGCTATGCCGCCGAGCGTGGGATTGCCTACCTGGGCGCGCTGCCCCTGCACATCGCCATCCGCGAGCAGGCCGACGGCGGCCGGCCGACGGTGGTGGCCGAACCCGAGGGCACGCTGGCGGGCCTGTACAAGTCGGTGGCTCGCCAGGTCGGGGTGGCGGTGGCGGCACGCACCAAGGACTACTCGGGCAAATTCCCGACCATTACCCTGTCCAAGAACACCTGAGTCCCCGAGCCCCGGCGAGCCAGGGCCCGAAGGTGCTGGCGCGACAGAGCCTGCGCAAGCTCTGAGATCGCCCAAGTCCTGCTCATGCGGGGCACAGACGTCGCAAGGTGTAAGGCACGGCCCATGCGCGGGGCTGCTGCTGCCTAGCATCCGCCCGTTCTCATTTTTTCCATGGGACGGGGGTGGGCATGATCAATCCGATTCGGGCCGTATTTGTGGGCGACGGCAGCCTGGTGGTCCGATGCGTCGAGGCCTTTGTGCAGGCCGGGCACCAGGTGGCCTGCATCGCCAGCGCCGACGCCGCCGTGCTGGCCTGGGCGCAGGACGAGGGCCTGCCCTGCGAGCAGGTGCAGGGCTTGCCACTAGTGCCACGCTTGGCCGGCGCTGACTTCGACGTCCTGTTCTCCATCGGCTGGCTGCATCGCCTGCCGCCGCCGCTGCTTGCGCAGGCTCGCCGTATTGCGCTCAACTTCCACGACGGCCCACTGCCCCGCCACGGCGGGCTCAATGCGCCGGCCTGGGCACTGCTCGAGGGGGCCCACCACCACGGCGTGACCTGGCACGAGATGACGTCGGCACTGGATGCCGGCCGCATCGCCTGCGAGTTGTCATTCGACCTCTCGCCCGACGAAACGGCCTTGAGTCTGAACACCCATTGCTACGAGGCGGGCTTTCGGTCCTTCCTCACGCTCATGGACCTGCTCGCCCGCGATGCGCTGGTGCTGCGCCGCCCCTTGGCCCCGCCGCGGCTGCATGGCCGCCACCAGCGGCCGGCGGCCCTGGCCACTCTGGACTGGCGTCGGCCTGCTGCCGAACTTGCGGCGCAATGCCGGGCTCTGGACTTCGGCCCCACGCCCAATCCGCTGGCCTGTCCCAAGCTGTGGTGCGGGGGGCGCTTGCTGCGCGTGGGATCTGCGCAGTCCGAGGCGCCGACCGACCCCCCACTGGCGCCCGGCTGTGTGCTGGCGCAAGAGGCAGACCGGCTCTGGCTGGCCACAGGGCAGGGAACCCTGCGGCTCGAGGGCTTGGTGGCACTCGATGGCGGGCCGCTGCCCGTCCTGGTGCCTGGCCAATTGCTCGAACCGTTGCCCTTCGGGCGCCTGCAGCGCCTGGCCGAGGCCCGGCCTGCGCTGGCGCGTGGTGAGGCTGCCTGGCGTCCTCGCTTGCTGGCCCTGGCCGCGGGCCCCTTGGCGGCGCCGCCGCATCCGCGTCGCCATGCCCTCGCAGGGCCCGAGCTTTCCGAGCCCGCCACCCGCCAAACCGCTACTCCTGAAACCGACCTCCAGGAACCCGACCTGCGCGATCCGGGGCTCGCCGAATCGGACATCGACGCGACCTGCATTGCAGCGACGCGGACGGGAGCGCCTTCCAGGCCCCGCGCCCTGGAAGTGCCCCTGCCGGTCGATCCGGTGACCTGCGCCATGCCCGGTCATACCCTGCTGGCAGGCTGCGCCGCCTGGCTGGCCGCCGTCTCGGGCGAGCCCCGTGCGGCCCTGGCCTGGCGGGACCCGTTTCTGGTGCAGGCCAGTGAGGGGCTCGCGCCCCATGTGGCGCTCTGGTGGCCGCTGCTCCTGAATGTCGCCCGCGATACCCGCGCAGCCGACCTGCGCGAGTCCGCCGGCGAGGCGCTCGCCCTGGCCCGCGCTGACGGGCCCATCACGGCCGATTTGCCTCAGCGTCTGGGCCGGTCCGGGCCGCAGGTGCCCGCCCTGGGCGTGTGCATCGGGCCTTGGCCCGAGGGCCTGGATCTGGATGCGCCCGGGCTCTGCCTGATGGTGCCGGCGCTGGCGGATGCACTGCCCGGGCAACTTGCGGAACCTGCCCAAGGGGCTGAGGCCGGTGCGCAGGCGGATGCCTCGCAGGCCGCTGCTGCGACACCCGGTCCTTGGCGCCTGCGTGTGGACGCCCGGATGTGGACCGCGCCAGTCGCCCTCGAGATGGCGGCGCAGCTGGCGGCCTGGCTGCCCCGCTTTGCCCGCCACGCCGGCGCGGTGGGGGCGCTGTCCCTGTTGCCGCCCTCTGATCTGGACCGGCTCGCCGAACTTCACGACGGCGCGCAGACCGTCGATCAGCGCGGCGGCCTGTGGGCCGCGGTGGCGCGCGGCCTGGCGCGTCATCCCGAGGCGGTGGCGCTTGAATGGGACAGCGGCACTGGCGGCCCAAGCCAAAGCCTGTCTCGGGCCGAGCTCGCCCGCCGCGTCGATGCGCTGGCGGCGCTGCTGCGCGCGCGCGGGGTGGGTCGGCGCGATTTGGTGGGGGTGTGCCTGCCGCGCGGCCCGCAGCTGCTGGTGGCGGTGCTGGCGATTCTGGCCCGTGGCGGCGCCTACCTGCCGCTCGACCCCGACTACCCCGCCGACCGGCTCCGCTTCATGTGCCGTGACGCCGGGTTGCGCCGGGTGATTGGTGCAGACGAGGCGGCCACCGTGCTGGGGATGCCGCTGACGGCCATGGTCTCCCCCCTGGATGCGTGGCCGGGCGAGGGGGCTGGCGCAGAAGCCGACGCACAGCCCCACGCGCAATTTGGCGCGGAACATGAAGTGGGAGGGCCGGCTGGCCTGGGGCTGGTTCTCGGCCAGGCAACCCCGCCCAGGGTGGAGGAGGGTGACGAAGATGCGGAGGATGACGAGGGTGAAGATGGATACGAAGGTCAGGATGAAGACGATGAAGTCGAGACCGAAGAGCTCCTGCCCGCCGACCTTGGCTACCTGATCTACACCTCCGGCTCCACCGGACTGCCCAAGGGGGTGGAGATCAGCCAAGGCAGTGTGCTGAACTTCTTTGCCGGCATGGATGCGGTGCTGGCCGATGCCAAGGCCGACCACGATGCCGCCGTCGCCGGACGCTGGCTGGCGGTCACCAGCCTGTCCTTTGACATCTCGGTGCTGGAGCTTTTGTGGACCCTCTCGCGGGGATTCACCGTGGTGATGCATGGCGCCGGGCCGACGGCAGCCTTGGGCGCCTCTGCCACTGCGGCTATTCCTAACGCTGCTGCCGCTCCTGCCACCGCGGCCCTGATGCCGGGCGGTGCCCCTCAGTGGAGCCTGTTTCACTTTGCCAGCGAGCGTGAGGGCGCGGACACCGATGACGCCGGGGCCGCCTATCGTCTGCTGATCGACGCCGCGCGTTTTGCCGACACCCATGGCTTTGCCGCCATCTGGACGCCCGAGCGCCACTTTCACGGCTTTGGCGGTCCCTTTCCCAATCCCGCGTTGATCTCCGCCGCACTCGCCATGGTGACCCGCCATGTGCAGCTGCGCGCGGGCAGCTGCGTGCTGCCCTTGCATCATCCGCTGACGGTGGCCGAGGACTGGGCTCTGGTCGACCGGCTCTCAGGCGGCCGGGTGGGCGTTTCCTTCGCCGCCGGCTGGCAGCCGCAGGACTTTGTGCTGGCGCCAGCGGCCTGGGCTGGCCGGCGCCAGCAGATGTTCGAGGGCATCGATGCAGTGCGGCGCCTGTGGCGGGGCGAGGCGCTGGCCTGGCCCGGACCCGAGGGGCAGACGGTGACGGTGCGCACCCTGCCGCGACCGGTGCAGGCCGAGTTGCCAGTGTGGGTGACGGTGGCCGGCAACCCGCAGACCTTTGCCGAGGCCGGCCGGGCCGGCTGCCATGTGCTTACCCACCTGCTGGGGCAGTCTGTTCCGGAGTTGGCTGCCAAGGTGTCGGTGTACCGCGCGGCTTGGGACGTCGCCGGCCATCCGGGTCGGGGCCAGGTGGCCCTGATGCTGCACACCTTCGTCGGCGACGACGAAGACGCGGTGCGCGAGGCAGCGCGTGCACCGCTCAAGGCCTATCTGCGCGAGGCCATGGATTTGATTCGACGGGCCGACTGGCGCTTTCCCACGTTCGCCGCGCCAGCGGCCAGCGGGGAACCGGTCTGTTCCGACGCGGGGAGGGGCGGCCCGTCGGTTCCCACGACGCGCGCAGAGTCGCCTGTGCACGTGGGGCAGGGCGACACGGCGGTCCAGGCAGACGGCCAGCGGGCCCCCGGTGGTGGCCTCGCCGACTTTGCCGAGCACCCCCCGACGGCGCAGGAGACCGAAGCCCTGTTGGAGCACGCCTTTGAGCGCTACGCGCGCGGCAGCGCCCTCATCGGCACGCCCGAGCGTTGCATGGACCTGGTGGCGCAGCTCGCCCAGCTTGGCCTGGACGAAATCGCCTGCCTGATCGACTTCGGCATCCCTGCCGACGAGGTGCTGGCGCATTTGCCGGATCTGCACCGTTTGAAGGGCCTGGCGCAGGTCAGGTTAGGAGCAGGGGCGGAGGCGAAGGTGGAGTCGGGGGCGGTGACTGTGCCGGCACACCGCCCCGGTGCACACGCCGAGCAGGCGGCCTGCCGCGCCCTGTCGGTAGGGGCGGCGCTCACGCGCCACCGCATCACCCATCTGCAATGCACGCCTTCGCAGGCGGCAATCTTGCTGGTCGACGACGCGGGTCGGCAAGGGCTGTCCCAGCTGTCTGCGCTGCTCGTGGGCGGAGAGGCACTACCGCCCACGATGGCCGGCGCGCTGCGAGATCAGGTTCCCGGTCTGGTGCTGAACATGTATGGCCCGACCGAGGCCACGGTGTGGTGCAGCGCCTGGGCGCTGCCGGCTCGGGTCCCGGGCGCGAGGCAGGCTGCGGGGGCGGGGCCGATGGCTGTCTCCCTTGGCCGCCCTCTGGCCCGTACCGGGCTTCACCTGCGCAACACCTGGGGGCAGGAGTGTCCCGCCTTTGTTCCCGGTGAACTCTGCGTGTCGGGCGTCTGTCTGGCCCGGGGGTACCACGCGCGACCGGCGCTCGATGCCGAGCGCTTTGTCGATGACCCCTTGCGTCCGGGTCGGCGGCTATACCGTACTGGCGATCAGGTGCAGCGCGAACCCGATGGCCGGCTGGCCTTCCTCGGCCGCGCGGACCACCAGGTGAAGGTGCGCGGTCACCGCATCGAGCTCGGTGAGATCGAGGCCGCCCTGGCAAGCCAGCACGGCGTGCACGAGGCCGTGGTGGTCGCCTGCCGCGATGGCGTAGGTGATGCGTGGCTGCAGGCCTTCGTCACGCCGCGACCAGGGCAGTCGCCCCAGCCGCTGGATCTGGCGCGCGCCCTGGCCCGCCAGCTGCCCGAGTTCATGCTGCCCCGGGGTATCGCCCTGCGCGACGCCTTGCCCAAAACGCCCAACGGAAAAGTCGACCGTCAGGCGCTCGCGGCGACAGGCCGGGCGGGCGGGTCCAAGCGGCCGCTGCTTTCGCCGCAGCCACACCTGCAGCCACACCTTTCAGCGCAACGACCTGCAACACCACGACCACAGGCGCAAGTACAGACCCCAGCAATGTCGCATCCCAGCATCGCCAGCGTGCCTGCCCCGCCAGACTCTGCGCACCTGTTCGAGACCCGAACGCCCGCCGCGTTCTCTGTCACTCCCGACGCGGCACCGGTCCCCCCGGCGTGGGGTCATCACCTCGCCGCGATCGCCGTGACCCGCGCCGTCCTGACCGCAGCGCCGGACGCGCAGAGGGTGAGCGCCGCGAATGACCAAGGCGCGAAGGAGGAGGCACGAGAGGTGCCGGAATTGGCGGCGTTTGAAGCCCTTGTGGCCCAGACCTGGCGTGCGGTGCTGGGCAAGCAGGAGATAGGTCATGAGGTCAACTTCTTCGACCTCGGCGGCCATTCGCTGGCCGTGATCCAGGTGCAGCGGCGCCTGCGAGAGGCCTGCGGGATCGAGATCCCGGTGATCGAAATGTTCCGTCTGACCACCATTGCTTCGCTGGCGCGTCACCTCGCGGCGCAAGCGGGCGCCAGCGCCGCGCCGGTTGCAACGCCAACCGTCTCCGTCGGGCAGGACCGGGCGCTGGCCCGGCGCGCCTTGCGTGACAGGCTCACAGGCTAGGAACGGCGTATGGACAGCGCATCGTCGCCCTCGGGTTCGGTGGCCGTGGTGGGACTGGCCGGGCGCTTTCCCGGCGCGCCCGACTGGCGTGCTTTTTGGCGCCTGCTGCGCGAAGGGCGCGAGGCCACCTGCTGGCTGGACGAGGCTGCCTTGCACGCTGCCGGCGTGAGCGCCGGGGAGCTGGCTGACCCAGGCTATGTCCGTGCCTGCTTGCCGCTGGCGGACATGGAGTGCTTTGATGCCGGCTTCTTTGGCATCAGCCCCCGCGACGCCGCGGTGATGGACCCGCAGCACCGCCACTTCCTGGAGTGCTGCTGGGAGGCCATGGAGGACGCCGGCCATGTGCCCGGCAGCGGGTCAGGGCGATTTGCCGGTGCCGTCGGTGTATTCGGCGGCTGCGGCCAGCAGGCCTACTTCGCCCGGCACCTGCTGCCCAACGCGGAGTTGGTGCGGTCCATGGGCCTGTTCCTGCTGCGTCACACCGGCAATGACAAGGACTTCCTCACCACCCGGGTGTCTTACCTGCTCGACCTGCGCGGGCCCAGCGTGGGCGTGCAGACGGCCTGCTCCACCTCGCTGGTGGCGGTGCACCTGGCCGCGCAGAGCCTGCTGGCGGGTGAGTGCGACATGGCGCTGGCCGGCGGGGTCAGCATCGAGCTGCCGCATCGCCAGGGCTACCGGCATGCGGCCGGAGAAATTCTCTCGCCCGACGGGACCTGCCGGGCCTTCGATGACGCCGCGGGCGGCACCGTCTTCGGCAGCGGCGTGGGCGTGGTGGTGCTGCGGCGACTGCAGGACGCGCTGCGGGACGGCGACGCCATCTGGGCCGTCATTCGCGGGTCCGCGGTGAACAACGATGGGCGTGGCAAGGCGGGTTATCTGGCGCCGAGCCAGGACGGCCAGGCCGAGGTCGCGGCCGAAGCCCTGGCGATCGCCGGGCTGGAGGCCGCCGACATCGACTACATCGAGGCCCACGGGACCGGGACCGCGGTGGGCGACCCGATCGAAGTGGCGGCCTTGTCGCAGGCCTATGCCGGCGCGCCGCCCGGCGTGATCGGCCTGGGCTCGGTCAAAAGCAATATCGGGCATCTGGACACGGCCGCCGGTGTGGCCTCTTTGATCAAGGTCTGTCTGGCTTTGCGCCACGGGCAGTTGCCCGCCAGCCTGCACTTTCAGCGCCCCAACCGTCGCTTCGGCGCCAGCCTTCCTTTGCAGGTGCTCGCTCAAGGGCGGGCCTGGCCCCCCGGCGCCCGGCCGCGCCGCGCCGCTGTCCATGCACTGGGCGTCGGCGGCACCAATGCACATCTGGTGCTGGAGGAGGCGCCGCATCGCCCCGCCACGCCACCAGGCCCCGCGTCCTGGCAGTTGCTGCCGCTGTCGGCGCGCACCCCGCAGGCCCTGGCGGCGCTGACCCTGCGCTGGGAGGCTTGGCTGGCGGATGCAGAGGATGCCGCGGGTGATTCGCCGGATGGTGCGCCGGGTCATGCGCCGGGCGAAGGTGCTGCGTCAGGCCGGATGGCGTTGCCTGATCTTGTGGACGTGGCCGTGACCTTGCAGGAAGGACGCGTGCACCAGCCCTGTCGCCTCGCACTGGTGGCGCGTCACCCCAGCCAGCTGCGCGGCCTTGTGGCGGCGGCGGGCACACAGATTGCGAAAACAACGGCGACAACAGCGTCACCCAAAGCGGTCACATCAGGCGCTTTAACACCGGCCACATCAGCGGTGCCTGCCGCGCCCGGCCCGGCCTGGCGGGCAGACCCACCCGCGCGGCGGGTCCAGGGCCAGATGAAGGCACAGGGGACGGCACAGGGGGTGACGCAGGTCCCGCAGCCGGTGGCCTGGTTGTTCCCTGGCGCCGGCTCGCAGCGGCCGGGTGCCTGCCATGACCTTCTGGCCCTGCCCGCCTTCCGCGAAGCGGTGCAGCAATGCCTTGCTGCTTGGCCTGCTGACGCCGACGCGGAGGTCGGCGCGGGCCTGCGCTGTGCCTGGCTGGACGGCGGGGAAGGACAGGCAAGTGGAGGGCATGCAAGTGGAGGGCATGCAGGGGCAGGGCAGAACACCCGGGCCGTGGCCGACGGTCCCCTCTCACCCCGCACCGAACTGCCAACGCTCTTTGTCCTCGAATTCGCGTTGGCGCGGCTGTGGGAGTCGGCTGGCGTCACACCTTGCGCGCTCATGGGCCACAGCGCCGGCGAGGTAGCCGCCGCCTGCGCCGCCGGGCTCTTGTCGCTGCCCGATGCCTTGGCGCTGGCTTGCTGGCGCGGGGAACTGCTCGAGGCTGCCGGCGGCGCCATGCTCGCGGTCGAGGCGACGGAGGGGCAGCTGGCGCCCTGGTTGGCGCAGGAGGGCCTGGACCTGGCAGCGGTCAACGCGCCCGGCCTGTGCGCGGTCTCCGGCTCGCCGCAGGCGCTGGCACGTTTGGCCGCCCACCTGCAGGCCCTGGAGATCGTGTCGCGCCCCTTGCCGGTGGCGGTTGCGGCCCACTCGCGCGCGGTGGATCCGCTGGTCCCCAGCCTGCTCGCACGCTGCGCGACGCTGCGCCCCTTGCCGGCGCGGCGGCCCTTTCTTTCTGCACTCGACGGCGCGTGGATCCTGCCGGGGCAGACGTTGCCGACCGATTACTGGGGCCGGCACCTGCGCCAGCCGGTGCGCTGCGCGCAGGCCATGGCCCGCCTGGCGCAGGACTATCCGGCCGCGGCCTGGCTGGAGTGCGGGCCGGGCCAGGCCCTGACCTCGCTGGCGCGCGCCAATGGCAGCGGCGAGCGGCTGCTGCTGGCCTCCGCGGGCCGGCCGCAGGAGGGCGGCGAAGACCTGCCCCACTTGCTAGCCGCCGCCGCTGCGCTCTGGTGCGCAGGCGCGCCACTGCATTGGGCGGCGCTGCGCGCCGGTCGGACGGGTCGGCGGGTCTCCCTGCCGACCTACCCCTTCGAGCGGGTGCGGCACTGGATCGACCCACCTGCTAATCACGCCAATCACGCCGGTCACACCGATCACCTGCGCAGCGACGCCGGGCCGCCGGCACACACACGGGCCCACACGGCGATCGGCGATGCGATGTCTGACCACACCAAGCATGGCGATGCGAGGTCGGCCCGACCCGGCCCTGCCGCTCCAGCTCCCGCGCCCCCTCCTGCTCCTCGGCTGCCTCTGGGCCCTGACTGGTTCACCCAGGATGCGTGGGAGCGGCAGCCGCTGGTGTCCCCGCCAACCGCCACCACCCGCTGGTTGGTGCTGGGCGGATCCTCGGCCGCAGGCGCTGGCATTCGTCGGGCGCTGACCGCTGCCGGTGTCGAGTGTTTGCCGGAGGATGCGGGCCTGCCGCAGCACCCGCCGCCGGAGGTGGTGCTGTTGCTCGGCGCGTTGGACGGTGACAAGGGCCTTCAGTCGCAGCAGTCTGCAGCCTTCGAGCCAGCGATCGGTCTGGCACGTCAGTGGCTGGAGGCCGGCATCGAGGCCCCCTCGCGCTGGCTCTTCGTCACCGCAGGTGCCATGGCAGTGGCGGGCCAGCCGCCGCGCTCGCCGGTGCAGGCCCTGGCGCTCGGACCGGCGCTGGTGATCCCGCGTGAGCTTCCCGGTGTGCAGGCGCGGCTGGTCGATCTCGATCCCGACGCTGAGCCCGCCACCCTGGCGGACTTGCTGCGTGCGGAGGCCGATGCCGATGCGCCGTGGGCTGACCCGCTTCCTTCTCCGGTCGTGGCCTGGCGCCAGGGCCAGCGCTGGGTCCGCCGATGCGTCCTGGCGCCGCCGCCCGAGCCCGCGCTGCCTCCCGGGGTTCGTCTGCGTCACGGCGGCGTCTACCTGATCACCGGCGGCCTCGGCGGCCTGGGCCTGACCCTGGCGAGTTGGCTCGCGCGCCGCTGTGCACCCCGGCTGGCACTGGTTGGCCGCCATCCCCTTCCGCCGCAGCGGCAGTGGCAGTTGCAGGCGCTGGAGGCCGCTGGCGCCCAGGTGCAGGTGTTTTGCGCCGACGTGTCCGACCCGGCGCAGATGGCCCAGGTGGTCCACACCTGCGCGCTGCGCTGGGGAGAGATCCACGGTGTTTTTCACGCCGCCGGCGACATGGGCGACGCGCCCCTGGCCCAGCGGCCGCTGGCCGAGATGCGTCGCCTCATCGAGGGCAAGGCCGGTGGCGCACTGGTGCTGGACCGCCTGCTGCCCGAGCCGATGGATCTGTTCGTGGTGTTCTCTTCGACCAGCGTCCTGCTCGGGCCGCCCGGTCAGGTTGATTACGTGGCCGCCAACGCGGTGCTGGAATCGCTCGCCGCGAGACGCCCTGACGGCCTGGCGATTCGCTGGGGGGTGTGGGCCGACTTGGGCATGGCGGCGCGTCGGGCCGGACTGGAACGTGCGTCAGAGGCGCCTGCCACGCGGGCAGGCGTGCAGCCGTTGCTGGGTGAGGAATCCGAGGGGCACCCGTTGCTGGGTGAGCAATCTGAGGTGCACCGATTGCTGGGTGAGGAATCTGAGGCGCACCCATTGCTGGGTGCACGGGTCTCGGCCGACGGAGGCCCCCGCTTCGAGGCACTTGTCTCGCCCGAGGCGCTGTGGGTGCTGCGTGAGCACCGGGTGGCGGGGCGTCCGGTGTTGCCGGGCACCGCCTACCTGGAGATGGCTCGGGCCGCGATGGACAGCATCGAAGCGAATGCGGCGAGCGGGCGGGCCCACCGGGCGGGGTGCGCGGACGGTGGTCAGGAGGAAGCCGCCAGGCTGGTCGTTCGCGATTGGGCCTGGGAGGCGGCGATGGTCTTTGCAGACGCACCTCGGCGTGTGCGGCTGACGCTCGATGCGGTGCAGGGCACGCAGAAGGCGCCAGCTTCGCTGGAGGCGCCTACTGCACATGAGGCGCCTGCTGCACGGGACGCCGCGGAGGCCTATGCATCAAGCCAGGCCCATGGAGCCCGTCACGCCCATCAAGCTGCCGATGCGAGCAAAACACGCGACACAAGCGCCACACGCAACCCGCGCGATGCAGGCAACACCAGCCGCCCACACCCAGGCCAGACCGCCTGGGACTTGCGCATCGACAGCCTCGGCCCGGGAGAGGCCACCTGGACCCGCCACGCGCGTGGTCGCCTGGCTTGGGTCGGCGCAGCGGCCACTGCAGCAGTGAAGGCGCCCCTTCCCGAACTGGCGTCAGGCCCCTGGACGAAGGCGCAGGCGCCGCAGGCTGCTCACCCCGCGCTGGCGCTGGGGCCGCGCTGGGATTGCCTGGATGGCGTGGCTCGCGCGGAGGGCGCCTCTGGCGCGGTGGCCGCCTCGGCGGATCTCCTGGCCGCCCACCTGGCCCTCGCGCCCGAATTCGCGCCTGACCTCGCGAGGTTTGCCTGGCATCCCGCGCTGATGGACATCGCGCTCACCATGGCCCTGCCGGCCTGCGGGCTCGGCGAGTCGGGTGAGCGGGGTGGGGCTGCGGGCCTGCTTTATGCCCCGGTGTCCCTGGCCGAGGCCTGCCTGCCGCCGGCGCTGCCGGGGCAGCTGGTCAGCGTGTGCACCCGGCGCGAGCGGCTCCCTGGCGGCGGACTCGCGCTGGACGTGCAACTGCAAAGCACGGAGGGCCATGTTCTCGGCTGGATACGAGGGCTGGTGATGCAGCCGGTCGACCCCACCCGACTGGCGCGCCAGGATGCACCGCCCTCTGGTGGCGGGTCATTCGCCACCCGGTCCCTGCAGGCGCTGGTGGCGGGCGGCATCCGCGTCGACGAGGCGTCTGCAGTCTTCGAGCGGGCGCTGGGATCGGCTGCGCCGCTGGTCACCGTGTCGTCGATGGATCTGGGCCACTTGCAGGAGCGGTTTTCACCACCGCCTGGCGTTGCGCGCTCCGTCGGCGGGGCCGCAGCAGACAGGCGCGCACTCGTTTCGGTTTCGCAGGCTCAAGCAGAAATTTCCGCACCTTCACGAGGCGCGCTCAACCCGGTCGAGGCCGCCCTCGCGCAGGCCTGGCGCGAGCTGCTTGGCGTCGCACAGCCCGAGCCAGACGACGACTTCTTCGCCCTCGGCGGCCACTCCCTGGTGGCGGTGCGCCTGTTCGCGCGCCTGCGCCGAGAGTTGGGGGTCGACCTGCCGCTGTCGACGCTGTTCGAAGCGTCCACGCTGGCCGGCCTCGCTGCCCGCGTGGTGGCTGCGCAGCCCTCGCAAATCGCCCCTCTTTCGGCAACGGCGCATGTGGCGACGTCCTGCGTAGCCGCGCTGCCGCCGGACGACGCGGGGCCGCTAGCGACCACGCAGTCGATCACGCAGTCGACCACGCAGTCGACCACCCACGCGGCTACCCCTTCGACCGTGCAGGTGAATCAGCACCTGCAGACACCCTGGTCCCCTCTGGTCACACTCCGCCCGGGTCCGCGACCAGATGCAGCGGCCGATCGCCCGGCCCGGCGCCCCCTGTTTTGCGTGCATGGTGCCGGCGGCCACGTCCTCAATTTCCGCGTCCTGGCCGACCGGCTCTCACCCGACCTGGCCTTCTACGGTCTGCAGGCCCAGGGCGTGGACGGTCGGCTGGCGCCGCTGGGCAGTGTCGAAGCGATGGCCGCTCAGTACCTCATCGCCTTGCGCGAGGTCTGCCCCGAAGGGCCCTACCGCCTCGCCGGCTATTCGGCCGGCGGGGTGATCGCGATCGAGATGGCACGCCAGCTTCAGGCCGACGGGCAGCGGGTGGAGCTGCTGGCGATGATCGACACCCTGTGCCCGGTGGCGGCGTCTGTGCGTTTGCCCTGGTGGCGGCGGCTGTGGCTGATGCGTCAATGGTCGCTGCGCTTCGCGCTGGGCTGGCCGGTACGGCGCCTGCAGGGGCGTGGTGATGAGGCCCGTCACGCGCAAGCCCTCGAAGTGCGTGAGCGCGGCGAGCCCTTGCCGCCGGAACTTGCCGAGGCCGTGCTGTTTCGCAACTTCATCGAGGCGCAGAGTCGCTACCAGCCGCCGCTCTGGGAGGGCGATCTGCTGCTGCTTCGTGCTTCCCAGGCCGAGGTGGCCTACCTGGCGGCCGGCCCCAGCCTGGGCTGGGATCGCTGTGTGCGGGGCCACATCGAGGCGCACAGCCTCAGCGGTTCGCACTTCTCTGTCATGCGCGAGCCGGGCCTGGGCGAGCTGGCCAACGCCCTCCAGTCGGCACTGGATAAGCGCGATGGGGTACCGTATCGCCCATGGCCCCCACGCACCGCCCCCCGTCCTCCTGGCAACTCGGCTGGCGAATGCTCCGTCGCGACTTGCGCGCCGGCGAGCTGGGACTCCTGGTCGCTGCCATCCTTCTGGCGGTGGCGGCGCTGACGGCGGTGGGCTTTTTCGCCGACCGCCTGCAGGCCGGCTTGGCGCGTGACGCCCGCCAGCTGATCGGAGGCGACGCGGTGGTGGTGAGTGACAACCCGCCGCCGCCGCAGTTCGCCGCGCAGGCCCGTGCCTTGGGTCTGCAGGTGGCCAGTACCGTGTCGTTTTCCACCATGGCCCGGGCTGACGATGCCCACGGCGGTGCGACCCGGCTGGTGGCGCTCAAGGCGGTGAGCCCCGGCTACCCCTTGCGCGGCCGGCTGCAAGTGGCGCTGGTGCCGGGCGGGCCCGGCGCTGCCACCACCGAGATTCCTGCGCGCGGCGAGGTCTGGGTCGACCCGACCTTGCTCGAGGCGCTCGCGCTGCAGGTAGGCGACCCGATGGCACTGGGCGATACCGAGTTACGCATTGGCCGCCTGATCACCGCCGAGCCCGATCGCGGTGCCGGCTTCATGAGCTTCGCGCCGCGGGTCATGGTTCATGAGGCCGACCTCCCGGCCACGGGCCTGGTGCAACCGGCCAGTCGGCTCACCTGGCGTCTGGCGGTGGCGGGCCCGGATTCGGCGGTCAAGCGCTTCCAGGAGTGGGCGCAGGCACAAATCCAGCCTGCGACCGGTTCGTCGGCTTCTGCCAATGCCAACGCCGCTGCCAATGGCCTGGCCCAGGCCAATCCTCAGGCCAATGCTCAGGCCGAGGCGCCGCTGCGCGGCGTGCGCCTCGATTCGATGGACGCGGGTCGCCCCGAGATGCGGCAGACCCTGGACCGCGCCAGCAAGTTCCTCCACCTGGTGGCCCTGCTGGCGGCGCTTCTCAGCGCGGTGGCAGTGGCCCTGGCCGCACGTGGCTTTGCCAGCCATCACCTCGACGACTGCGCCATGCTGCGTGTGTTGGGGCAAAGCCAGGCGGGCATTGCCCGCGCCTATGCCTTCGAGTTTGGGCTGGTGGGCCTGGCTGCCAGTGCCTTGGGCGTGGCGCTGGGCTTCGCGGTCCATTTCGTGTTTGTGCAGCTGCTCGCCGGTCTGGTGGAGGCGACCCTGCCCCTGCCGGGTGCCTGGCCGGCCCTGTTCGGCTTGGGCGTGGGTCTGACGCTGCTGGTCGCCTTCGGCTTGCCGCCGGTGTTGCAATTGGCCCAGGTGCCGCCGCTGCGGGTGATCCGGCGCGATCTCGGCGGCCTGAAGCCGGCCTCGTTAGGCGTGCTGGGCCTGGGCATCGCTGGCTTTGCCGCGCTCTTGCTGGCTGCCAGCCGCGACCTGATGCTGGGCGGCATTGCGGTCGGCGGCTTTGCCGTCGCGGTGCTGCTGTTCGCCGGTCTTGCGGCCCTGGCCCTGCGGCTGTTACGGCGTGCGGTCAACGAGAGCACCGCGCCGCGCTGGCTGGTGCTGGCAACGCGTCAAGTTGCCGCCCGGCCGGCCTACACCGTGGTCCAGGTCAGCGCCCTGGCGGTGGGCATGCTGGCTCTGGTGCTGCTGGTCCTTTTGCGTACCGACCTCATTTCGAGCTGGCGCCGTGCCACGCCGCCCGACGCCCCCAACCGTTTCGTGATCAATGTCCAGCCCGAGCAGGCGCAGGACTTCCAGCAGGCGCTGGCTCGCGCGGGCGTGGCCCGTTACGACTGGTACCCCATGATCCGTGGCCGTCTGATCACGATCAACGGCCGCCCGGTCTCGCCCGATCAATACGCCGACGAACGCGCCCGGCGCCTGGTGGACCGCGAGTTCAACCTCTCGCACAGTGCCGATATGCCGGCGCACAACCAGGTGGTGGCTGGTCGCTGGCAGCCCGAGGAAGCCGGCGCGATCAGCATGGAAGAGGGCATTGCCCAGACGCTGGGGCTTGCGATCGGCGACACCCTGGTTTTTGACATCGGTGGCCTGCGCCAGACCTCGCGCGTCACCTCGCTGCGCAAGGTGGACTGGGGCTCGCTGCGCGCGAATTTTTTCGCCATGTACACCGTCTCGCGGATGCCGGAACTGCCGGCCACCTACATGGGGGCCTTTCGCGCGCCAGCCCAGGCGGGCTTTGACAACGCCCTGGTGCGCGCATTCCCGAACATCACCAGCATCGACATGAGCGCCACGCTCGGCCAGGTGCAGCGGGTGCTCGACCAGGTCATTCAGGCGGTGGAATTTCTCTTTGGCTTCACCCTGGCCGCGGGCCTGGTGGTGCTCTTTGCCGCCATCACGGCCACCCGGGAGGAGCGGGCCCGTGAGTTCGCCATCATGCGGGCGGTGGGCGCCCGCGCCTCGCTGCTGCGGCAGGTGCAGCGGGCGGAGCTCATTGGCGTGGGTCTGCTGGCGGGCTTTTTGGCGGCGTCGGTGGCCAGCGTGGTGGGCTGGGCCCTGGCGCGCTGGGTGTTTGAGTTCAGCTGGCAGGTGTCGCCCTGGGTGCCGGTGGGCGGTGCGCTGGCCGGCGCCCTGCTGGCCTGGGCCGCAGGCTGGTGGGGCCTGCGCGAGGTGCTTCGCCAACCGGTGGCGCAGACGCTCAGACGCGCCTCGGAGTGAGTGGCGACGAGTTGCACAGCGCAACTCGCCGACACTGGCCTTTTAGGGCAGCTCCGCATTCCCCATGCGCCCGACGATCACTTCGGCGCGGCCCGAGAGGTAGGGCGAATTGGGCAGTTTTTCGAAGTAGCGCGGGCGCGGCAGCATCACGGCCAGGCGTGCGGCCTCGAAGGGGGTGAGCTGCGACGCGCTCTTGCGGAAATAGTGACGCGCCGCAGCCTCGGCGCCGAACACACCCTCGCCCCATTCCACGCTATTGAGGTAGATCTCGAGGATGCGTTCCTTGGACAGCAGTTGCTCCAGGGCGAAGGTCAGTACGATTTCCTGGGCCTTACGCACCAGGGTCCGCTCGCCCGAGAGAAAGAGGTTCTTGGCCAGTTGCTGGGTGATGGTCGATCCGCCCACGATTTTCGGCGTTGGGGTTCGGCCTGCCTGCGCTCGCCGGGCCGCCTGTTGCTCGGCGCGGGAGTTGCGCTGCCAGGCTTTTTCGATCGCGTCCCAGTCCACGCCGTCGTGGTTGGCAAAGCCGTCGTCCTCGGAGGCAATGACCGCGCGCTTGAGGTTGTCGGAGATGCGCGCATAGGGCACCCATTCCTGGCGCCAGCGCAGGCCATTTTTGCCCTCGTGCGCAATGCGCCAGGCCTCGGAGCGCTGGAAAGCGGTGGACTCGGGCGCGACCAGTGCCATGCTGGCGATGCGCAGCACGAAAAAAAGCTGCAGGCCCACAAGGCCTACCACCACCAGCAACAGCCAGCGTCCAAGCGCCCTCACATTTTTCTCCGCAGGCTAAGCAGGTCCATGTTCACATCCGGGTTCGGGGCCGCTGGGGCTGCCGGGGAGGCCTGAGGCAGGCCCTGGCGCCTAGCGGCCGGACAAACGGGTTTCCAGGGTCTCCTCACGGGTGAAGCGAAAGCGCGAGACCACCACGATCTGGTCGGCCTGGCGACGCATCGCGTCACTGAAGCGTGAGAAGGGTCCAGCCAGCCGGGCAATGGTCATCGCCCGACGGTCGAGGTTGAGGTTACCCGAACTTTCAACCACCTCTGCGCCCAGCACCCGGCCGTCGTGATTGACCGTGAGCAGCAGGGTCAGCTCGCCATAGAGCTTTTGCCCGGCCAGGGTCGGAAAGTTTTGCGTGCCCCGATCCTCGATGCGCCGGCGCAGGGCGTCGTAGTAGGCGGCGTAGACAGCCTCGCGGGTGGCTGGGCTCACAAAGCGTTTGCGGGGGCGGGCGTTTTCCTCCTGAATGCGGCGCTCGATCTCGGCCAGCAACTGCGTCAGCTGGCGCCTGCGTTGCTCGCGTTCGCGGGCCTGCGGGCTGTCCGCCTCGGCGCGCGGGTCTGGCGTCGGCAAGGTGGCCAGTGCTTCGCGCACCTGAGCGAGCAGGGCGGTCTGCTGGGCCTGCATCGCAGCGACCCGTTTTTGGGCCTCGTCCAGCGCGTCTCCGTCCCGGGCCGATGGGGAGGGTGGCAGCGGCGAGGTGGCCCGGCCGCGATCGGCCTCGCCGCCACCAGCCAGCGAGGCATTGGCCAGCGCCTGGGCCTTATCGACCCGCTCCTTGCTGCGCGCATTGACCAGTACCACCTCGAGCGGCGTGTCCTGGAAGATACGGTCAAAACGCTGGGGGTCGACGATGCGTAAGGTGAGCAGTGCCGCGTGCACCGCCACCGAAATCAGCAGGGCGATTTGCAGCGTCGAGAGGTGCAGCCGCCGTGGCCCCTGCGCACCTGCGCCGCGGCGTGCATCAAGCTTGCCAGCCACGCCGGGCTCGCCCGGCGTGCGGCGATGCAGCGCGCTGGTGACGAGCTCCCGCAGGCCCATTGCCTTTTGCCGGTTTCAACCTGCCGCCGGCGCGCTGCCGGCGGTCTCGCCGGCTTCGCCTTCGGAGAGGTCCACCGCAATCGCCAGTGGGCCAGCCACCGGCTCTTCGTCGTCAGCGCCGTCTTCCTCGGAGCCTGTGGGCAGTTCGGTGGCATCGAGCCGCTCAATGACCGTGCCGCCCAGATCCAGACCGATTTCGTCGATGTCGCCCAGGCGCACCCGCACGCGTGCGCCGCGTGGCAGGCCATTGGCGCCCATCACCGGCAGCACCAGGGGCAGGGCGTCTGCGCGGACCAAGCCCTCCTTGAACACGCTCGCCTCCAGCTCCTGGATGCCGCGTTGCGCCAGATAGCGCAGCGTCCAGAAACGCTCCATGCCGGCCTGGTAGCCGTTGTAGGCCGAGTAGGCGGCGTCAAAGCTGGAAATGATGGAAAAGAGCTCGGCGTCCTTGGGCTTGAAAGGCGCGGCCAGGGCAGCGGTGCGCCCGTGGCGCGCGGCGGCGATGATTTGCCACTGGTTCACCAGGTCGGTGTAGCGGCGCAGGGGCGAAGTGCTCCAGGCATAGCACCGGACCCCGATGCCGGCGTGGGGCGCCGGCTTGGTTCCCATGCGCACCTTCACACCTGGCGCCAAACTGGCCTGGCTGCGGTAGATGGCGGGCACGCCCAGGTCGGCCAGCCACTGGCCCCACTGGCTGTTGGCAAGAATCATGGCCTCGGCCACGATCAGGTCGAGCGGCGCCCCGCGCCGGCGCACGCTGATCTCGACCTGCTCATGGCCCGAGGGTTCATCACCCGCCGCATCGGCGAGGCGAAAGTTGTAGTCGGGCCGGTTGAAGGTTTCTGGCTTGCCCCGCACCACCTCGCGCAAGCCCTTGAGATGGCGCGCCAGCCGCCACAGAAAGGACAACTCGGGCCGCAGGGAGGCTGCGGGCTCGGGCACCGGATCACCCTCGTACTCGGGGTTGCTCGGGTCCTCGAGCCAGGGCTCGGTGATGGTGGCGTCGAGCTTGTCGTGACGCAGGTTGTGGGCAATGGCCACCCGCTCCAGTCGGGTGTCGGCGCCCTGGATCTCCAGCGTGGCTTCGTCAAAGCGCACGTACAGCGAGACGGCCGGGCAGTCGCGCCCCTCTTGCAGGGTGTAGGCCTGGACCACCGCGTCGGGCAGCATCGTGATCTTGTGCCCCGGCATGTAGACGGTGGACAGTCGCTGGCGCGCCACCTGGTCCAGCACCGAAGCCGGTGCCAGCGCCAGACCGGGCGCGGCGATGTGCACGCCCAGCGTGACGGTGCCCGAGCCCAGGCCCTGCACCGACAGCGCGTCGTCGATTTCGGTGGTGGCCGAATCGTCGATGGACCAGGCCGGCACCGGTGCCAGCGGCAGTTCTTCGGTGATCGGCGGCGCCTCCAGCGGGGGAAAGCCCGTGCCCTTGGGGAAATGCTCGAACAGGAAGCGCTTCCAGTGAAACTGGTAGGCCGATTCGATGGCGCCTGCCTGCCGCAGCAGGTTCAGGGGTGCCAGCTGGGTGCTGCGCGCAGCCTCGACCACCGCTTTGTATTCGGGCGAGTTTTTGTCTGGTTTGAACAGGATGCGAAAGAGCTGCTCGCGGATCGCGTCGGGGCATTGGCCGGACGCCAGCTCGCCTGCCCAGGTATCGATTTGGGCCTGGACCTGCTTTTTCTTTTCGATGGCGGCCAGGGCCTGTTGCACGATCTCGGCTGGCGCCTTGCGAAAGCGGCCTTTGCCGGCGCGCCGAAAGTAGTGCGGCGCCTCGAACAGGCGCAGTAAGGCGGCGGCCTGGTGTTCGAGGCTGGCCTGGGCGCTGAAGTACTCGCGTGCCAGGTCGGCAAAGCCGAACTCCTCGTCGGGGGCAAATTCCCAGGCCAGCTGAAGCTCGATCTCGGCGGCCAGGCCCTGGGCGGCCGCAAGCAGATCGGCGGGGCTCGGCTTTTCGAAACGCAGCAGGATGTGGGCGGATTTGACCTTGACCCGTTTGCCGGTCTCGAGCTCCACCTGAGCCGAGGCCTCGGCCTCGGACAGCACGCGGCCGGTGTGGAATTTGCCGGCGTCTTCATACAGAACAAACATCGTTGGATTGTCCCATGCAGGCTGGACGGAACGGGCCGGCGCCTGACACCACCAGCGATAATTCGCAACCATGGCCGCCGTTATCGAAAGACCCTCCCTGTTGAAACGGGCTGCACCCCTGGTGCGGGGGTTCGACGGTCCGCTGGCCTTTGCCGTTTTCCTGCTCGCCTGCGCCGGTATGCTGACCATGTACTCCTCCGGTTTCGACCATGGCACGCGTTTTGTGGACCACGGCCGCAACATGCTGATTGCCGGCTTCGTGATGTTCGTCATCGCCCAGGTGCCGCCCCAGCGCCTGATGACCCTGGCGGTGCCGCTCTACACCCTGGGCGTGGCACTGTTGGTGGCGGTGGTGCTGTTTGGCATCACCAAGAAGGGGGCCAAGCGCTGGGTCAGCATCGGAATCGTCATCCAGCCCAGCGAGATCCTCAAGATCGCCATGCCGCTGATGCTGGCCTGGTGGTTCCAAAAGCGCGAAGGTCAGCTACGGCCGCTGGACTTTCTGGTCGCCGGCCTGCTGCTGGCCTTGCCGGTGGGCCTGATCGTCAAGCAGCCCGATTTGGGCACTGCCATCTTGGTTCTGGCCGCTGGCTTGTCCGTGATCTTTTTCGCCGGTCTGTCGTGGCGACTCATCGTGCCACCGCTGCTCCTGGGCCTCGCCGGCGTGATCTTGCTGGTGGTGTTCGAGTCGCAGCTGTGTGCGGCCGGGGTGAGCTGGCCGCTGCTCCACGACTACCAGCAGCAGCGGATTTGCACCTTGCTTGACCCGAGCAAGGACCCTCTGGGCAAGGGATTTCACATCCTCCAGGGCATGATCGCCATCGGATCGGGCGGCATCTTCGGCAAGGGCTTCATGCAGGGGACGCAGACCCACCTCGAGTTCATCCCCGAGCGCACCACCGACTTCATCTTTGCCGCCTTTTCCGAGGAGTTCGGTCTGCTCGGTAACTTGCTGCTCATCGCCGCCTTTGTGGCCCTGGTGCTGCGCGGTCTGACCATCGCCTCCGAGGCCTCGACCGTCTTTTCCCGCTTGCTGGCGGGCGCAGTGACCATGATTTTCTTCACCTATGCCTTTGTGAATATGGGCATGGTCAGCGGCATCTTGCCGGTGGTGGGGGTGCCATTGCCCTTCATCAGCTACGGTGGCACGGCCATGGTGACCCTGGGCCTGGGCCTGGGGATTCTCATGTCCATTGCCCGCAGCAAGCGCCTGGTGCAGACATAATCGTTCCATGATTTCCCGCGAACCGACCCTCGAACGCCTGGACACCGCCCGGCGCTTGCTCCTCGAGCCTTTTGGTCTGACCGAGTCCGACCTCACGCGCGCCCTGAGCGAAATCACTTCGCACCGGGTCGACGACGCCGACCTCTACTTCCAGTACACCCGCAATGAGGGCTGGAGCCTGGAAGAGGGCATCGTCAAGACCGGCAGCTTCAGCATTGATCAGGGTGTGGGCGTGCGTGCGGTCAGCGGCGAAAAAACCGCCTTCGCCTATTCCGACGACATCTCCCTGGCCTCCCTGCTCGACGCCGCCCGGACGGTACGAGCAATCGGCGCAGCCGGCGGCAAGGCCCGGGTCAAAACCCCGGCACGCAAGGTGGCCGGCAGCCGCTCGCTCTATGCGGGCCTGGACCCCATCGCCACCCTCGACAGCACCGCCAAAGTCGAGCTTCTGGGCAAAGTTGAAAAGCTCGCCCGCGCCCGTGACCCGCGCATCGTGCAGGTCATGGCGGGTCTCGCCGCCGAATGGGACGTGGTCATGGTGGCGCGCGCGGACGGCACCCTCGCCGCCGATGTGCGTCCGCTGGTGCGGCTGTCGGTGAGCGTCATCGCCGAGCAGGCGGGCCGGCGCGAGTCGGGTTCTGCCGGTGGCGGTGGCCGCTTCGGCTTAGCCTATTTCGACGACGCCCGTATCACCACCTATGTGGACGAGGCGGTCAAGGCCGCCCTGACCAACCTCGAGTCGCGTCCGGCCCCGGCTGGCGAGATGACCGTGGTGCTCGGCCCGGGCTGGCCCGGCGTCTTGCTGCATGAGGCCATCGGCCATGGTCTCGAAGGCGACTTCAATCGCAAGGGCTCGAGTGCCTTTTCCGGCCGTATCGGTCAGCGGGTGGCGGCCAAGGGCGTCACCGTGCTCGATGACGGCACCATCGCCGACCGTCGCGGCTCGCTCAATGTCGACGACGAGGGCCATGCCAGCCAGCGCAACGTTCTCATCGAGGACGGCATTCTGCGCGGCTACATCCAGGACTCACTCAACGCCCGCCTCATGGGCGTGAAGGCCACCGGCAACGGCCGGCGCGAGAGCTATGCGCACATCCCCATGCCGCGCATGACCAACACCTACATGCTGGGTGGTGACAAGGCGCCCGAGGAGATCGTGGCCAGCATCAAAAAGGGGCTGTACGCCACCAACTTCGGTGGCGGTCAGGTCGATATCACTTCGGGCAAGTTTGTCTTTTCCGCCAGCGAGGCCTACTGGGTCGAAAACGGCAAGATCCTCTATCCGGTCAAGGGTGCCACCCTGGTTGGCAACGGCCCCGACGCGCTCACCCGCGTGTCGATGATCGGCAATGACATGGCACTCGACTCAGGTGTGGGCACCTGCGGCAAGGAGGGCCAGAGCGTGCCTGTGGGCGTGGGCCAGCCCACCCTGCGTATCGACGGGCTGACCGTTGGCGGCACCGCCTGAGCCCGGGGCGGGGGCTGACCCGCCCCCGATTTGCCCGCGTCCATTCCGTTTTTTTCCGCGCCCACACCAGCCTCCCGCCACCTTCTTCCCCGATACCCATCGTTGCGCAGGTGACACCCCGGCCGGCAGGCCGGCCGGTTTTCTGTGCTAGATTCCCCCACATGCCTCGCGCGAACGTTTTCTTTTTTGCGTACTTTTATTTCTCCAGCCCCACCGGCGGCCGAGAGACCTGAGCGCAGCAAAAAGAAAGCACTCAAGAATCCCGAAAAACCGCCGGTCCCCACCGGCGGTTTTTTTTCGTCCCCTTCAATCTCTCTCGAATCACCACTTGAACAGGAGCTTCCCGATGTCCGCCAAGCCCACCACCGATACGTCCTGGTATTCGCACCCTGCCGACAAGACTGGCCAGACCGACGATCAGCGTATCAAGGACATCACCGTGCTCCCCCCGCCCGAACACCTCATCCGTTTTTTCCCCATCTCCGGCACGGCGGTGGAGCGGCTCATCACCGACACCCGCCGCCGCATCCACGACATCATGAGCGGCAAGGACGACCGCTTGCTGGTGGTCATCGGCCCTTGCTCCATCCATGACCCGGCCGCCGCCCTCGAGTACGCCCGTCGCCTCAAGCCGCTGCGTGAGCACTACGCCGACACGTTGGAGATCGTGATGCGGGTCTACTTCGAAAAGCCCCGAACCACGGTGGGTTGGAAGGGTCTGATCAACGACCCCTACCTCGACGAGAGCTACCGCATCGACGAAGGCCTGCGCATCGCGCGCCAGCTCCTCATCGAAATCAACCGCCAGGGCCTGCCGGCCGGCAGCGAGTTCCTCGACACCATCTCGCCCCAGTACATCGGTGACCTGATCGCCTGGGGGGCCATCGGCGCCCGCACCACCGAGAGCCAGGTGCACCGCGAGCTGGCCTCGGGCCTGTCGGCGCCCATTGGCTTCAAGAACGGCACGGACGGCAATATTCGCATCGCCACCGACGCCATCCAGGCGGCGGCCCGTGGCCACCATTTCCTGTCTGTCCACAAGAACGGCCAGGTCGCCATCGTGCAGACCCAGGGCAACAAGGACTGCCACGTCATCCTGCGCGGCGGCAAAGCGCCCAACTACGACGCGGACAGCGTGGCGGCTGCCTGCAAGGATCTGGCCGCTGCCGGTCTGCCGCCCAGCCTGATGGTGGACTGCAGCCACGCCAACAGCAGCAAGCAGCATGAGAAGCAGGTGGACGTCGCCGTGGACATTGCCCAGCAGATCAGCGCGGGTTCGCGCAGCATCTTCGGCGTGATGGTCGAGAGCCACCTAGAGGCCGGCGCACAGAAGTTCACCCCTGGCAAAGACGAGGTGAGCAAGCTGGTCTATGGCAAGAGCATCACCGATGCGTGCCTGGGCTGGGAGCCCTCGCAGCAGGTGCTGGCCACCCTGTCGGAGGCGGTGCGCAAGCGGCGCGCCTGAACGCCTGGGCCTTCCTGAGGCAGGCGAGGGACAGGCGCCAAGCCAGGGGTGCCTTCAGCGCCCCTGGCGGGTGACCCGGGCCGCTCAGTGCGGCAACGCCGCCAGCAGCTTGGCGTGAATGCCGCCAAAGCCGCCATTGCTCATGCAAAGAATCTGGTCGCCAGGCCGGGCTGCGGCCGCGACCTGGCGGACCAGGGTGTCGATGTCCCCCGCCACTTCGGCGCGCATTCCCATCGGGGCCAGCGCCTCTTTGGCGTCCCAGTCCAGCCCGCCGGCATGGCAAAAAGCCAGGTCAGCCTGCTCCAGGCTCCAGGGCAGCTGGGACTTCATCGTGCCCAGTTTCATGGTGTTTGAGCGAGGCTCGAACACCGCTAGGATCCGCTGACCTGGCTGCAGCTGCCGGCGCAGGCCGTCGACCGTGGTGCGGATGGCGGTGGGGTGATGGGCGAAGTCGTCAAAAACCGTGACCTCCTTCACCGTGCCGCGCTTTTCCATGCGGCGCCGGACGTTCTGGAACTCGGCCAGCGCCGCCGCGGCGACCTCGGGCGGCACGCCGACATGCTCGGCGGCGGCAATCGTTGCCAAGGCGTTGAGCTGGTTGTGTACGCCGGAAATATCCCACTCGACCCGGCCCACTTTCTTGCCGCGTTGCAGCACATCGAAGGCATGGGGCTCTCCCTGCGCGCTGAAGTCGCTCACCGCGGCGCCGAAGCTGCGCACCTCGCTCCAGCAACCCTGGTGCAGCACCCGTGCCAGGCTCTCCTCGAGGCCGTTGACCACCAGCCGGCCCGAGGCCGGCACAGTGCGCACCAAGTGGTGGAACTGCCGCTCGATCGCCGCCAGGTTGTCAAAAATATCGGCGTGATCGAACTCCAGGTTATTGAGGATGGCGGTGCGCGGCCGGTAGTGGACGAACTTGCTGCGCTTGTCGAAAAAGGCAGTGTCGTACTCGTCGGCCTCAATGACGAAGAGGGGCCGCTGCTCAGTCGGGGCGCCCTCAGTGGGCAGCGAACCCCGCGTAGCGGGGAGCGTGGGGGCGCCTAGCCTGGCAGACACGCCAAAGTTCATCGGTACCCCGCCCACCAGAAAGCCTGGCGCCAGTCCGGCTCGCTCGAGCACCCAGGCCAGCATGGAGGTGGTGGTGGTCTTGCCATGGGTCCCCGCCACCGCCAGCACATGGCGCCCCTGCAGCACGTTCTCCAGCAACCACTGGGGGCCGCTCACATAGGGCTGGCCCGACTCGAGGATGGCCTCCATCAGCGGGAACTTCGGGCTTGCATCCGGGAGGCGGGCGCGCGACACCACATTGCCGATCACCCAGACGTCGGGCCTCTGCGCCATCTGGTCTGCGCCGAAGCCCTCGATCAGGTCGATGCCCAGCGCCCGCAACTGGTCGCTCATCGGGGGGTAGACGCCAGCGTCGCAGCCGGTCACCCGGTGGCCGGCCTCGCGGGCCAGTGCGGCCAGGCCGCCCATGAAGGTTCCGCAGATGCCCAGGATGTGAATATGCATGGCCCGGGATTATCGGCGCGGCCACCGGCCATTCCGGGCTTCCCCACTGCTGTCTCCGGCTCGCCCCCGTAAATCCCTGCCGGTTGGGCGGGTGCCGTGAGCGTGGACAATGGACCCCCATGGAAAGCGCCGCCCACGAAATCGCTGCCGCTGCCGCCCGCCTCGTTGTCGAGGAAGGGCTGGAGTGGGGCCCCGCCAAGCGCCGTGCACTCAAGGTCCTGGGCCTGGGCCCGCGCACCGCGCTGCCGGCCAATGAGCTGGTGGAAGACGCGGTGCGCGAGTACATCGACATCTTCTGCGCCGACACCCAGCCCGTCGAACTGGCCGCCCTGCGGCGCTTGGCGGCGGTCTGGATGGAGCGTCTGGCCGAGTTCCGCCCGCACCTGGCTGGCGCGGTCTGGCACGGCACCGCCACCCGGCTGTCCGACATCTATCTGCAACTGTTTTGCGACGACCCCAAGTCCGCCGAGATCACCCTCATCGACAAGGGCGTGGCATTTGAAGCCCGCAGCGTCCCGGGCTTTCGCGGCGAGCCGGTCGACGCCCTGAGCATGTCCGTCCGCTGCGCCGAACTCGGGGAGTCCATCGGCGTCCATTTGTTGATCCACGATCTGGACGACCTGCGCGGCGCCTTGCGGCCGGATGCCCGCGGACGCCCGCCTCGGGGTGACCTGGCCGATCTGCGGGCACGCCTGGACCAGGAGGCACCCGCGTGAGCAGCGCCAACGATCAGCCGAGCCGGAAAGCCCCGACGACCGGACGGCGGCGCGTGCTGCTGGGCGGCGTGGCCCTGGCTGCGGCCGCAGCTGGCGCAGGGCTGGCCAGTTGGCGGCTGCGTCCGGGCAAGCCGGTGCCGGAGGCAGTGCAGGCGCTGTGGAAACTCACGCTGTCCACCCCCGAGGGGCCGCCTCTCGCCCTGGCTGAACTGCGTGGGGGACCGCTTCTGCTCAATTTCTGGGCGACCTGGTGCCCGCCCTGTGTGGAGGAGCTCCCGCTTCTTGATGCTTTCTACCGCCAAAATTCGGCATCTGGATGGAAAGTTCTCGGGTTGGCGATTGACCAGCCTGCCTCGGTGAAGCGCTTCCTGGCCCAGCGACCGGTCGGGTTCCCCATGGTGCTGGCTGGTTTTGAGGGCAGCGAGTTAGCACGCAAGCTGGGTAATGAGACGGGTGGATTGCCGTTTTCTGTCATTTTGGGGGCGGATGGCTCCATCATCGACAAAAAAATGGGGCAATTAACGGCGGAGATGCTTGCCCGCTGGAAGCAGGCGACGCCAATCTAAGCCCCCGTACGGCGCAGTCACCCTCCTGCTGCCAGTCCGAATCCCTTCCGAGTCGGTCAGCATGACCGACGATGGCCTCCGGCGGCGACCCTCCCTGTCAAATCGATCCAGATAGCTGTTTTTAGGCTACATTCGCCAATCGATTGCGTTCGCTTACGAATTACGGAATCCCGGAGAGCCCATGGACCTGCGAAAACTCAAGACATTGATCGACCTGGTGTCGGAATCCAATGTCTCCGAACTGGAAATCACCGA
>CANFQF010000012.1 GCA_947449025.1 Comamonadaceae bacterium
ACTCCATGATCTTTGCAACGACGCCGGAGCCGACGGTCTTGCCACCTTCGCGGATGGCAAAGCGCAGGCCTTCTTCCATGGCGATCGGGGCGATCAGCTTCACAGTGATCGACACGTTGTCGCCAGGCATCACCATCTCTTTGTCCTTGGGCAGCTCAATGGCGCCCGTGACGTCGGTGGTGCGGAAGTAAAACTGCGGACGGTAGTTGTTGAAGAAGGGCGTGTGACGGCCACCTTCGTCCTTGGACAGCACATAAATTTCGGCCGTGAAGTGCGTGTGCGGCTTCACAGAACCGGGCTTGCACAGCACTTGGCCGCGCTGCACATCTTCGCGCTTGGTGCCGCGCAGCAAAATACCGACGTTGTCGCCAGCCTGGCCCTGGTCCAGGAGCTTACGGAACATCTCCACGCCCGTGCAGGTGGTCTTGACCGTGGGAACAATGCCCACAATCTCGATTTCCTCGCCCACCTTGACAATGCCGCGCTCGACGCGACCGGTCACCACAGTGCCACGGCCAGAGATCGAGAACACGTCTTCCACAGGCATCAGAAACGCGCCGTCAACAGCACGCTCGGGCGTCGGGAAGTAGCTGTCCATCGCCTCGGCCAGCTTGAAAATCGCCTGCTCGCCCAGCGGGCCCTTGTCGCCCTCGAGCGCCAGCTTGGCCGAACCATGAACGATCGGGGTGTCATCACCGGGGAAGTCGTACTTCGTGAGCAGCTCGCGCACTTCCATCTCGACCAGCTCCAAGAGCTCGGCGTCGTCGACCATGTCGCACTTGTTCAAAAACACGATGATGTGCGGCACGCCCACTTGGCGGGCCAGCAAAATGTGCTCGCGCGTCTGCGGCATCGGGCCGTCAGCGGCCGAGCACACCAAAATCGCGCCGTCCATCTGCGCAGCACCCGTGATCATGTTCTTCACATAGTCGGCGTGGCCAGGGCAGTCCACGTGCGCATAGTGACGGCTCTCCGTCTCGTACTCCACGTGCGCCGTGTTAATCGTGATACCGCGCGCCTTTTCTTCAGGCGCCGCATCGATCTGGTCGTACGCCTTGGCCTCGCCACCAAACTTGGCCGACAACACCGTGGTGATCGCCGCCGTCAGCGTCGTCTTGCCATGGTCCACGTGACCAATCGTGCCCACGTTGACGTGCGGCTTGGTACGCTCAAATTTTCCTTTTGCCATTTCTCAAATCTCCAAAGAGCAGGGCCCGTGACTGTTTAACGTCTCCGGCAAAGTCCGCGCCACGGGCAGCGGGTCAACCACAGATGTGGCGCCGAAGACAAATGAAGGAAGCGGCGCCAGGCCGCTTCGGTTTTGGATACGCGTTTACTTCGAGCGCGAGGCCATGATGGTTTCGGCCACGTTACGCGGAGCTTCCGAGTAATGCTTGAATTCCATCGTGTAGGTGGCACGGCCCTGCGACATCGAGCGCAGTGTGGTCGAGTAACCGAACATTTCGGACAGCGGGACCTCGGCCTTGATCGCCTTGCCGCCACCGACCATGTCGTCCATGCCCTGGACCATGCCACGGCGGGAGGACAGGTCGCCCATCACGCTGCCAGCGTAGTCTTCCGGCGTTTCGACTTCGACTGCCATCATCGGCTCAAGAATGACGGGGCCAGCCTTCCTGGCGCCTTCCTTGAAGCCGAAGATCGCAGCCATCTTGAACGCCAATTCGTTCGAGTCCACGTCGTGGTACGAGCCGAAGTGCAGTGTGACCTTGACGTCGACGACCGGGTAGCCGGCCAGCACGCCCTGAGTCACCGCTTCGGTGATGCCCTTTTCGACCGCGGGGATGAATTCGCGCGGCACCACACCGCCCTTGATAGCGTCAACGAACTCGATGCCCTTGCCAGGCTCATTAGGCTCGAGCTTGAGGACGACGTGCCCGTACTGACCCTTGCCGCCCGATTGACGCACGAACTTGCCCTCGGCTTCCTCGACGACCTTGCGAATGGTTTCGCGGTAGGCCACCTGGGGCTTACCGACGTTGGCCTCGACACCGAACTCGCGCTTCATCCGGTCCACGATGATTTCAAGGTGGAGCTCGCCCATGCCGGCGATGATGGTCTGGCCCGATTCTTCGTCGGTACGCACGCGGAACGAAGGGTCTTCCTGTGCCAGGCGGTTCAGGGCGATGCCCATCTTCTCTTGGTCGGCCTTGGTCTTGGGCTCCACGGCCTGTGCGATCACGGGCTCGGGGAAGACCATGCGCTCGAGGGTCACCACAGAGCTGGGGTCGCACAGCGTCTCACCGGTGGTGACGTCTTTGAGGCCCACGCAAGCAGCGATGTCGCCGGCGCGGATTTCATCAACTTCCTGGCGGTTGTTCGCGTGCATCTGCACGATACGGCCGATACGCTCTTTCTTGCCACGCACCGGGTTGTAGACGCTGTCGCCCTTGGACAACACACCCGAGTAGACGCGCACGAAGGTGAGCTGGCCGACGAAGGGGTCGGTCATCAGCTTGAACGCCAGTGCAGCGAACTTCTCGGAGTCGTCGGCCTTGCGGCTGGTGGGCTGCTCGTCTTCGTCGGTGCCGGAGACCGGGGGAATGTCCACCGGAGAGGGCATCAGTTCGATGACGGCGTCGAGCATGCGCTGCACACCCTTGTTCTTGAATGCGGTACCACACAGCATCGGCTGGATTTCGCCGGCGATGGTGCGGGTGCGCAGGCCCAAGGTGATTTCGTCTTCAGACAAGTCACCCTCTTCCAGGTACTTGTTCATCAGGTCTTCATTCGCCTCGGCGGCGGCTTCGACCATCTTCTCGCGCCACTCTTTGGCGGTCTCCAGAAGATTTGCGGGGATTTCTTCGAAGGTGAACTTCATGCCCTGCGAAGCCTCGTCCCAGATGATGGCCTTCATCTTGCGAAGGTCGACCACGCCGGTGAAGTTTTCTTCGGCGCCGATCGGGATCACGATCGGGACAGGGTTGGCCTTGAGGCGCAGCTTCATCTGGTCAACGACCTTGAAGAAGTTGGCGCCGGTGCGGTCCATCTTGTTCACGAAGGCAAGGCGAGGCACCTTGTACTTATTGGCCTGACGCCAGACGGTTTCCGACTGGGGCTGTACGCCACCCACAGCGCAGTAGACCATGCAAGCACCGTCCAGCACGCGCATGGAACGCTCCACCTCGATGGTGAAGTCGACGTGTCCAGGGGTGTCGATGATGTTGATGCGGTGCTCAGGGAAGGACATGTCCATCCCCTTCCAGAAGCAGGTCGTCGCGGCAGACGTGATGGTGATACCGCGCTCCTGCTCCTGCTCCATCCAGTCCATGGTGGCAGCGCCGTCGTGCACCTCACCGATCTTGTGATTCACACCGGTGTAGAACAGGATGCGCTCGGTGGTGGTGGTCTTGCCGGCGTCAATGTGCGCCGAGATGCCGATGTTGCGATAACGCTCGATGGGCGTATTGCGGGCCATGATCAATCTCTTTCGTTGAAGAGGAAAGCGGCCCGCTCGTGGCGGGCCTGCTCCCCAGGAGGAAATGCTTAGAAGCGGAAGTGGCTGAAGGCCTTGTTGGCCTCGGCCATACGGTGCACTTCGTCACGCTTTTTCATGGCGCCGCCGCGACCCTCGGTGGCCTCGAGCAACTCGTTGGCCAGGCGCAGGGCCATGGACTTTTCGCCGCGCTTCTTGGCGGCTTCTTTGAGCCAGCGCATGGACAGCGCCAGACGGCGGACGGGACGCACTTCAACCGGAACCTGGTAGTTGGCGCCGCCCACACGGCGGGATTTCACTTCCACCATGGGCTTGATGTTGTTGATGGCGACCGTGAAGGCTTCCAGCGGGTCGCGGTCAGGGTGCTTCTTCTCGATGAACTCGAGGGCGCCGTAGACGATGCGCTCGGCGACCGCCTTCTTCCCGCCTTGCATGATGACGTTCATGAACTTGGCGAGATCGACATTGCCGAACTTGGGATCCGGCAGGATTTCACGTTTAGGGACTTCGCGACGACGTGGCATTTCAAACCTCTTTAATTTGCTTCAGTTGGCCCGCCCTTTCGGGTGGCCGCGAGAGCCATTCGGACTCTCACTTACTCGACCCACAGGCAACATGCCTGCTTGGGGTCACTACGTCGATGCAGCCTACCTTGGCCCATCGACACCGGAAAAAACTCGACCCAAACCTTTTTCGGGCCAGGGCCCTTAGGCCTTCTTCGGGCGCTTTGCGCCGTACTTGGAGCGGGACTGCTTGCGGTCTTTCACGCCCTGCAGGTCCAAGGAGCCGCGCACGATGTGATAGCGCACACCGGGCAAGTCCTTGACACGGCCACCGCGCACGAGCACCACAGAGTGCTCCTGGAGGTTGTGGCCTTCACCGCCGATGTAGGAGATGACTTCGAAGCCGTTGGTCAGGCGAACCTTGGCCACCTTGCGAAGCGCGGAGTTCGGCTTCTTCGGGGTGGTGGTGTACACACGGGTGCACACACCGCGGCGCTGCGGACTGTTTTGCATCGCGGGGCTTTTCGATTTGGTCTTTTCGACCTCGCGCCCCTGACGCACGAGTTGGTTGATGGTTGGCATTAAACGTCCCTAAACGTTTGAAAACGTCTCAAAAAAATCCCTGCGTCCTTCGGCGTGAACCCGAAAACTCGCAGGCAAAGATTTCCCGCCCCAATAGCGGGAAAGCCCTCCAGTATAGCCGGCAGTCAGCCTCACGGCAAAGAAATCGGGTCGCCCGCGCTCTGATGCGCGCCAGAGCCTAGTGCAGAGGGAAGCCGACGGCGGTCTAAACCCCGCCAAATTTAAGCCAAAAGATTTATTTGATCCAAAGACGGATCGCGTCCCAGGCCCGACCCAGTACGCCCGCCTGGGGAACCGCCTCGAGCGCAACGAGCGGAACCTCGGACACCACCTGGTCGCCAGCCATCACCTTAAGCACGCCGACCGACTGCCCCTTGGTCAAGGGAGCAACCAGCGGGTCCGGCCGCACCACCTGGCTCTTTAGACGGCCGGCAGTGCCCACCGGCACGGCCACCACGATGGCCTGTGAACGCCCGAGCTTGACCCGAGATTCGGTGCCCTTCCAGACTTCCGGCGTGACCACGGCCTGATTGGCCTCGAAGAGCTTGACCGCCTCGAAAGCGGTGTAGCCCCAGTTGAGGAGTTTCTGCGATTCATTGGCGCGTGCACTCTCATTGGCTGCGCCCAGGACGATGGACAGCAGGCGACGCGACCCCAGGCCCGGGAAGTCGCGATGCGCGGTGGCGATCAGGCAGTAGCCGGCAGCATCGGTGTGACCGGTCTTGAGGCCGTCCACCGTCGGGTCGCGCAGCAGGAGCAGGTTCCGGTTGTTTTCGTTGGACGCAGGCGTACCGGCATAGCGGTACTTCTTGATCGCGTAGTAGCCGACATAGTCGGGAAAGTCCTGCATCAACCGGGTTGCCAGGACGCTGAGGTCTCTGGCCGTGGTGGTATGGCCCGGCTCCGTCAAGCCCTCGGGATTGCGGTAGCTGGTGGCCTTCATGCCCAGGGCCTTGGCCTGGTCGTTCATCAACTGCACGAAGCGCTCGATGCTGCCACCCAGGCCTTCGGCAAGGGCCACCGTGGCGTCGTTGCCCGATTGGACGATCATGCCCTTGACCAGATCTTCAACCGGCACCTTCATCTTGGGGTCGATGAACATCCGGGAGCCGGGCATCTTCCAGGCGCGCTCACTCACGGGGAGCGTTTGCTTGAGATCCAGCTTCTTCGACTTGAGGGCGTCGAAGACGATGTAGGCGGTCATCAGCTTAGTCAGCGAGGCGGGCTCGACGGGTGAGTCGATGTCGCGGCCCGCCAGCACCTGATTGGCGGTCACATCGATCAGCAGGTAGCTGCGCGCAGCGATCTCGGGCGGCTGCGGAGTCTGAGCCTGTGCGCCGCAAGAGCCCATCAGGAGGGTCAGTGCGAACAGCGGCGCTAGAACGGACGCAAAAAAGGTCGTGAAAAAGGGCGCCGGAAAGGCGCGGGCGAGTCGGTTCATGGCGGAGTGGATCAGCGCAGGTGGCGCACGACCAGTGACTTGAGCAGCGGCAATTGTCCGTGAAAGAAGTGCCCGCCACCGGGTATCACCGTGACAGGGAGAGCCTGCGGCCGCGCCCAATCCAAGACTGCGGACAACAGCACAGTGTCATCTTGCTCGCCATGGATCACCAGAGTGCGCTCGTGCATTTCCGGAGGCAATGTGGCCACAGAAAAGCGGGCGGCAGCCGTGCCCACCAGGACCAGATTCTCGAGCGGCCGCTGCGGCCAGAGGCGCAGGGTCACCTGACTGGCGACAAAGGAGCCAAAGGAGAAACCGGCCAGCGACAGGGCGTCGGACGGTGCCACCTGGTCAATGAGGTAAAGCATGTCCTCGACCTCGCCGACACCCATGTCGTGCCCGCCCTCGCTGGCACCCACGCCGCGGAAGTTAAAGCGGACCGCGGTCCAACCGCATTGCACAAACGCGCGCGCCAGCGTCTGAACCACTTTGTTATCCATGGTGCCGCCAAAAAGCGGGTGGGGGTGCGCGATGACCGCAGTGCCGCGCAGTGGCATACCCGCCGGGGGCACGTCACGCAGCGCCTCGATGGCGCCGGCCGGGCCAGTCAGTTGCAGGCGCTCGGTCTGGGCGTTCATGGCGCGTGATTCAAAGGAAGGCGCTGAGGCCGAAAGTCGGCATCAGCGGCCGACGTCGGCTGGCAGCACGAGGCGCTCGACCACCTTGCCATTTTTCAGGTGGGACTCAACGATCTCGTCGATGTCGTCCATGTCGACAAAGGTGTACCAGACGGCCTCCGGGTAGACCACCGCCACCGGCCCGCCAGCGCAGCGGTCCAGGCAGCCGGCCTTGTTGACGCGTACTTTGCCGGCCCCGGCGAGGCCCGCCTCCTTCACACGCGCCTTGCAGCGGTCAAAGCCTTCCTTGGCCGGGTGGTCGGCACAGCAGGCCTCCCCATTCGGGCGCTGGTTGAGGCAGAAGAAAACATGGCGCTGGTAATAGGGCGCGGCTGCCGGGCCCTGTGCAGAAGAGGTCATGCGCCGATTCTAGGCGGCGCATCATTCCAGGACAGCCGCAGCAGCCCATAGACTAGGACCGCATACGGCCACCACCAGCCAATCCACTGCGCGAGCCCGTTGAAGCGGATGAATCGCCCCTGCTCCCAGGCCTGGAGCGTGAGCGAGTAATAGGCATTAGCCGGCGCCTGGTTCAACAGACTCAGGTGGAGGACCAGCACCGGCAGGAGCAGGGCCACGCAGCCCCGGCGCGGGAGCCAGACCACCAGCACGACAAGCGCCACGCCGCCCACCAATCCCATCTGCACCGACAAACTCAGCCACGCCCAGGCGTTGGCCGGGCCGAAGCTCAGGGCCGCAGACAGCGCGCTGGCGGCAAGGCCGGCAGCGAGGATCCCCAGTGCCAGGGCCACGCGCCCGCGCAGGGCGCCCATGATGGAAAAAGCCAGAAGACAGGGCACCAGAAGGCCCAGGGCCACAGCGACCAACTCCGTGCCCTGGCCCAGAGGCTGATGCTGCGGCTCGCGCACGGGCAGCCAGGCGAGGAAGGGGGTGTCCTCCAGCCAGTCCGCCAGGGCCAGTTGGGTGCGCTCCAGCACCTGCCCGAGGCCCAAGGGCAGCGGCGCGGGAAACAAGAGTCCGGCGGGCCACAGGGCCAACAGCACCAGGGCACCGCGCGCCTCGTCCACAAACCACCTCCGCCGAAAACGCGACCAGCGTTGCAACAGGCCCATTCGCTCCAGGCCCGAAGCCAGCAGGGCGCCCAGGAGGGCTCCGATCAGATTGAGGCCCAGGTCGAGGTTGGAAGGCACGCGCGAAGGCAGGAAAGTCTGGAGTGCCTCCATGGAAAAGGACAGGGCTGCCGCGCCAAGGAGGGACACGACCAGCGCGCCGCGGGAGCCGCCCGCAGCCGGGTCACGCCGCAGCCGGGCCAGACCGACCAGGAAACCCAGCGGGGCGTAGCCAGCCACGTTGGCGGCCAGATCAAAGCCTGTCCACCACTGGGGCCAGGGGCTGGCCAGGAAGGCCCAGGGAGCAAGGCCCTGAACGCGCCAGCCGTCGAAGGGGTAGAGGCTGGCATAGACGATCAGGACCCCATAGGCCAAGGCCAGTGGCCCGGCAGAGGTCTTGTGCATCGGCATGGCGCCTGTGCGGTTGCGGCGAACTGCGCTTAGAACGGCTTGATCACGACGAGCAGCACCGCGAACAGCAATAGCAGCACAGGGATTTCGTTGAACCAGCGGTACCAGCGATGGCTTCGCGTCATGCCGCCCGACTCAAATTTGCGCAGCATGCGGGCGCAAACATGGTGGTAAGCGATGACCAGCACAACGATGGTCAGCTTGGCATGCATCCAGCCGTCGCCGCGGCCAATGCCGTAGCCCAACCAGAGCATCAGCCCCAGCGCGAGGGCCGGGACGGCCAACAAGGTGGTGAAACGAAGCAGCTTGCGCGCCATCAGCAGCAGGCGATCGCGCTCGGCCAGGGAGCCGGGCTCAACCATCGCGAGGTTGACGTAAATACGGGGCAGGTAAAACAGGCCCGCGAACCAGCTGGCGACGAAGACGATGTGGAGGGCTTTGATCCAGAGCATGACGCAAGTGTAGACAGCGCGGCCCTCGCAAAAAAAACCCCGGCCAACGAGCCGGGGTGGGAAGCCTTTTTGCTGTCACACATCAAGGCGCCCGCTCAGGGAGGAAAAGCGGGGAGCGCCAATGCGCCCATGGTCAATCTAACAAAGGCCTCCTGCTGCTACAAGGTCGCACGCACGGGGTTTCCCCTCCCTCCGGCGAGCTTTTAAATACTTTGGAAGTAGCACTCGGGGACAATGATCGGATCAGTTGACGCTTAGACCCGACAACCTAATCTGACGGCGCAGTCTGGTAGCAAAATGACGACCATGACACTGCATGCCCCCTTCCCCATGGGCCGCCCCCGGCGGCTGCGCCGCGATGAGTTCACCCGCAACCTGGTGCGCGAACACCGCTTGACGGCACACGACCTCATCTACCCCGTCTTCGTTCTGGATGGTCAGGGCCGACGCGAGTCGGTGGCCTCGATGCCTGGCGTCGACCGCCTGAGCCTGGATCTGCTCATTCCAGTAGCCGAGGAGTGCGTCACGCTGGGCATTCCGGTGATGGCTCTCTTTCCGGTCATCGACCCGGCCCTCAAGACACCCGATGGTGCCGAGGCCGGCAACCCCGACGGCCTGGTGCCGCGGGTGGTGCGCGAGCTGAAAAAACGGGTGCCGGGCCTGGGCATCATGACCGACGTGGCGCTGGACCCGTTCACCAGCCATGGCCAGGACGGGGTAATGGACGAAACGGGCTACATCCTCAATGACGAGACGGTGGCCCTGCTGACGCGCCAGGCTCTGGTGCAGGCCGAGGCCGGTGTGGACATCGTCGCACCCAGCGACATGATGGACGGTCGCATTGGTGCGATTCGCCAGGCCCTGGAAAAGGGCGGCCACATCCACACCCGGATCATGGCCTACAGCGCCAAATACGCCAGTGCGTTCTACGGCCCCTTCCGCGACGCGGTGGGTTCAGCCGCCAACCTCGGCAAGGGCAATAAGAAGGTCTACCAGATGGACCCGGCCAACACCGATGAGGCACTGCGCGAGGTCGCGATGGACATTGCCGAAGGCGCCGACATGGTGATGGTCAAGCCCGGCATGCCCTACCTGGACATTGTTCGCCGGGTCAAGGACGAGTTCAGCATGCCGACCTTCGCCTACCAGGTGTCGGGTGAATACGCCATGCTGCAGGCCGCGGCTGCCAATGGATGGTTGGACCGCGAAGCGGTCATGATGGAAAGCCTGCTGGCATTCAAGCGCGCCGGCGCAGACGGCATCCTGACCTACTTCGCGCGCGACGCGGCGCGCGTGCTTCAGTCGGCCTGAGGCCTCGCCGCTGCCGGCGGTCCAGCGCCGCCGGGCAAGCGGACCGCCAGACCCGACTCAGCCCAGGTGGCTGGCGAAGAATTCCAGCGTGCGCTGGCGCGCCAGCGCGGCGGCCACCGCATCACCGGTGGCACGGTGGTCGCAGTTGAAGCCGTGGTCAGCGGCGTAGGCATGGACCTGCACCTCCGGATGGGCCTGGGCGAAGGCACGCACCGTGTCCATGGGGATCCAGGTATCTCGCTCGCCGAAGTGGGCCATCACGGGCACCAGGGGCTTGCGCGCAGACTCCTCGGGCGAGGTGACGCCGCCGCCGTAATAGGGCGCTGCCGCCGCAAGGCCCTTGAGCAGGCAGGCCGAGCGCCAGGTCAGGAGACCGCCCCAGCAGTAGCCGACCATCCCGACCTTGCCGGCTTGCGACGCGTAGTCAATGGCCGCCTGGATGTCTTGCATCACGCCCGGCGCAGGCAAGGCATCGACTGCCGTTTTGAGCGCGAAGCCGGCCTTCCTGTCCTCATCGCCGTATCCGAGGTCGACACCGGCCTTGGCGCGGTGAAAGGTCGGCGGCGCGACCGCCAGATAGCCGTCGGCGGCATAGCCGTCGGCGACCGCTCGGATGTGCGCATTGACGCCAAAAATCTCTTGCAAAACGACGACGGCGCCGCGCGGCTTCCCGGCCGGCTTTGCCACGTAAGCGGGGATGGACTGGCCATCGGCCGATGTGAGGTTGACGATTTCACCCATGGTCTCTCCTAGTCTTGTTCAGATCGCTGTGGCCCCGAGCCGGCAAGGTCTTGCAGGCAGGGAAACGCCAGCCCAAGCTTAACCGGGCTGGGCTGGCGCACAGGTGCAGGGATGCCCTGAGAGGGAACAATGGGCGCAGCACCGGCTGCTGCGCGAAGGGCTCGTCTGCAAGGCCCGGCCGAAGGGGCGGCGCTTGCCGCTGTGAATGCGACCCGGCGACTCAGTCTTCTTCAGCGACCCGAGACAGCAGCACGTTGTCACGCCAGCGGCCATTGAGCTTGACGAAGTCGCGGGCATAGCCCTCGACCACGAAGCCCAGGCGCTTGAGCAACGCGGCGCTGCGCAGGTTCTCTGGTAAGTGAGTCGCCATCACCCGGTGCAAGTGGTGGCGAGACATGACTTCGGGCACTACCGGGCCCAGCCACTGGTGCATCAGGCTGCGGCCCTCTAACTGGCGATCGAGCAGAAAGCTCAAGGTGCAGGCTTCGAAATCACCATGCTCGATCCCCCAGAAGCTGACCAAGCCCCCGATCTCACGGTCATCCCCCTGGCGCAGAAACCCGACCAGATGGATCGCCCGGCCAGCCTGCATATCCGCCTGGCGCCGGGGAATCTCGGCCTCCCAATAGGCCTCCTGTTCGAGCTCAGGGCCCAGGCTCATCGCCATGCGAAGGTGGAGGCGGTTGCGCTGGTGAAATCGCACCAGCGCCTGAACGAACTGCGGGTGGATGCCGTACAGCCACCACTGCGGATGTTCAGTCCAGAGCGCGGCGGTATCGAGGGCAGGCTGAATGCTCATGAATTCTCCGGGGGAAGGTCGTTACTCAGGCCAGGGTGCGGTCCATCAGGCCCAGCCGCTGCCAGGCTGGCGCGACCCGAGCGAGAAACCGTTCGGCCTCACCCAGTGGCGTCGCCTGTGCGTCAACCGCGCCGGCATCCTGAGCACTAACGGAGGCAGCGGGTTGCAAAGCCTGAGCCAGGGCCGCCGCGTCACGGGCGCCGTCCTCCCACGCAGCGAGCATCAGGCGCTCTGGCCGCGAGGCTTCAACGGCGTGGCCGGTCACCGGACTGGCAAGGTAACGCAGCAGGTCGTCCTGCCGGGCGCGCTCGGCGACCACACGGTTCATCGCGCGGGTGCGCGCGGCGCCGGCATGACGGGCATCGTCGGCAAAGGCCGGGAAGACATGGCCTTGGGCCACCAGCGCCACCAGCACATGGAGCAAGGCGTCGGTTGCCACATCGTCCAGACCCGCCTCGCTGCGCAACTGACGCAAGGGCAGGGGCGTGGCCGCGTCCTCGAGTGCGGCCAGCAGGGGCAGCAAGATCTGGGCGTCCAGAGTGACCGAGCCATAGGGGGTCTGCACCGTCGACTGGCCGCCGGCACCGGGCCGAAGCAGAACGAAGGGAAGGTCGAGCAGTCGCTCTGCGCGCTCGGAGGGCAGGAGCCGACGCGCGCCACGCACGAACAAGTCGCGGCGGAAACGCCGGTTCAGGATGAAGTCGTGGGCGGTCTCGCGCAGCGTGATGTCGAGGCCGTCGAGGCCACGGCCCTGCGCGCGCTGTAGGACCTCGCCGACCAAATCAGACTTATGGGCTGAACAGGCGAACTGCAGACCCGCAGGCTCCAGGGCGCGAGCCAGATCGGCAAAGTAGCCGATGTGCCAGTTGCGATTGAAGTACTCGTGGGCGACCACCTGAACCTCGTCGCGCTGCAGGTCTTCGAGCATCTGAATCGCGGGTGGGTGATGGGAGAAAAAGGCCGCGCGCCCCTGACGCAGACGGTCGGCGAAGTCGACCGAGCGGCGTATGCGCGACGCGGTGGAATCGCCCGGCGGGCTGGCCAGCTCGGTGTGCAGGTGCATCAGGTCCCGCAGCGGCTTCTCGGAGGCCCAGCCGGGCATGACATTGCAGGACAGGTAAAGCACACCGCCGACCTTGAGCCGACGACGCAAGAACTCCACCACCGACGCGCGCGCGTCGGCATCAATCCAGGACCAGACGCCGTGAAGCGTGATGAAGTCGAATTCGGGCAAATCCTCTGCGAGCAAGTCCTGGAACGAGCGGGCCAACCAGCGGGCGTCCAGGCCGGCACGCTGGGCCAGGTCCTGGGCGAAAAGCGCGTGTTCGGGCAAAAAGTCGGTGCCCCAGAAACTCCCCCTGGGGTTCGCCGCAGCGTGCAGGTTGGCCGATACGCCCTGCCCGTAGCCCAGCTCGCAATACCGATATCGGCCGGCGTCGCTGCCATCGCCGCCGCCATGATCCAGCCCCTGCAGCAGCAGGACGAAGCGGACAAAGGACGGGGCCAGCTCGTGGTAGTAGCCGTGGGTGTAGGAGAGATCGGCAACGTAGCCGGCGGCCCATGAACGTCCCATGAATGCTCTCCTCTTAATGAATACGGCTTAATTGAACATTAAGTATCAATTTCTGACAAGCCCTATCCTTCGGCCCGCGACCCGGCTCGCTCGCCCTGCTGCCACCGGGGGCGAACCGCCTAGGCAAGTCCCCCCGCCCTCGCCTAGACTGAGCGGTTTTGGCCGCTATCCAACCCAATCCGAGCCCACGATGAATGCACCCGACAAGACCCCGCCGGCCACTGCAACCGCCACTCCCGCCGCACCCACTGCAATCGCGCATTGGGTGAAGGGCCAGGCCTTGGCCGGCCGCTCCGGCCGTCACAGCGACGTGTACAACCCCGCCAGCGGCCAGGTCACCGCCCGGGTGGCCCTGGCCAATGCCGACGAGGTCGGCCAAGCGGTCGCCGCCGCCCAAGCCGCCTTCCCGGCCTGGGCCGAAACGCCCCCGCTGCGCCGCGCGCGGGTCATGTTCAAGTTCCTGGAGCTGCTCCAGCGCGAGCGCGACGCGCTGGCCCGCCTCATCACGGCCGAACACGGCAAGGTCTTCACCGACGCCCAGGGTGAGGTCACCCGCGGCATCGAGATCGTCGAGTTCGCCTGCGGCATCCCCCAGCTTCTCAAGGGCGACTACACCGACCAGGTCTCGACAGGCATCGACAACTGGACGATGCGCCAACCCCTGGGCGTCGTCGCCGGCATCACGCCGTTTAACTTTCCGGTCATGGTCCCCATGTGGATGTTCCCGGTGGCGATTGCCTGCGGCAACACCTTCATCCTCAAGCCCAGCCCCATTGACCCCAGCGCCTCGCTGCGCATGGCCGAACTTTTCAAGGAAGCCGGCCTGCCCGATGGCGTGTTCAACGTCGTCCAGGGTGACAAGGAGGCGGTCGACGCCCTGCTGGCGCATTCCGATGTGAAGGCCGTGTCCTTCGTCGGCTCGACGCCGATTGCCAATTACATCTACGAAACCGGTGCGCGTGAGGGCAAGCGGGTGCAGGCCCTGGGCGGGGCCAAGAACCACATGGTGGTCATGCCCGACGCCGACATCGACCAGGCGGTTGACGCCCTGATTGGCTCGGCCTACGGCTCGGCCGGCGAGCGCTGCATGGCGATCTCGGTGGCGGTGCTGGTGGGCGAGGTGGCCGACAAGATCGTGCCCAAGCTGGTCGAACGCACCCGCGCGCTCAAGGTGCTCGAGGGCAACAACCTGGCCGCCGAGATGGGCCCTATCGTGACCGAGGCCGCGCGCCAGCGCATCACCGGCTACATCGACGCCGGCGTAGCCGAGGGCGCCCAGCTGCTGGTCGACGGCCGCCACTTCGACGGCCAGGCCGCCGGTGCGGGCTGCGAGCGGGGCTTCTGGCTTGGCGGCACGCTGTTCGACCAGGTGACGACAGACATGAAGATCCATCGGGAAGAGATCTTCGGCCCGGTGCTCGCCTGTGTGCGCGTACCCGACTTCGCCACTGCGGTCGAATTGATCAACGCCCACGAGTTCGGCAACGGCGTGTCGTGCTTTACCCGAGACGGTAACGTGGCGCGCGAGTTCTCCCGCCGCATCCAGGTGGGCATGGTGGGCATCAACGTGCCCATTCCGGTGCCCATGGCCTGGCACGGCTTTGGCGGCTGGAAGAAGAGCCTGTTCGGCGACATGCACGCCTACGGCGAAGAGGGCGTGCGCTTCTACACCCGGCAAAAATCCATCATGCAGCGCTGGCCCGAGAGCATCGGCAAGGGCGCCGAGTTCGTAATGCCCACCTCCAAGTGAGCACCCATCCGCGGCGGGGCGACGCCCCTGGGCCAACCCCAAGAGCGAAGCAACACAGACACGCGCGATGACCCAGCCCGAGTTCGACTACATCATCGTCGGCGCCGGCAGCGCCGGCTCTTTGCTAGCCAACCGGCTTAGCGCCGACCGGACTAAGCGCGTGCTGCTGCTCGAGGCTGGCGGCAAGGACGACTACCACTGGATCCATATCCCGGCGGGCTACCTGTATTGCATCGGCAACCCGCGCACCGACTGGCTCTACCAGACCGAATCAGAGGCAGGGCTCAACGGCCGCTCGCTGCGCTACCCGCGCGGCAAAACTCTGGGCGGCTGCTCCAGCATCAACGGCATGATCTACATGCGTGGTCAGGAGCGCGATTACGACCAGTGGGCTGCGCTCACGGGTGACGGGCGCTGGCGCTGGGAGCACTGCCTGTCCGATTTCATGCGCCACGAGGATTACCACCGCGGCGCCGACGCAAAGCACGGGGCGGGCGGGGAATGGCGGGTGGACAAGCAGCGCCTGCGCTGGGACATCCTCGACGCGTTTGCCCAAGCCGCCCGCGAAGCAGGTCTGCCTGCCAACGACGACTTCAACCGCGGCGACAACGAGGGCGTGGGCTATTTCGAGGTCAATCAGAAAAATGGCTGGCGGTGGAACACGGCCAAGGCCTTTCTCCGCCCGACCTGCTACGGACGCCCCAACTTCGAGATGTGGACGCGGGCTCAGGTCAGTCGCCTGATCATCGAGCCCGGTGCAGACGGCGCGCCGCGTTGCACCGGCGTGCAGGTGTGGACGGGCCGGGAGATGGTGCAAGTGCGGGCCAGCCGCGAGGTGCTGCTCTCGGCCGGCAGCATCGGCTCGCCGCAACTGCTGCAGCTGTCGGGCGTGGGCCCGGCCGGCGCCTTGCGGGACCTAGGCATCCCGGTGCAAAAAGACCTGCCTGGCGTCGGCGCCAACCTGCAGGACCACTTGCAGATCCGCGCGGTTTACAAGGTCCGGGGCGTGCGCACGCTCAACACGCTGGCCAATAGCGCCTGGGGGCGCCTGCGCATCGGCCTGGAATACGCCCTGCGCCGCACTGGCCCCCTGAGCATGGCGCCCTCGCAGCTGGGCGCCTTCACCCGCAGCAGCCCGGACAAGGCCTGGCCCGACCTCGAATTTCATGTTCAGCCCCTGAGCCTGGACGCATTCGGGGAGCCACTGCATGCCTTCGACGCCTTCACCGCCAGCGTCTGCAACCTCAACCCCACCAGCCGCGGCACGGTCACACTGACCAGCCCGCGCTTCGAGGACGCGCCGCGTATCGCACCCAACTACCTGAGCACGCCCGAAGACAGGCAGGTGGCGGCGCAGTCCCTGCGGGTGGTGCGGCGTATTGCGAGCCAGCCGGCTCTGGCGCGCTACCAGCCCCAGGAATGGAAGCCGGGGCCACAGTACGAGAGCGATGAAGACCTGACCCGACTGGCGGGTGACATCGCCACCACCATCTTCCACCCGGTGGGCACGACCAAGATGGGCCGGGACGACGACCCGATGGCCGTCCTCGACTCCGAACTGCGGGTCCGGGGCGTGGCCGGACTGCGGGTGGTGGACGCAGGCGCAATGCCCACCATCACCAGCGGCAACACCAACGCGCCCACCCTGATGATGGCGGAGAAGGCCGCCAACTGGGTGCTGTCGGCAGCAGTCTGAACGGGCCACAGCAGGCCCCTGCTGGCCCGGGCTTTGGACCTGGCACTGGTGATTGCATTGGGCCGCTGTCGGCCGTCACCGAGGGTTTCCGCCAGGGCCGGGAAAGTCCTGATGCTCCGCCGCGGGGCCGGCGGCTAAAGTCTCGCCAACTCGCAGGCCACCCGAGGGCGGCTGCTGAAAAGCGAGAGGTCCGAGGAGACATCGGAGAGATAGCCAAAACAAGACGGACGCCTCCTCGATGAGGTGCCCAAGCAAAGGCGCCGCAAGGCGCCTTTGCTTTTTTGGCAGGCCCCGCGCCGCAGCGCGCGCAGGGCCGATGAGACAATCCCCCCATGGAATTGCTGCTGATGGTGCTGGCCTCGCTGGGGGCCGGATTCGTGGATTCGATCGTCGGCGGCGGCGGACTCATTTTGACGCCCGCACTCTTTGCCATCTTTCCCCAGGCGGCGCCCGCATCGCTCTTTGGCCTGAACAAGAGCGCCTCGGTCTGCGGCACTTCTTTCGCAGCAATCCAGTACGGACGCCGGGTCGAGCTGCCTTGGCGGGCCTTGCTGCCTGCGGCGGTTGCCGGACTGGCAGGCGGGTTCACCGGCGCTTGGTGCGTGACCGTGATCTCGGCTGATTTTCTGCGCAAGGGCCTGCCCCTGGTCCTGCTCATCGTGCTGGCCTACACCCTTGCGCGCAAGGACCTCGGGCGCGAACACGCGCCGCGTCTGGCGCCTAGGCCTGAGCGCCTGGCGGCCATGGCCATCGGCTTTGGCATCGGCTTGTATGACGGCTTCTTCGGCCCGGGCACCGGCAGCTTCTTCATCTTCCTGTTCGTGCGGGTACTGGGCTACGACTTCCTGCACGCCTCGGCCGCTGCCAAATTGCTCAACGTCGCCACCAACGCCGCCGCGCTGACCCTCTTCGCGGTCAAGGGCCATGTCTGGTGGCATTACGCCGCGGCCCTCGCACTGGCCAACATCACTGGCAGCCTGCTGGGGACGCGGCTGGCTCTGCGCCATGGCGCCGGCTTTGTGCGCGGCATGTTCATCCTGGTGGTCAGCGCCCTGATCCTCAAGACCGGCTACGACGCCTTCCTGCGCTGAGGGCGGGTCAGGCGCGCCGATAATCCTTGCCTATGGACGACATCGTGCGCCAGGCCATCGCCAAATGGCCCCATGTGCCCCACTGCTATGGCTGGCTGGGGCTCGATGCGCGCGGAGGCTGGTACATGCGCGACGACCGCGTGCAGGCCCAGGGCGCCTTCCCGCAGGCCAAAGGCTCGCTACTGCGGCACGACAAGCTGATCGAGTTCATTCAACGCAACTACGAGTGCGACGCCCAGGGACAGTGGTTCTTCCAGAACGGTCCCCAGCGCGTCTATGTCGAACTCGAGATTGCGCCATGGGTCTGGCGCCTGGGAGCGGACGGGAGCGTCGAGGCCCATACCGGCCGACTCGCCGAGACTCGGGGCTGTTACCTCGACGAAAAGGGCCACCTGTATCTCGACACCGACCTCGGCCTCGGTCTGGTCCATAGCCTGGACATGGGCCTGGCGGCCGAGGCGGTAGAAGCCGGACGCTGGCAGCCCGAAGCGGTGGAAAGCATGGCACTGCCCGAACGCTTTGGCTTCGTGCGCAGCCCTGACCTGGCCCGGCCCACAGAGCTGCTCGCGCGAGACACGCACTGAAGCGCGAACGCCCCAACGAAAAAGGCAGGCCCTGGGGCCTGCCTTTCATCGGGAATATCTGTCTTACTTCGCGCCGGAAGCGGCAGCAGCCGGACGGTCAGGGATGGGGAACTTGGCACCGGCGGCGGTGGTCATGTAGACCACGCCTCGACCGATTTCGATGTCGTCAAAGTCGCCACCCCCTTGAGCGCCCATGGCGCCCTTGCCCTTGAGGGCAGAGGTCAGCAGGGCTTCATAGCCCTTGGCGATACGCGCGCCCCAGGCGCCCTTGTCACCGAACTTGGGAGCGCCGGCGGCGCCGCTGCCATGGCAGGCGACGCACTGGGCCTTGTAAACGTCCTCACCGGCGCGCAGGGCACGGTTGGCGTCGCGGATCTCGACCTCGCCGACCTTGCGCAGACGCTCGGCCACGCCGCGCTCTTGGTCCTTGGCGGAAACACCACCGAGCGTGTAGCGATCAGCCTGTCCGCTACCCGCGGGCTTGCTTTCGGAGGTGACGTAGGCCACCAGACCAATGATGATGAAAACCGGAATGACGAATGAGGCGAGCGACGCCCACATGAGCTGCTTCGGGGTCTTGATCGGGCCGGTGTGGGCTTCTTCCTGGTGGTTATCGCTCATGGCGTCCTCTGGGGGAAATGCGGGGAGAGTTGTCGGACGGGTTCGGAACAACAGTCGATTATAGAGGCGCACCCCGACCATTCCCGCCACTCCTCCCGGCCCTGTGCACCATCGGACCGGGGCGCCGGTACAATCGCCGCTCACGCGCGGCTGTAGCTCAGTGGATAGAGTATTGGCCTCCGAAGCCAAGGGTCGTGGGTTCGATCCCCGCCAGCCGCGCCAAACACCCCTACGCTGTCCATGCCCCCACAGGCGACGCCGCTGGTCCACCGATTCACCCGCCGGGTGGCTTTCGGCCTGCCAGCCGATGCGCCGTCGCCCTCTGACCCTCTGAACTGGGCGCAGGCGCAGCTGGTCCGGGTACCCCCCATCGACATCCTTGAGCGCGACGGCAGTCGCCGCGCCGACCTGCCCGAGGGCATGCGTCTGCTGTGGGAGATGGACGAGGTGATGACGGCCTTCCACCAGCACCAGGTGGCGGAGCGCGCCTCCTTTGCCAAGGGCCGCAGCCTGCCGCGCGAGCAATTTGCGCAGGAGCGCCGGCGCGAAATCGAAATTCCCTACCACCGCCTCGAGCCCTGGAAAGAGACGCAGGCCCGCGCCAGCACCGCCTTGCATGGGGCCGCGCCGGTGTTCGAGCGCTTCTGGCATTTCTGGACCAACCACTTCATGGTGGCGCCGGGGACCCAGAACAACGACACCTTGATCGGCCCCTACCAGCGCTCGCTGCGACCGAAGATGCTGGGAAGTTTTCGTGACCTGCTCTGGCACGCCACGGTGCATCCGGCGATGCTGGTCTTCCTGGACAACAACCACAACACCGGTCCGCGCTCGCGCGCTGCCCGCGAAGGCTGGACCCGCAACAGCGTCAACGAAAACCTGGGCCGTGAACTGCTGGAGTTGTTCACGCTCAGCCCGGCCAGCGGCTACACGCAAAAAGACGTCGAGGCCACCACGCTGATCCTCACCGGCTGGCGCGACATGAAGCCAGACCGGTTCCGCAAGCCCGGCGTGCCCCTGGGCACCTACTTCGACTTCAACCACCACGAGCCCGGTGCGCAGACGGTGATGGGCAAGACCTATGACGCCACGCTGCGTATGGACAGCAAGCTTGCCGACCTGGTGACGGACCTGGCCCATCACCCCGCCACTGCGCGCCACCTGGCGCGCAAGCTCTGCGTGTACTTCATGGACGACGAGCCACCGGCGCAGGCGGTGGCGCATGTGGAGCAGGTTTTCCTGCAAACCCGCGGCGACCTGCCGGCGGTCCACCGGGCGGTGCTGGAGATGTGCTGGGCGCATATCGCGAGCACCCGCAAGCTGGCATCGCCCGAGGCCTGGTTGCTGCAAAGCCTCACCCTCACTGGCCTGGACCTGCCCCGCGCCATCCCGCTAGACGATCGCGGAGGGATCAAGACCCACTATCTGCTCGGCGATCTGGGCCAACCGATTCCGCGCTGCCCGCAGCCCAATGGCTGGCCGATTCGTTCGGTGGACTGGGTTTCCAAGGAGCTGATGGACCGGCGGGTGCGCTACTCCGGCCTGCTGTCTGCCGCTCTGGAGCGCCAGCCCGAGGCGATGGCGCGCATGCTCGAGGTGCAGTGCGAGCGGCACCTGGCCGAGGGCAGCGCCGAAAAGACGGTGGTGCAGGCCGCGCTGGCACGCCGTGACCTGCGCAGCGCCAACACCTTGCTCCATGTGAGTCCCTCCCTTTTATGGGCCTGATGTGAGCCTGATGACAATGGACCGCCGACATTTTCTGCGCAGCGCCAGCGGCCTGGCCGCGCTCAATTTTGCGGCGGCGCCCTCGGCCTGGGCGAGCGCCGACGCGGACGCGCCGCGACTGCTGGTGGTGATGCTGCGCGGCGGAATGGACGGCCTGACCGCGGTGCCACCGGTAGCAGACGCGGACTACGAAGCCATCCGGCCCACCATCGGCATCCGCAACGGGCTGCGGCTGGACGGCTCCTTCGCCCTGCACCCGGCCATGAAGCAGCTGCACCAAATTTGGCACGATGGCCATCTGGCTATCGTGCATGCCACCAGCTTTGGATACACCGGCCGCTCGCACTTCGAGGGCCAAGACATCATGCAATCGGGCATGGCCAAGCCCTACACCTCGTCCTCGGGCTGGCTGGGCAGGGCCATGCAGGCGGCCCAGGTGGGAGGCGGTGTCTCGATCTCGATTCCGATGCCCTTGATTCTTCGTGGCAACGACCAGGCGTCCACCCAGTTCCCCAACTGGATGCCGATTCCCAGCACACCGGTGGCCCAGGCATTGACGCAGGTCTGGGCCAGCGACCCGCTGCTGGCGCCCTTGGCCCCGGTGATCCAGGCCGAGAGCCTGCGCCAGCGGCAGACGCCCACCATGCGGCCCGACTTCGCGACGGCGCGCTCGCTGCCAGAGCTCGGTCGCTTGGCGGCCGAGGAGATGCGCGCCCCCCAGGGTCCGCGGCTGGGGTTGATCGACTTCACCCATGGCTTCGACACCCACGCCAGCCAGGGCAGCGACGCCGGCAGCCATGCCGAGCAACTCGCAACGCTCGACCGGGTGGTGGCGGCCTTCAAGACCCATATGGGCCCGTTGTGGGCCAAGTCACTCGTGGTCACCGTGACCGAGTTCGGCCGCACCGCGGCAGAAAACGGCACCACCGGCACCGACCATGGCGTCGGCAGCTGCTGCCTGCTCGCCGGTGGGCTGGTGCATGAGTCGCGGGTCTACGCGCAGTGGCAGGGCCTGCGCAAGCCGCAACTGTTTGAGGGGCGCGACCTGCCCGCAACCACCGATGTGGCGGCGGTCTATGCGCGGGTGGTGCAACGGGTGTTCGGGCTGCCTCCGGCGCTGATCGCCGAGCAGGTGCTCGCCCACCGCAGCAGCCCTGCGCTCAAGGGTCTGCTAGACCTGGGTTGAGCGGCCGCCCGAGGCCTGATCAGGCCGGCTGGTGGACGGGCCCCAGCGGTCCCAGACGAACGCCAGGGCGCAACCGGCGCCAATGGAGATCGGCCGGATCCAGCGTGCAGGGCCCGGGACTCTTGACGATCATCACTTCACTGGCGATCGCCTCAAAATCGTTGCGGAAATGGACCGAGCTCTTGAGAGCCAACAGGGCCTGCTGCGACGGCTCGACGCCCACATGTCGCAGCAGCGCCTGGTCTGCCGCCTGAAACTTCCGACTGGCCAGCACCACACGGACGCCGCTGGCGAGGTGCCGGAGGCAAGCCATCGGCCCGAGCTGCAGATGCCATCCAGCGAACATGGGACCGGTGCAATGAATATCGCCATCGCCCAGGCGCTCGACCTCGAATACACCCTCCACCGGACCGCCGCCGGGGCGATCAGCCGACGCACCGAGCCGAAAGGGCGCGCGTGCGCCCGGGCCCAGCGCATGGGCCTTGGCAGCCGCATCGGCGTCGATCAGCAGGGCCAGCACCGCGCTCGGTGCGGCCGCATCGATCAAGGCCTGCAATAAGCCCGTGGTGTTGCCGTCGCCACCGGCGCCCGGGTTGTCCTGGGTGTCCGCCAGGATGACCGGGCGGCCCGCCTGGCCAGGCGCAATCGTGGCAGTAGCGGCAGTAGCGGCGATCGCGCGCCGCACCGCTTCTGCAGGAGGCAGGGCCTCGGTCACGAAGTCTGCCTCGGCTGCGCGAATCGCTTCAGCCATCTCCTCGAAGGCCGCCTGCGTGCGGCCAGCGTCGGGGCCATAGGCCAGCAAGGTCATGCCGCATTCGGCGATATCCGCCATCGCGAAGCCCATGCCGAAGTCCAAGGAGACGCCACTTTGGGCCTGCACCAACTCGAGTCGCTGGTACAGGTCGCGCGCCGGGGCGATGGTGGTGCACTGGGAAGGCAGGGAGGTGAGGTAGTCGAAGGCGGCAAAGGCCTTGTGCGGCCGCTGGCCGCTGACAAGCATGGCGTGCAGCAGGTCGGCGGCACGCTCGCCTGTGCGGGCCGAATCGACATGGGGGTAGGTGCGAAAGATCGTGATCGCGTCGGCCAGCTCGAACATGCGCCGAGTGACATTGGCGTGCAGGTCCAGGCTGACCGTAATCGGCACCCCCGGACCGACCACCGCGCGGACCCGCCCCAAGATTTCTCCCTCGCCGTCGTCCAGGTGAGTGCAAACCATGGCGCCGTGCAGGTCCAGCAGTACCCCGTCCACCGGGCCCGCCTCGCGCAGCCTCTGCACCAGCCGCCCGATGATCCGCTCGAAGGCATCCTCCGTCACATGGGCCGAGGGCGACGCTGCCGCCCAGATCAGGGGCACACAGTCATGCCCCAGGGCCTGCAGCCGGTCGAGCGCGCCCTGCACCGGAATATTGGCGCCCCGCAGTCGGGTGAGCAGCGCTTCGCCTTCGAGTGGACTGGGCTCGGCCGAGAGCACCGAAAACGCGTCGTAGTCGGCCGGGGTCGGCGCGAAGGTATTGGTCTCGTGGCGCATGCCGCCGATGGCAATGCGCTTCATGGCCGAAGTCACAGCCCGCCTGGGCCTGCCGCGCCAAAACCCGGATGCGCCGCCCCGATGCCCTCCAGCGAGGGAACCGCCGCCAATAACTGGCGCGCATAGTCGCTTTGCGGCGCGTCTAACACCTGCTGGCAGTCGCCCTGCTCGACGAGCCGTCCGTGGTGGATCAGCGCGACCCGGTCGCACATGTAGCGGATCACCGCCAGGTCATGGCTGATAAAAAGAAAGGTCAGGGAGAGCCGCTGCTGCAGCTCATGCAAGAGGTTCAGGACCTGGGCCTGCACCGACACATCGAGCGCCGAGGTCGGCTCGTCCAGCAATAGCATGGAGGGCGAGGTCGCCAGGGCGCGGGCGATGCCGATGCGCTGGCGCTGACCGCCGGAGAATTCATGCGGCTTGCGAAACAGGTGCTGCTCGCCCAGACCCACCAGCGCAAGCAGCTCCAGTGCCCGCTCTGTGCGCTGGCGGGCGCCGAGACCCATGACCTCACGGTGAATCACCAGCGGCTCGGTCACGATGTCATGCACCGACATGCGCGGATTGAGGCTGGCCTGCGGGTCCTGGAACACCATCTGGATGCGGGAGCGCGCCCGGCGCATCGCAGCGGGCGAGAGACGCGCCAAGTCCTCTCCCTCGAAGACGATCCGGCCGGCGCTCACCGGCTCGAGCTGCAGGATGCAGCGCGCCAGCGTGCTCTTGCCCGACCCCGACTCGCCCACCAAGCCGAAGCTCTCGCCGCGGGTGATGGCCAGACTCACGTCGTTCAGGGCCTGCACCGGCGCGCCACGGGACCAGCCCCGGCGCTCGCCCGGGTAGACCTTGCGCACGCCTTCGATCGTCAGCATGCAGCCTCCGCGGCGTGGGCGTGGAAACAGGCCACCTCGTGGCCTGCGCCGGCCGCCAGTGCAGACGGAGCAGGCGCAAGAGACGGCACCTGCGCGCGGCAGCCGTCCTGCGCTCGCGCGCAGCGCGGGGCGAAGCGGCAGCCGGGTGGCGGATGGATCAGGTCGGGGACTGCGCCTGCAATCCCTTCCAGCGCACCACGCACCATCTCTCGCCGGGGAATCGCCGCCAGCAGCGCACGCGTGTAGGGATGCGCGGGCTGGCGAAGCACCTGGTCCACCGGGCCGCGCTCGACGATGCTGCCGGCATACATGACCGCGACATGCGAACAGGTCTGGGCGACCACGCCGAGGTTGTGCGTGATCAGTAGCACGGTCATTCGAAAGTCGCGCACCATGTCGCGGAGCAGCGAAAGGACTTGCGCCTGCACCGACACGTCCAGCGCGGTGGTGGGCTCGTCGGCGATCAGCAGCTGCGGCCGACCGATCAAGGCCATGGCGATCAGCACCCGCTGGCGCATGCCACCGGAAAACTGGTGGGGGAAATCGTCCAGGCGCTGTTGGGCGTTGGGAATACGCACCCGCTCGAGCATCTCGAGCGACAGGGCACGCGCAGCCCGGCGCTTCTCGCGCGCACTGGCGCCAGCCGGTACGCCCAACAGCTCAGGCCGCCAGGCGGCAGCGGCCAGCGCCACATCCATCAGCTGCTCGCTGATACGAAACAGCGGGTTGAGGTTGGTGGTCGGATCCTGGAAGATCATGCCGATGCGGCCGCCGCGCAGCGGTCGCATCTGGGCCTCGGACATCTGCAGCAGGTCTTGGCCATTAAGCAGGATCTGTCCCTGCCCGTAGCGCGCCGGCGGCGAGGGTACGAGGCGCGAGACCGACAGGCCGGTGAGCGACTTGCCGCAGCCGGTCTCGCCCACCACGCCCCAGACTTCGCCATGGCCCACCTGCAGGTCCACGCCCTGGAGCACATGGGCCTCGCCCTCGAAGCTTCGCATCCAAAGATGCAGGTCACGGATCTCGAGAAGGGGGGCGCTCATGGTGCCTCAGCGACGCGAGCGGGGGTCGAAGACGTCACGCAGACCGTCGCCCAGCAGGTTGAACCCGAACACGGCCAGGAAAATGGCGAGGCCCGGGAAGATGGCGGTCCACCAGAATTCAGGCATGTAGCTGCGCGCCACCGACAAGAGCGAGCCCCACTCCGGGGTGGGCGGCTTGACGCCGATGCCGATGAAGCCCAGCGAGGCCACGGTGAGGATCGCAAAGCCCATGTCCAGCGACATCTTCACGATGACTGGCGTCATCACATTGGGCAGGATGTGTACGAGCAGCAAGCGGGCCGGGCGGGCGCCGATCGCTCGCGCCGCTGTGACGTACAAGTCCTCCTTGCGGGCGATCACCTCGCCGCGTACCAGGCGGGCAAAGCCCGGCCACCAGGACAAGGCAATAGCCACCACCATATTGAAAATGCCCGGGCCCAGGGCTGCGGCCACTGCCATCGCCAGCAAAAGTCCGGGGATGGTGAGCTTGAGATCCGTGAGGCGCATGAGCAGGTCGTCCGTCCAGCCGCCAGCGAAGCCCGCGATGCCGCCCACTAGGGTGCCGGCCAAAGCCCCCAGGAGCACCACGGCCAGGCCAGCCAGAACCGATACGCGTGCGCCTCCCATCACCAGGGAGAACACATCCTGTCCCATCTCGTTGGTGCCAAACCAGTGCTGCGCAGACGGCGGCTGGAAACGGGCCGCGGTGCTCACCGCGCCCTCCAGATGCTCCGGGTAGGGCGCCAGCCAGGGGCCGGCCAGCGCCATGAGCACGAGCAAGGCCACGATTGCCAGGCCCAGCACCGACAGGCGGCTTTGAGCGAAGCGGTACAGACCGCGCCGCCAGGCCTCACGCCCGGCGCTGCGAGGGCGAGGAACAGCGGAGGAAGAGGACATCTTGGAGGTCATGCCGGCCGCACCTTCGGATTGAGCAGGCCGTACAGCAGGTCCACCAGCAGATTGACCAGCACGAACAAGGTGCCGATCACCAGGGTCACGCCGATGATGGGCATGAAGTCCTGTGTGACGACCGCCTTGGTGGCATACAGCCCCAGGCCCGGCCAGTCGAACACCGTTTCGACCAGCACAGTGCCGCCCAATAGCCAGCCGAAGTACAGGCCAATGACGGTGAGCGTGGCCGAGAAGGCATTGCGGGCCACATACTTGACCACGATCAGGCGCTGCGGCAGGCCCAGCGCACGCTCGGTTAGCACATAGTCCTGCTGCAGCACCTCGAGGGTCGACCCGCGCATCATGCGCATGATGGTGGCCAGAGGCGAGAGCGACATGGCCAGGGCCGGCATCAGCAGGTGCTGGCAGGCCACCCAGAAGGCGGTGAAATTGCCTGCGAGCAAGGCGTCCACAGTGAGGAGGCCCGTGATACGCAGGGGCAGTTCCTCCGTGATCGGAAAGCGCCCTCCCAGGGGCAACCAGCCCAGGGCCATGGCCAGGCCCAGTTGCAGCAACAAGCCGAGGAAAAAGCGCGGCATCGAGATCGCGCCCAGCGCGAGCACCCGCGTCAGGTAGTCGGGCCAGCGATCTCGCTGCACCGCCGCCCACAGGCCCAAGGGCACGCCGACCAGGACCGCCAGGGTCATCGCCGCCAGCACCAGTTCCAGGGTCGCCGGCAGGTAGGCGCGCAAGTCTTCAATCACCGGGCGGCGGGTGTAAATGGAGAAGCCGAAGTCCCCTTGCAGCAGCCCACCGAGGTAGCGGCCGTATTGCTCCCACAGCGGGCGATCGAGGCCGAGATCGCGTCCCATGGCTGCGATTTCCGAGGCCGACGCATTGGGGCCGGCGGCCAGCGCCACCGGGTCTCCGGGCAGCAGCCGGGCGATGGCGAACACCAAGGCCGTCAGCCCCAGCAACACCGGGACCAGCAAGAGCAGGCGTCGAAGAATGTAGGTCCACATGGGCGTTGTCATTGGGACGCGCCGGCTGCCCGCGAGGCAACCGGCGCGCATCAATCGGGCAGGGCCCGACTCAGGACAGCGAGAGGCCGAAGCACTCGATGGCGTTGGAGGCTACCGGCGCGAACTGGAAGCCCTTCACATTGTCACGCAGCGCCAGCTTGCGCTTTTCCAGCACGCCGAAGATATCGGGCGCGTCGGCGACGACCTTCTGCTGCATGTCACGGTAGATCGCCACCCGCTTGGCGCTGTCGGGCTCGGCACGACCGCGTTCGATGAGCGCGTCGACCTCGGGGTTGGCGTAGACCGCGTTTTGCCAGTTGCCATTGCGCGAGGAGTGGTACGCGGCGAAGGCCACGTTGTCCGGGTCGCCGTAGTTGGCGGTCTGGTAGACCGGGAAGAAGTCCGGGAAGGTCTCGGGCTTGGCGCAGGCAGCGACCATGTCGGGCCAGAGCATGGGCTTGATGTCCAGCTGGATATTCAGCTGCTTGAGGCTGTCGAGCAGCACCAGGCCGAAGCGACGCTGCTGCTCGAGGCCAGACACATAGGCCATGGTCAGCTTGATGCCGCCGTTGGCCGACTTGGACTTGGCCAGGTGCTCCTTGGCCTTGGCCATGTCGGTGCGGTAGACGGCCAGTTGCGGGTTGTGACCCAGGATGCCGTTGGGCAGCGGGCCCACCATCAGGTCGGCGTAGCCGGCGGCGTCCAGGATGCCCTTGTAGTTCACCGCATAGGACACCGCCTTGCGCAGTTCGAGGTCGGCCATCGGGCCGTGGCGGGTATTCATCTTGATCGAGAAGGTGCGGTATTCCGGCTCGATGATGCTCACCACACCCGGCTTGTCCTTCAAAGCGTCCATGTCTTCGCTGGTCAGGTCGACCGCGATATGCACTTCGCCACGCTGGATCAAGAGGCGCTGCGAGGCGGTTTCGCGAACGATGCGCCAGATCACGCCGGTGAGGTTGCCTCCGCCCTTTTGCCAGCCGTCAATGCGATCGAGTTCGTACAGGTTGCCGGCCTCGGCGCGGCGCACCTTGAAGCTGCCGGAGGCGGCGGTCTGGGTGCGCAGGTAGGTCTGACCATCGTCGCTGCCCAGGTTGGCCTCGACGTCGGCCTTGGAGACGACCCAGATCCAGGGCAGCACCTGCAAGAAGGCAGCAAAGGGCTTGAGGAGGTTAAATCGCACCGTGCCGGCGTCGACGGCGGTCACGCTGTCGGGCCCGACGATACCCTGGATCATCCAGGCGTTGCCCTTGTTCAGGCGCAGCGCGCGCTTGAAGGAATAGACCACGTCGTCGGCGGTTAGCGGCTTGCCGTTTTGAAAGCGCGCCGCCGAATTGAGCTTGAAGGTGTAGGTCTTGCCGTCCCCGGAGACAGTCCAGGACTGGGCCAATTCGGGCACCGGCTTGGGCGGGCTGCCTTCGACCCGCACCAGAGCGTCGTAGACGTTGCGCAGGAAGAAACTGGCCGAGTAGCCGGTGGCGATGTGCGGGTCGAAATTGGGAATGTCCTGGGTGGCGGCGATCACCAGCACACGGCGTCCGCCTTGCTGCGCGAATGCCTCCAGGGGCAGGACCAAGCTGGCCAAGCCGGCGCCTGAGGCACCCAGCCACTGACGGCGGTTGAATTGAGGATTGTCGGAGTGATGCACGGTGATCTCCTTGTTGGCAGGGTTGGAAGGGTCAGAAAGCGCTTGAGGGAAAACTTGAATCTTCAGGTCGTGGCGAGGCTGGCATCTGCGGCGCGTCCGGTACCCGCGCTGTGCGCCGGCTGTCCGTAGTCGCGACCGGTGGCATCTGGGGAGATGAGTCCCATACGCAAGTCGCGCGCCAGCGCCTCGGGTGAACGTTCACGCGGCGACCCATAGCCCGAGCCACCGGCGAGAACCAGTTCGACCCACTGATCGGCGCCGCGAAGCTCGACCAAATGGCCGCTGCCGACGTTGAGGAGTTCGTGGCCGTGGGAGTCGATGAGGCGGCCCAGGGCCTCGCCACCGGGTTGGCCACCGTACAGGCCATCGACCGGGTTGTTGACGCCCTCGGGATAGACCGAGATCAAGGTGGGAAGTCCGTCGTCCTCGCGCTTGCGCAAACGCACGCGCTGGCCGAGGCCGCCGCGATGCCGGCCCGCGCCACCGGAGTCGGTGACATAGGTCTTTTCGAGCACGACCACCGGGGCACGACTCTCGATCAGCTCGATCGAGGTGTTGGCGGCGGAGGTGGGCCACAGCAGGGTGGAGTGGCCGTCACCACGCGCGGAGCCACCTTGACCACCGCCGCAGAACAGCATGTCGGAGTAGAAGTGGCCCTGCTCGTCTTGCCCATAGATGTTGGCCGCCACTGCCAGGCCGGTGAAGGACTGCACTTGATGCGGTGCAGCCTGGGACAGGGCGCGGAAGATATTGGGTGCCAGGTACCAGCCGGTGCGGGTCCGCAAGTTCACCGAGGCTGGGTAGCTGCAATTGAGCACGGAGCCCTCCGGCGCCTTCACCGTGAAGGGCCGGTAACAGCCCGCATTGCCACGCACCGAAGGGGTGAGCATGCACTTGAGCGGGTAGGTTGCGTGCGCCGCTGTGTAGTTCAGGGTGCAGTTCAGCCCGCCTCGCGGCAGTTGCGCAGGCGCGCCGTCGAAGTCCACATCGATCGAATCGCCCGTGATGGTCAGCTTGACCGGGTAGGCCAGCACGTCCCCCAGCGGGTTGTTGGTGATGACGCTGCGGTAGTCGCCATCGGGTAGGGCGCGGATGGCGTCACGCATGGCTTTTTCCGACAGGCCCTGCACCACTTCGGCGAGGGCGCCCAGGTCGCGCATGCCGTAGTCGTCCATGAAGGACAGCACGCGCTCGGCCCCCATGGCGTTGGCGGTCACGAAGGATTGCAAATCGCCCAGTACCTGATCGCCATTTCGCACGTTCAAGTGGATCAGCCGGTGCAGCGTCTCGTTCGGCCGACCCGCCTCGAACAGCTTCATCGGCGGGATCTGCAGGCCCTCCTCGTAAATCTCCCGGGCTTTGAGAGAGTCCTTGGTGCCGCCGATGTCAGACACATGACCCACCGTGCCGACAAGACCGACCAGTCGGCCCTCGCGGAACACCGGGGTCACGACCGCGATATCGAACAGATGCCCCGCGCACAACCAGGGGTCGTTGGTGATCAGCACATCGCCTGGCTGGAGCGTGTCAGCCGGGTAGGCAGCCAGCAGGGCCTTGACCGCACGCGGCAAGGTCAGGTTGAACACCGGCATCGCACGCGGCGAGTGCGCCAGCGTCTCGCCGTCGCGATCGAGCAATTCGCAGGCGAAATCCTGCGCCTCCGAAATGACCAAGGAGAAGGCGGTCCGGCAGACGGTGAGCCACATCTCGTCGACGACGTTGACCAGACGGCTCCACATGATTTCCAGGCCGATCGGGTCAGCCTGGATACGCGCCACCGCCTCGGCACGTGACATGCCCTCGTGCACCACCGCCTCCATCGCGCGCGTGGCAGCGACCGTGATGCGCAGGTTGAGGTTGGCGTCGACATCGACGAGGTCGCCAGGCGCGACCACGGTGGTTGACTCGCGCTCCTCGATGATGGCCGGGCCATCGATCCGATCGCCGGGCCGCAGCGCGTAGCGGTCCACCACCTGGGTGAGCGTCGCGCCTTGCGCGAACACCGCCATGCGCTGGCCTTTGACTCGGGGCGCATCGTCAGCGCCGCCAGCGGCACCCTGCAGGCTCAGGCGGGGCGTGGGCCCGGCGCATCGCACGCGGAAATTCACCGCCTCGATGCGCGCGTCCTCGAGCACCGAGGTGTAGCGGGTGGCGTAGGCAGCCTCGAAGGCCTGTCGGATCCCCGCCAGGCTTTGGGGTCCGATCAGGCCCTCCGGCAGGGTGACCGCGATGTCGTGCATCTGCCCCACCAGGCGCATGTCGGCGTGGCGCTCAACCTCGATGGCAGACGGATCAACACCCGCCGCCAGCAATTGCGCACGGCCTTGCTCCTCCAGGGCCGTGAGCACCTGATTGACCGCTTCCGCATCAAATCCGGGCTCAAACGCCACCCGCATCGAACGCACCCCGTCGGAGGACAGGGGCGCCGCCAGAAACCCCAGTGCCGAGGCGGCGCCAGACGCTGGTGGAATGATGACCTCACGTACGCCCATGGCACGCGCGACATCGACCGCATGGGCGGGGCCGGCGCCACCGAAGCCGACCATGGCATAGGCCCGCGGATCCTTGCCCTTTTCGATCAGGTGCACCCGTGCGGCAGCGGCCATGCTTTCGACCACCACCTTGTGGATGCCGAGCGCCGCCTCCGGCACGGTCAGCCCCAGCGGCTTGGCGACGCGCTCGACCGCGCGCTCGGCAGCGGCCAGGTCGAGCTTCATGCGGCCGCCGAGGAAGAAGCCAGGGTCGTAGTAACCGAGCACCAGGTTGGCGTCCGTCACGGTGGGTTCGGTGCCGCCCAGGCCATAACAGGCCGGGCCGGGGTCGGAGCTGGCCGAGTGCGGCCCCACCTTGAGCAGACCGACCTCGTCGATGGCGGCGATGGAGCCGCCACCGGCGCCAATCTCGATCATTTCGATCACCGCCGACTTGATCGGCAGGCCCGAGCCGCGGGTGAAGCGGCTCACGCGGGCCGCCTCCATCATCGGCGCGATCTCCGCGCGGCCGTCTTCAATGAGGCAGGCCTTGGCGGTGGTGCCGCCCATGTCGAAAGAAATCACGTCCCGCTTGCCCGCCAGCGAGCCAAAAAGCGCCGTGGCCAGACCACCGCCGGCCGGTCCGCTCTCGAGCAGACGGATGGGGAACAGGCTGGCGGTCTCCACCGACACCAGGCCACCGGCCGAATGCATCATGCGCAGGTCACCGGCAAAGCCCAGCGCCGAGAGAGACTGCTGCAAGCGACCCAAGTAGCCTGCCATCAGCGGCTGCACATAGGCGTTGGCGCAGGTGGTTACGGTGCGGGCGTACTCGCCCATTTCCGCCACCACATCCGAGGACAGCGACACCGACACGCCGGGATGGTGCGCGCGGATCCAGTCGCCCACGGCCTGCTCGTGTACCGGATTGGCATAGCTATGAAGCAGGGACACCGCGATCGCGCGGCAGCCCGCGGCCACCAGGGCATCGACCGCTTCACGCACGCTGTCCAAGTCCAGCGGCGCCACGACGCGGCCCAAGGCGTCGATGCGCTCACCCACCTCACGGCGGAGATCGCGCTCGACCATCGGCGCCGGAAAGCGCACGAAGAGGTCGTAGATGTCGTAGCGCTGCTCAGCGCCCATCTCGAGGATGTCGCGGAAGCCCCGCGTGGTCAGCAAACCCAGCGGCGCGCCCTTGCGTTCGATCACCGCGTTGGTCACCAGCGTGGTGCCGTGGATGATCTCGTGCACCTCGGCCAGGGTGATGCCTCGCATGGCCACCAGCTCCTGCAGACCCTGCAGCGCCGCCTCTGAGGGATCCTTGGGTGTGGTCAAGCGCTTGTGCAGCGTGACACGGCCTTCCTCGTTGTCGTAGAGGATGAAATCAGTGAACGTGCCGCCAATGTCAAAGCCGATGCGCCAGCGGGAGTTGAGCACGGGGCTGCGATTCATGGATGACTCCTCATGAGATTTCTTCGCTCCTGCAGGAGCAGTTCGATGGCCCGCTTGCGGTCGGCCGGACCGAGGGCCTGCAGCGGGTAGGTGAGGCACAGGGACAGGCGCTCGCCGGTCTGCGGATCCGCCACCGCCACGGCAAAAGCGCCGGCGCCTGGGAGGGCCTCATGCTGGGACTCGGCAAACCCTTGCTCGCGGATCTGGCGCAGCCGCGCGAGTAAATCGTCAAAGTCACGTGGCGACTGTGGGGCAGCGAGAGAGACGCGCCCACCCAGCAGTTGGCGCACCTCGCCATCGCCCATGGTGGCCAGCAGGGCCCGTCCGGTGGCGCAGGCGTCGACCGGCAAGCGTCCGCCGAGCGGCACGCCCACCTGCTGGGCATTGCCACCCACATGATGGGCCAGGCCCACCATGTGGGTGCCCACCAGCACCGAGACATAACCGGAGTGCCCCATCTGCTCACTGACCCGCCGCGCCGCCGCACTGGCGCGGGCATGGAAGGTTTGGGTCTGGGTGGCCATCTGGCCCAAGTCCTGCAGCCATTCCCCGAGCCGGTAGCCGCGGCCGCGGCCAGCCGCGTCGAGCATGCCGGCTTCATGCATCGCGCGCAGGAGGCGCGACACATTGCTCTTGGGCAGGCCGAGCCAAGTCGCCACCTCGGTCACGGTGAGCTCGGGCCGGCTGGGCGTGAAGCAGCGCAGGACATGCACTGAGTTCTTCAGCGTCGACATGTCCAGGACCGAGTCACTTTGTGCCGGAATATGGAACTGTTGTTCCCCATTCAGGCATCATAGGCCGGCTGAGCAGCACTGCGCAAGCCGGTCAGGGCCGGAGGAATCCCCTAGGAAAGAAGGCTACAAGCCTGATTGCCCATCATGCCCCGGGGTCACTCCACTCGCGTGGCCAGGAGGTTTGAAGCGCTGGAACCCAGTCCCTCGCCGGTGTCTCCCGTCTCTTGTCTCGTTACGACGCTCGAGGCAGTCGATGCGGCGGAGGCGAGGGCCTGGGACCCCGTGCCCATAGCGCTGGCCGGGATCACGCTGGCCGGGATCACGCGTGTCGGCATCACACTGGCCGGCCGCTGTGCAATCGTCCCCACTCCCTCGCGGCCGGCACCTTGGGTCAGAGCGCGTCCCAGCGTGTCTCGCCTGGCGGACTCCCAGGCAGCCTTGACCGCGCCGGCGAATGACAACTCACGTTGTTTGGGAAGGGTCTGAAGCACCAGAAGGCTCGCCTGTTTGGGCTGCAGGCCCGCACGCTTCAAGTCCTCCGCGGTGATCGGCACCTGCTTCAGAGCGTGCAGCATGGACCCGATCTGCCGGTCAGGGTTGTCGTTGTTCAGCTCATTAGCCGACACTGCGTCGATCAAGCGATGGTTGTAGAAATGCATCGAGGCTGCTGCGACATGCCGCAGGACATAGGGCATGGGACTCTGCTCGTGGAGGGCTCGGGGGCCGATGTGGACCATGCGGGTGAATGGGTCGTAGCGGGCTTGCTGGCGAGTGGGTTGGTCAATGCTGAGCCGAAAGGCCGGGATACCTTGGCCTGCAGAGTCGCAGCCCTGCGAGGCCCGGCTGAAGATGGCGCGGACGGCCGCAACAACCTCCGGGAAATTCCGGATGATCCGCTCTCGGGCCTGGGCCTGGGCCTGGGCCTGTGCCTTCACCTTACCAAGCACCCGCGCCTGCAGTTGCCGCTCCTGGCCCGTGTAGCACTCACCAGGTGACAGGGCTCGCGCCAGCTCCGCATGGAAACGATAACGAGGCGCCCAGCCAGCACCGCGCGGATCCATGCTCTGCAAACTATCCGCAGAGCATTGGAGCAGCGAGGCCCGCACCGACAGGGGCCAACGCAGAAGTTCGTCCCGGAATCGGTTAGATAAGGGTTGCCCCGAGGCAAGGGTGACGCGCTCATGCAGTCCCTGGAGTGCGGGTAGCCAAACCTGCTGCCAGCGAGCCCGAATTGCCGCTTGTTCTTTAGCTTGTGCGTTCGCTTGCGCCGACGCTTGCCGACCCGACGCGTCGGGTACGCACCTGTAGAGGGCTTGGCCCGCGAGCTGCTGTCCCCAATCACGCATGTCCGTGCGTTGTGTGGGCCGCTCGGGCGAGGAGAGGCCAAGCAGGCGCCCGTTCGTATCGGCGAGTCGGACGCGTTCCGATTCGCTCCCTTGATTGCTCCGCAGGTGCGCAGGTCGACCGCCCGCCGACGACGCTGCACTTGGGAAGCCGTACATGGAGATCAAACTTAGCTGATGTGGCAACGAGGGTGCCTCTGTGGAGGCCAGATTCGACGGTGCTCTATGAGTCGGAAGGGTCGTTGCAAGGGGCGGCGGATGAATCTCCGCAGTGGGCGGTGGCGCATTGCCAGTCGCAGCGCCAGAGAATTGGGGGGCCAGGCTTCTGTTGACGCTGCTGAGAGGGGCTGGGTCACCAGCCGCCGAGCGCGGCTCGGAGGTAGGCACCGTTCCAGAGTCCGACAAGCGTCGGCTCGCCTTGCGGTCATCCCCGGAGACAATGCGCGATCCCTCAGCGTCTGGAGCCCGATGGGCCTTACGGTAAACGCGGGGCCGCGGCGATGCGTCTGGTGGCGGAGGCAGCGAGCGCCGGCGTTGGGTGATCCTGCTGCCGTCCGCAGTCTCGAGCTCGTTGCGCCATTCAGTATCGTTCTGGGGCGGCTCGACCCGCTCGAAGGCAGCCAGGCAGGCTTCGACGACCTTGTCGCACGACTCGATCAGGCGGCTGTTGATCCGGCTGTGGAGCTCCTCGGTGTCGCTGCAACCCCAGGTTGCGGGGGTGAACGCCAGCGTCGACAACTGAGCCGCCTGGCGAGCGTCCATGCCGCCCGTGATCAGGGCTTGCTGGAACTTCACAAGTGCCGTGAGCAGCCGCAATTGATGCACACGAACCGCGCCCGCATCGGTGAGGTTGTAGAACGGGACGGCGGCCTGATCCCGGCTCACCCCGGGGGGCAGCGCCCTTGCGAAACGATCGGCGATGCGGGTCCTCGCAGCGGAGAGTTGCTTGCTTCGCAAGAAGGCCGGCGATAGGGGGGGGCGGGGGGACGTGCCGGCGGCACTCACGCCCTTGCCATCGAGCAGCACCAGATTGTTTGCATCCGAGCACTGCACCGCGGTGCCCAAGTCGATGAAACTTTCTGGATCGGCGGCGGTTTCCCGGTTGGGCGATTCCGCCCCGCGTGAAGGTGAGCGCGGGGACAGCGTGCGGAGCAGTGACGAGATCATGGGCGGTAACGATCGGCTGTGAGGAGGGGGTGTGGTGGCCGCCATGCGGCCGGAGATGCCTACCGGATCGTGGACAGGCGGACAGACGGACAGATAGACCGATGGATACGGAGGCATGTGGTCTGTCACCGCCGGGGCGCGGCCGGTTCTCTCTGGCTGCGCACATCGCCAGTTGCACGCCAGCGTCCCTTGCGCAACCGCACATGGCCGCACCAAGCCGCACGAGGTCGCACGAGGCCCTACGACGGCGCGCTGGGCCGTGCCTAGAGGACCGTCGTCTCCACCCACCACAATTGCCCCGCAGACCGCTCCTACAGCAGCATGGCACCCACCCCCACAGGACCGCCCTCAGGGCCCGGCGCAAATTGCCCCTCTCGCCTTCCTCGCTCTGACCTTCATCTTGGAGATGACCATGACTCGCCAGCCCGGATTCCTCACCCCCACGCGCAGCTCAACCGACCCCTTCGCCGCGCTGCACCAGCAGATGAACCACCTGTTCGATGACTTCATGGGCAGCAACGCCTTGCCGTCGCTTCCATCCGCCATGGCCTTGCCGCGAATGGATGTGCGCGAGAGCCCGCAGGAGATCTGCATCAGCACCGACCTGCCGGGCGTCAACCCGGCCGATGTTGAGGTGCGGCTCGACGGCAACATGCTCACGCTGCGGGGCGAGAAGCGCCAGGAGCACGAGACCCAGCAACCCCAGGACTACCACCTGATGGAGCGCAGCTGGGGCCGCTTCCAGCGCTCGCTCCAGTTGCCCTTCGCGCCCGAGTCACAAGAGATCAACGCGGACTTCGCACATGGGGTACTGACCATTCGCATCCCCAAGCACGCGCTGCAAGAGCGCAGCCACCGGATTGCTGTGCACAGCCATGAGTTGTCCTCACAGAGTGCGGCAGTGAGCCATGGGGGCGGGTCTACAGTCGGGCAGAGCGGCGCGCAGATCGGCGGACAAGCGGCCGGGCATGCATCGGCAGAAGGGCACTCTGCGGAGAGCGGCAAAAAAGGCGGCAGTAGCCGCCATTGAGCGCACGCATCGTTCGTGCGCCTGGGCTGACAGAAGTGCCAATGAATGCACCGATGAATACGCAGATCAACGCGCCAATGAAAACGCCCACATATGTGGGCGTTTTCATGGCGTCGGACCTTGCGGTCCTCGGCTTGGGTTTGGTTGCGCGGGCAAGATTTGAACTTGCGACCTTTGGGTTATGAGCCCAACGAGCTACCAGGCTGCTCCACCGCGCGTCAGAACCGTTAAGTATAGCGGGGAAACCCCTCGATCACTCGCTTGCAGCGGCTTGATCGGC
>CANFQF010000013.1 GCA_947449025.1 Comamonadaceae bacterium
CACACCGGAATTCGACGTCCTCGTCGTCGGCAGCGGCTTGGCAGGCCTGTGCGCCGCCCTGCTGCTGGCCCCGCAAAAACGCGTGGCCCTTCTCACCAAACAGACCCTGGCCGACAGCGCTAGCGGCTGGGCTCAGGGCGGCATCGCCGCGGTGATGGACGAGGCGGACAGTCTCGAGTCACATGTGCAAGACACTCTGGTCGCCGGCGCCGGCCTGTGCGACCGTCAGGCCACACGCTTCGTCGTTGGGAACGCACCCGAAGCGATTGCCTGGCTGCAGTCCCAGGGCGTGCAATTTTCCGAAGAAGCCGGTCGCCTGCACCTGACCCGGGAAGGCGGCCACAGCGCCCGGCGCATCGTCCATGCCACGGACGCCACCGGCGCGGCGGTGCAGCAGGCCCTGCTCCAGCGGCTGCGCGAAACGGCGGGCATCACCGTGTTCGAACGGCACATGCTGGTCGACCTGATCACGACACCGGTACAGGTACAGGAACCGGTACAGGTGCCGGGCGGGGCCGCACAGGACGCAGCACAGGCGGCAGGCGGCGGGCCTGGGGCGCGTCGCTGCCTGGGTCTGCAAGCGCTCGACGAGGCCAGCGGCAAGCTGATCAGCCTGCACGCCCCGTACACGGTGCTGGCCACTGGCGGCGCAGGTCAGGTCTACCTGCACACCACCAATCCGCCCACGGCCACAGGAGATGGCATGGCTGCTGCCTGGCGCGCCGGCTGCCGGCTGATGAACATGGAGTTCATCCAGTTCCACCCGACCTGCCTGTCCCACCTGGGGGCCAGAAACTTCCTAATCTCCGAGGCGTTGCGCGGCGAGGGCGGGCGACTGCTGCTGCCCGATGGCACCCGCTTCATGCCGGCCCACGATCCGCGCGCCGAATTGGCGTCGCGCGACATCGTCACCCGCGCGATCGACGCCGAGATGAAGCGCAGCGGCCTGAGCTGCGTGTACCTGGACATCAGCCACCGCGGCGCCGACTTCATCCGCGCACACTTCCCGACCATCCATGCGCGCTGCCTGCAAGTGGGCATCGACATCACCCGCGAGCCCATTCCGGTGGTGCCGGCGGCGCACTATGCCTGCGGCGGCGTACTGACCGACCTGGCCGGGCAAACGGACCTGCCTGGCCTGTACGCCATCGGCGAGACCGCCTGCACCGGGCTGCAGGGCGCCAACCGGCTGGCAAGCAACTCGCTGCTCGAATGCATCGTCCTGGCGCGCTCCGCGGCGCGAGACATCCTGGCTGACCCGCTGGCCATACCACTGGCACCGCGGTTAACGCCTTCGGCGATGTTCAATGGGACTGCGACCGAAGCTGTGACCGCGACACCGCAGATGCAGCCACTGCCTATGCAGCAAGAGCAGGCGCCCTGTCCCGGCGACGACAAAGAGGCGCAGCAGATCGCGCAAACCCGGGAGGCGCTGCGCAGGTGCATGTGGCAGGACGTAGGCATCGTGCGCAGCGATGCGCAGCTGGCCCGGGCGGCGCGACGCATCCAAGGGCTCCAGCAGACAGGCGACGAAGTCCTGGCGACCGGCAGGACCTGCCTCAGCAAGCTAGAGCTACGCAACCTGCTTCAAGTGGCCGACCTCATCGTGCGCTCGGCCACCCTGCGGCAGGAGAGTCGCGGGCTGCACTTCAACCGTGACCACCCGGACACGCTGGCTGAGGCCAGGCCGACGGTGCTGGGCCCCCGCCGCTAAGGATTTTCAGACCGCGCCGAGGTCGGGCACCAGCGAGCCGGCCGGCTGACCGTTCTTGAGGGCGGCAGTGAAGGCCAGCATGCGGTCGATCGGCGAGCGTGCCCGGTCGATGATGGCGCTGTCAACCGTGATCTCGTTGGCGCCGGTTTCCAGCACACGGGCGAGGTCGGCCAGGCCATTCATGGCCATCCACGGGCAGTGCGCGCAGCTTTTGCAGGTGGCGCTGTTGCCCGCCGTCGGGGCCTCGATGAAGACCTTGCCCGGATTGAGCGCGCGCAGCTTGTGCATCAGGCCGTTGTCGGTGGCGACAATGAACTCGCGCGCGTCCAACTCGCGGGCGGCTTGCAAGATGCCGGAGGTGGAGCCCACCGCGTCGGCCTGGGCGATCACCTCGGCTGGCGCCTCAGGGTGCACCAGGATCTTGGCGCCGGGATGGTGTTTTTTCAGGTCGCCGAGCTCGAAGCCCTTGAACTCGTCGTGCACGATGCACGAGCCGTTCCAGAACACCATGTCTGCGCCGGTCTGGCGGCGCACGTAGTCGCCCAGATGGCGGTCGGGCGCCCAGAGGATTTTGTGGCCCTTGTCACGGAGGGCAGCGACGATTTCCAGCGCGCAACTGGAGGTGACCACCCAGTCGGCGCGCGCCTTCACCGCAGCGCTGGTGTTGGCATAGACCACCACGGTGCGGTCCGGATGCTGGTCGCAGAAGGCGCCAAATTCATCGATCGGGCAGCCCAGGTCCAGCGAGCAGGTCGCGTCCAGGTCGGGCATCAGCACACGCTTGGACGGGGAAATGATTTTGGCGGTCTCGCCCATGAAGCGCACGCCGGAGACCACCAGGGTCTGGGCCGCATGGTCGCGGCCGAAACGGGCCATCTCGAGCGAGTCGCTCACCAGGCCGCCGGTTTCCTCGGCCAGATCTTGCAGGTCGGGGTGCACGTAGTAGTGCGAGACCATAACCGCATTGCGCTCCTTCAGGAGGCGGCGGATGCGGTCCTTGAGCGCAACGCGCTCGGCCTGCGAGGGCTCGGCGGGCACGCGGGCCCAGGCATGGCGGGTCGAGCAGACCTCGCCTTCGGGCTGCTCGTACTCGACGTCCTTGAGCGGCGCCGGGGCTGAAAAATTGGCGGCGCTCATCACAAATTCTTCAATCGCATGGAAAAGTCGGTCGCTGCGGCGTCCGGAGTCGGGGTACCGATGGAGATGCGGTCGGCACCGCATGAGGCCCACATTGTCGCAGCGACAGACGGGGCCACGCGCGAGCACTCGAAAAATCCGGACATCCTGAGAGCATAGCCTGCCGCCAGCGCCCCCCTCCAAGTCACCCCAGGCCGGGCCAAGCGAGGCCGGCCACTGGCGGCACAATGCGCGCCATGCGCACCCCCTACCAAGCCCTGGACACTACCCGCGAGCAGGCCCAGTCCCTGCCCGGCCCCACCCTGCTGGAGTTCGGCACCAACTGGTGCGGCTGGTGCCAGGGCGCGCAGCCACACATCGAGGCAGCCCTGGCGGGGCAGACTGGCCTCCGGCACCTGAAAGAGGAGGACGGCAAGGGCCGGCGCCTGGGCCGCGCCTTCGGCGTCAAGCTCTGGCCGACGCTGGTGTTTCTGCAGGACGGGCAAGAGGTAGCGCGGGTGGTGCGCCCCGCCAGCGCGCAAGACGTGCGCCAGGCCTTGCAGCAGTTGCAGGCCTGAACGGCCCAGTGCCATCTTCACCCTGAAAGTCCGGGCTCACGCCCGGCGGCAGCGGGCTCAGCGCTCGCCTTCGGCCCGCGCCTCACGCCCCATCAGCGCGGCAAGCGCCTCGGCGGGGCGCAACTGGCCGTCCAGCAGACCCACCACCGCCTGCGCGATGGGCATGTCGACGCCCAGGCCTGCTGCCCGCTGCACCACGGTGCGCGCGCAGTACACGCCTTCGGCCACATGGCCCAGGGATTCCACCGCCTGGGCCAGCGTTTTGCCCTGCGCCAGCAGCAGACCCACCCGGCGGTTGCGGGACAGGTCACCGGTGGCGGTGAGCACCAGGTCACCCAGGCCCGACAGACCCATGAAGGTCTCGGCCCGCGCGCCCAGCGCCAGCCCAAGGCGGCTGATCTCGGCCAGGCCGCGGGTGATGAGTGCCGCACGGGCGTTGAGCCCAAGCCCCAGGCCGTCGCACAGGCCGGTGGCAATCGCCAGCACGTTCTTGACCGCGCCACCCACCTCGACTCCGGCCAGGTCGTCGTTGGCGTAAATGCGCAGGCTGGGGTTGTGGAAGGCGGCCACCAGGGCCTCACGCACGGACGCGTGGCGGCTGGCCGCGACCAGGGCGGTGGGTTGCCCGCGAGCGACCTCCTGGGCAAAGCTGGGACCGCTGAGCGCTCCGGCTTGCAAGCCGGGCGCCACCTCGGCCTGGATTTCGTGCCCCATCAGACCGCCTGTAGACGGACCACCGGCCTCGAAGCCCTTGCAAAGCCAAGCCACCGGCACCCGGACACCGGCCAGAGCCAGAAGCATGCCGCGCAGGCCGGCCATGGGGGTGGCGATGATGACCAGGTCATGGGCAGCGGCCAGGCGGTCCAAGGCGCCGGCAGCCGGACCTTCGACCTGGAGCCGCTCCGGAAAGGTGATGCCGGGCAGGTAGCGCGCGTTCTGGCGCGCCTCGCGCATCGGCGTCACCTGGGATGCGTCACGCGCCCAGAGGGTCACCGGGTGCCGGGCGGCGGCGTTGACCGCCAGAGCAGTGCCCCAGGCGCCGGCGCCGAGGATCAGGATGCGCACGACCCCGACCTCAGACTAGAAGTGATGGACGGATTCAGCGTTGTCGAGCATGCAGGATGCACGGGCATGACGAGTTCGTCCGCGGCTTCTTGCTCAGGCGTTGGTGATGATGGGAGAGCCCTGCTGGGCGGCCTGCTGCTGCTCGTACATGGCCTGGAAGTTGATCTCGGCCAGGGTCACCGGCGGGAAGCCGGCGCGGGTGGTGAGATCGCTCACATTGCTGCGCAGGTAAGGGAAGACGATTTGCGGGCACATGGCGCCGACCAGGCCGCCCACCTGCGCATCGTCGAAACCGCGGATCTCGAACAACCCGGCCTGCTTGCACTCGACCAGAAACAGGGTGCGGTCACCCACCTTGGCGGTGACGGTGGCGCCCACCGACACCTCGAACAGGCCCTCGCCCGCCTGCTGCGCCTCCACGCCCAGCTGGATATCGATCGCCGGAGCTTCCTGCTGCTCCAGGCGGATCGCGGGGGAATTGGGCTGCTCGACCGATGCTTCCTTCAGGTAGACGGTGAGGATCTGGAACACGGGGGCCTGGGCGTCGGACATGGAATTTTTCTCGTGAGGGAGCGGTCCTGCTGCAGTCGCAGAAGGACCGAAATGATGGGTCGAAGGATTATGTCAGGCGCCCTGCAACAGCGGCATCAGGCCGCCACGGCCGTCGAGCGCCACCAGGTCGTCGCAGCCACCGACATGGGTGGTACCGATGAAGATCTGGGGCACGGTGCGGCGCTGGGTGAGCGCCATCATCTCGTCGCGCCGGGTGGGGTCGGTGTCGATGCGGATTTCTTCGATCGCCTCCACCCCGCGCGCTTTGAGCAGCTGCTTGGCACGCACGCAGTAGGGGCAAACGGCGGTGGTGTACATCTTGACGGCTTGCATGGTGACCGGCTCCTCAGGACTTCAGGACAGGCAGGTTGGCGTCTTTCCAGGCGCGCAGGCCACCGGCCAGCACCTGAGCATTGGCATAGCCCAGGCGGCGAGCGGTGTCGGCGGCTTTGCGTGCCCGCGTGCCGCTGGCACAGACCAGCAGCAGCGGAAGCGCCTTGTTCTTCACCTGCTCGGGCAAGCGGCTGGACAGATCTGCCAGGGGAATGTGGCGGGCGCCGGTGATGTGGCCGGCGGCGAACTCCTCGGCGCTGCACACGTCCACCACCACGGCCTTCTCGCGGTTGATCAGGTTCACAGCGGCCGCCGGGGCCAGGCCGGTGGCCACGCTCCCACGGATCACGGGGACGAGCAGCATGAGGCCGGAGCTCAGGGCGACGGCGAGCAGCATCCAGTTGTCGATGAAAAATTTCACGGGAAGGCGGTCCGGATGAGGGACGCGAGGGGGTGGAAAGCAGTGATTCTAAAATCCCGGGCTATTCCCTTTCTTCCACAGGCGCTTGCCCATGTACAAACTTGTCCTGATTCGTCACGGCGAATCGACCTGGAACCTCGAAAACCGCTTCACCGGCTGGACCGACGTCGATCTGACCCCCACCGGGGTCGACCAGGCCAAGGCGGCCGGCCGTTTGCTCAAGGCCGAGGGCTACGACTTTGACCTCTGCTTCACCAGCGTTCTCAAGCGCGCCACCCGCACCCTGTGGCACACCCTGGACGAGATGGACCGCACCTGGCTGCCGGTGGTCCACAGCTGGCGCCTCAATGAACGCCACTATGGCGCGCTGCAAGGGCTGAACAAGGCCGACATGGCCAAACAGTTCGGCGACGCCCAGGTGCTGATCTGGCGCCGCAGCTACGACACCCCGCCGCCGGCCCTGGAGCCGACCGACCCGCGCAGCGAACGCGGTGACCGCCGCTATGACAGCATGGCCCCCATGCCGGTGCCCCTGACCGAGTGCCTCAAGGACACGGTGGCCCGGGTGGTTCCCTTCTGGAGCGAGTCCATGGCACCGGCGATCCGAGCCGGCAAACGGGTGGTCGTGGCCGCGCATGGCAATTCGATCCGTGCCCTGATCAAGCACCTGGACGGCATTTCCGACAGCGACATCGTGAGCCTGAACATCCCCAACGGCATCCCCCTGGTGTACGAATTCGACGCCGAGATGAAGCCGGTTCGTCACTACTACCTGGGCGACGCCGAGGCTGCGGCCAAGGCGGCTGCGGCCGTGGCCGCTCAGGGCAAGGCCTGAGGCTGGGCCCCCCAGGCCCTGCATCCGGAGTGCGGGCCCGGGGCTGGCGCCAAGCCAAGGCCCGACCGCCGACTGGGACATCGCCCGCAGCCCCGGAGGCGGGGGGCGACCCCGGGTGTATATTGACCGCCTGAGGACTAGGAACCCCGCCACCCCCCATGCGTCAGAAACTCAAGATCGCCGGCTGGATTTCCGTGGGCGCGTTTGCCGGCGCCCTGACCACTGTCTCGCTGCAGACGGTGGCACGCGGCGCGCTCGCGCCACTTCCGCTCGAGGAGCTGCAGCAGCTCGCCGCCGTTTTCGGCATGGTCAAGAGCGACTATGTCGAAGCCGTCGACGAGAAAAAGCTGATCAGCGAGGCGATCACTGGCATGGTGGCCAGCCTGGATCCGCATTCCCAGTACTTCGACAAGAAGTCCTTCAAAGAGTTCCGCGAAGGCACTACCGGTCGCTTCGTTGGCGTGGGCATCGAAATCTCGCAAGAGGACGGCCTGGTCAAGGTGGTTTCTCCGATCGAAGGCTCGCCCGCCTTCCGCGCCGGCCTGCAGCCCAATGACCTGATCACCCGGGTCGACGACACGCCGATCAAAGGCATGTCGTTGAACGAGGCCGTCAAGCGCATGCGCGGCGAGCCCAATACCAAGGTGGTGCTCACCGTGCTGCGCAAGTCCGAGGAGCGGACTTTCACTGTGACCATCACCCGCGAAGAGATCAAGACGGTCTCGGTCAAGGCCAAGGTCATCGAGCCGGGCTACGCCTGGATTCGTCTGACCCAATTCCAGGACCGCACGGTCGAAGACTTCGTGCGCCGGCTGGAGGAAATCTACAAGGCCGAGCCGCAGCTCAAGGGCCTGGTGCTCGACCTGCGCAACGACCCGGGCGGCCTGCTCGACGCCGCGGTGGCGGTTTCCGCAGCCTTCCTGCCGGACAACGTGACCGTGGTCTCCACCAATGGGCAACTGGCCGAAAGCAAGTTCGTCTACAAGGCCGCGCCGGAGTTTTACCTGCGCCGCCCTGGCAACGACCCGCTGCGCAAGCTGCCGGCAGCCCTCAAGAGCGTGCCCCTGGTGGTCCTGGTCAACGAGGGCTCTGCCTCGGCCAGCGAGATCGTGGCCGGCGCCCTGCAAGACCACAAGCGCGCCACCATCATGGGCAGCCAGACCTTCGGCAAGGGCTCGGTGCAGACGGTGCGGCCGCTCGGCCCCGACACCGGCCTCAAGCTCACCACGGCGCGCTACTACACCCCCAGCGGCAAATCCATTCAGGCCCGCGGCATCGTGCCCGACGTGCTGGTGGACGAGAGCATCGAGGGCAATATCTTTGCGGTGCTGCGCACCCGCGAGGCCGACCTGGACAAGCACCTGGGCAACAACCAGGGCGCGGCCGAGGCACGCAACACCGCGCTCGAAGCCGCCCGTGAAGCGGCGCGCAAGCGGGCCGAAGAAGAGGCCCGCAAGCCGCCCTCCGAGCGCACCCTGGCGCCCGAGTTCGGCGGGCCCAAGGACTTCCAGCTCGCCCAAGCCATCAACCAGCTCCGGGGCCGGCCGGTGGTCGTGAGCAAGACCCAGGTCATTGCGAACAAAGACGAGAAGAAAGAAAACTGATCGCCCTGGGCCGGCGCTCCACCCAAGCCGGCCACGGGCCGGCTTTTTTCCGACCGTTTTTCAAGTTTCTTATCCCATGAACTTCAAGCGTGTTCCCGGCCGATGCGCGTGACGCCCTAGGCCACCCCCGGCTTGTGCCCCATGAATGACGACGAGCTCCTGCGCTACTCCCGCCACATCCTCCTCGACGAGATCGGGGTCGAGGGGCAGGCGCGCCTGCTGGCGGCGCATGCGCTCATCATCGGTGCCGGAGGCCTCGGTTCGCCGGTGGCGCTGTTCCTGGCCAGCGCCGGCGTCGGCCGCCTGACCCTGGTCGACCCGGACCAGGTCGACTTGACCAACCTGCAGCGCCAGATTGCCCACGCGACAGAACGGATCGGTCAGCCCAAGGTCGACTCGGCGCGCGCCGCGGTGGCGGCGCTCAATCCGGGCGTGCAGGTGCAGACCCTCGCAGCCCGCGCTGACGCGGCGCTGCTCGACCAGTTGCTGCCGGGATGCGACCTGGTGCTGGACTGCTCGGATAATTTCGCAACCCGGCAGGCAGTCAATGCGGCCAGCGTGCGGCACCGGGTGCCTCTGGTGTCGGGCGCGGCCCTGCGCTTCGAAGGCCAGTTGGCGGTGTTCGACCCGCGCCAGCCCCAAGCCCCCTGCTACGCCTGCTTGTTTCCTCCTGCGCAGGTTCCGCAAGAGGCGCAGTGCGCCACCATGGGCGTATTCGCACCGCTGGTCGGTGTGATCGGCAGCCTGCAGGCGGCCGAGGCACTCAAGCTGCTGGCCGGCATCGGCCCGCCGTCGACAGGACGACTGCTGATGTTCGACGGATTGCGCCTGCAGTGGAGTGAGGTCCGGGTGCCCCGTCAGGCGGACTGCCCGGTGTGTGGCGCCCCCTGAGCGGGGCCCGCGCCCCTCACGCAGTCGTCTTTATCGCAGGCCCGTGGCAAGCGCCAGCAAGGCGGCCAGCAACAAGGTGGCGAAAAAGAAAACAAAACTGGTGGTGACGGTTTGCACGGGGCGCATCCTGGCAGGAGGTGGAAGGGACAGCGCAGGTCAAGCCTGCGCGTGTTTCCATCAGTGTGGGATGTGACAGCATGCCGCCGGAGTCGGAGCACCTTGCCGGCCCCTGTAGGCGGGACGGCCGCCCGGTGGGCGACTCAGTCGATCAGCTTGTTCTTGAGGGCGTAATAGGTGAGGTCGCTGTTGGAGGACAGGCTCATCTTTTCCATCAGGCGGGTGCGGTAGGTGCTCACCGTCTTGACCGAGAGTGACAGCGCCCGGGCGATATCGCCCGCCGTCTCGCCCATCGCCAATTTGAGAAACACCTGGAACTCCCGCTCCGACAGCTGCTCATGCGGCGCGCCGCCCTCTTTGCGATTGAGCTGCTGCGCGAGCAACTCGGCAACTGCGGGCGAGATGTAGCGCCGGCCCAGGGAGATGGTGCGAATGGCGTTGACGATTTCCATCGGCTCGCATTCCTTGTTGAGGTAGCCGCTGGCCCCCTGGCGTATGAGGTTCATCGCGTAATGCTCCTCCGGATAACCGGAGAGGATGAGGATGCCCACGTCGGGCGCCTTGGCGCGGATCATGCCCAGCGCGTCAATGCCGCTTTGCCCGGGCATGGACAGGTCCATGACCAGCACATCGAGCTCGGTGGTGCGGACCAGATCGATCGCCTCCCGGCCGCTGGCCGCCTCTCCCACCACCCGCAGGTCAACCTGCTCGGAGAAGAACTGCTTGAGGCCCGACCGCACGATGGCATGGTCGTCCACGATACCGACTTTGATCATCTCGCTACTCTTTCCTTGCCCGCATTCCTGCGCCGGGCGATGGGTCTGTCGGAGGGCCGGCCACCGAAGTGGCGGGACGGTCCCTGTCGGTACCGGGAACGCACGCTCCGGGGCCGCATTCCCGAGGCCTCAGGGCTTGCCGAGCACAGGGCACAAGCCCTACTCTTAAATGCCTCATTGAGTCTCAAGAACGAATTCCATTCTATTCATTAAACAGGGATAAAGAAGCCCTTCCACCTTTGTTTGAGGCTGAAGTGCGGCCGGGCTGAAGAGCCTGCGGGTGCAATCACCGCGCCTACCCCGAGCCGGGCAGTTTGCGTACGCCTTCAGAGGCAGCAGGCCGATCGAGGCCCAGGCCGAAGCCAGTGAAGCTGGCCCCTCGTGCCGACGCAAGCACCGTCGTATCAGCACCTGAAGTTCAAGCCAATGGAGGGTCACCCCATGTTCGATCGACCGTTTCGCCTCCCCCCCTACGACACCACCCTTGAGCGCGTCCGCCATGAGGCCGAGGACGCTGGCCAGGCCGGCCACAAGTGGGTCGACAGCACGCGCCAGTTCGCCGCCGAGGCGCTGGGCCGGGCCAGCAGCCGAATGCGCAACCTCGGCGAAGGTGTGGTCGACCGCAGCAGCGCCGCGCAGCGGCATCTCGGGCAGTACGCACAGAGCACGGGGCGCTACATGGCCGACCGGCCGCTGCGCTCGGCCCTGTTCGCCGCAGCCGCCGGGGCAGCGCTGGCGGCCTATCTGCTTGCCCTGCGTCATCGCGCCCGTGGTGACGGTGGACACCCATGACGCCCGTCCCCGACGGCCTGGAACAGCCCTGCGCGCGCCTGGCGCCAAGGCGATAGGCCCAGGCCTCACTTCGCAATTCCCGCAACCGTCCAAGGAGATCTCCATGACCCCCCAATTCCTGCCTGCAAAGAGGCACCCCCATCGTCAACCCTTGCTGGGTCTGGCCCTCGGCCTGGCACTGCTCGGAGGAATGACCCTCAGCAGCGTCGGCTGCTCGGTCCTTCAGGGCCAGCAATCTGTCGGCGCCTACGCCTCCGACACCGCCATCACCGCGAAGATCAAGGCCAAGATGGTGGAAGACAAGAGCACCACCGCGATGGCGATCGATGTCGACACGCAGGACGGCAACGTCATTCTTTCGGGCTTCGCGAAGACGGCGGCGGAGAAGGCACAGGCCGAGGCGCTTGCGCGCGCGACCGATGGCGTCAAGGGTGTGCGCAACCTGCTGGTCGTGCGGCCCTGAACCTGCGAGGGCGACGCCGCACGGCGGTTAAGCTTGGGCCTTATGGCTCAGCTATCGCGCTTCCTGCCCTTTCTCCAATGGCCTCGTCCCGACGCCACCTTGTTGCGAGGCGAATTGATCGCCGGCTTGACGGTGGCTTTGGTCGTGATCCCGCAATCAGTGGCCTATGCCGGCCTGGCCGGCATGCCCTTGGTCACCGGTCTGTACGCGGCCCTGCTGCCCATGCTGGTGGCGGTGCTGTTCAGTCAATCGACCCGGCTGTCTGTCGGACCGTCGGCCTTGAGTGCGGTGCTGATCGCCGCCTCACTCAATGGCATGGCGGAGCCCGGCTCGGCCCAATGGGTCCAGTTGGCGGTCTGGCTGGCGCTCATCGCAGGCGCGTTGCAGATCCTGGTGGGGGCCACCCGCTCGGCCTGGGTTCTCAACTTAATCAGTTCGCCCGTGCTGGCGGGTTTTACCCAAGCCGCCGCCTTGCTGATCATGGCGTCCCAGCTTCCGGCCCTGTTCGGCCTCAAGGGCAGCCTGTCCGTCCTGCTCGAAGCGCGGCCGAATCTGGAGGCACTGGCCTACGGCGCAGGCAGCCTGGCGCTGCTCGAGATCGGCAAGCGCAAACTGCCGCGAGTGCCCATGGTGCTGGTGGTGCTGGCCGGTGCCGCAGCCCTTTCCGCGGCCACAGGCTACGCCAGCCGCGGCCTGGTGGTAGGCGCCCTACCGGCCGGCCTGCCCGATCTTTCCTGGCCTGATCTGCTCCCCGGCGCGCAACTGGCGGCGCTGCTGGCCCCGGCCTTGGTGCTGACACTGGTCTCCTCCCTGGAAATGGCCTCGAGCGCCAAGATCGAAAACCAGCGGGCGGGACGGCGCTGGGACGCCGACCAGGACCTGATCGGCCAAGGCCTGGGCAAACTGGCGGCGGCCGTCTGCGGCGCCTTCCCGCCGAGCACGTCTTTCTCGCGCTCGGCGATCACGCTCTATGCCGGCGCGCGCACTGGCTGGGCGACCGTCTTCACCGCCGTCGCCGTGCTGCTGGTGCTGATGCTCTTTCTGCCCGCCCTGTTCAATGTGCCCACCAGCGTGTTGGCGGCCATCGTGATCACTGCGGTGTTGGGACTGCTCAAGCCCCGCACCTTTGTCGTGCTGTGGCGGCTGCATCGGGTCGAGGCCACGATTGCAGGCCTCACCTTCCTGGCCACCTTGGTGTCAGCACCAAGGATCTACTGGGGTGTCCTCTTCGGCGTAGTGCTGGGTCTGACGCATTTCCTCTATCACCGGCTGCACCCCCGGATCATCGAGGTCGGCCTCCATCCGGACGGCAGCATGCGGGACCGGCACTTGTGGAAGCTGGCGGCGATCGCGCCGCACACCTTGGCGCTGCGCATGGACGACGAGTTCGACTTCGCCTCTGCGTCCGCCTTGGAAAACCGTCTGATGACGGGCCTGGCGGAGCGGCCGGACGTTCGACATGTCTGCCTCTTCGCGCAACCCATCAACCGCATTGACGCCACCGGCATTGAAGTCTTCGGCCAGATTCGGCGGCAGTTGACGGCACGCGGCATCACGCTCCATATCAGCGGCATCAAGCTGCCCGTGCAAAAGATGCTCGAGCGCGCGGGTGAATGGAAGGACGATCCGATGCTCAAGACCTACCGGACCGACCTGGAAGCGCTGATCGCTTTCGGTCGACACAGCGCCTAGCGGGCGCCAGGTCGCCCTCAGGCGCTGACGATCCAGCCCTCGAGCGGATCGACCTGCGGGGGAAGACCCCAGCGCGGCGCGCCTTGGCGCTCGGCCCAGGCGGCCTGCATCAGGCACAGCACGGCGTCGAGCCGGTCGCCGCTGGCATCCTCTGCCAAGGCGTCGCGCTGGGCATGGGTCAGGCGCAAACGCAGCCCCAGGCGGCTCTGGCCCGTCTCGAGGGCGCAGACCAGATCCTTGCGTGCGATGAGACGCTCCGGAGTCTGCTTGGCGCGGTCGTCGCTCTTGTAGCTGCTGCGGGCGATCAACTCACGCGCCAACAGGCCCGGGTAGGCCTCGAGTGCCACACGGCGGGGGTCACCTGCGCACAGCCCAGGCAAGTCGACACCCGCCTGGCGCAGCAGAGGCACTGCGGCGTGCAGCATGAAGGCCACGGGCGGGTTGACCCATTTCATCGAAGGACTCGAGCCCGCCAGGCGGTCGAAGGCCCGGTGGGCAAACTTGCCGCCCACGGGTCGCGTGTCACAGAAGGCCGCGAAGCGCTCGCGGATTTCGGCACGGGTCAGGGCGCAATACGTGTCCATGCAGCCGGCCCAGTCGGTCGGCCAGCCCAGGCTTTGCACCAGTTCGCGCGGCAAGCCAAAGGGGACGTCGAAGCCGCCCACCCAGTCACCGGGCTGGGTGAGCCAGTCGCCAAAGGCGGCCAAGGTATCGAATGTTTGCAGGCCAGCCAGGGTGATCGCCTCGCCCTTGCGCTGGCCCAATGCCAGGACGATGGGCTTGCGTCGGGTGGGGCTGCTGGAGAAGTCGCAGCCCAGAAGCTGCATCGTCAGGCCCGGCCGCAGATCGCGGCTGTGGCCATCAGGTCTTCGAGCAGTGCGAGCGAGACCCGGCCGGAGACCGAGTAGGGGTCGAGCTCGGGCCGCTCGGAGTACTTGAGCAGGATCGAGTGATTGACCTTGCTCAAATTGACCTGGCCCATGGTCCAGCCGCCGAATCGGCGCTCGGTGATCTCTTCAAAGTCCAGCAGGCACACGTCTTTGTGGCGGGCGTCCGCCTGGATGGTGCCAAACAGGTCAGACACCGGTTGGCGCCCACCTTCGATGGCCTGCAAGAAGATGCCGCCGCCGTAGCAAAGGATGCCGGTGATGCCCGACTGCGGGTTGTGCTGGCGCGACTGCGCCACGATGGAATCGATGGCCGCCGGACTGTCGTCGACGGTACGGCTGCAATAGAGGAGACGCACGAGCATGTTGAAACCTCAGGGATTCTTGGGAATCAGAGACAGGAATTCCCGGCGCAAGGCGGGGTCCTTGAGGAAAACGCCGCGCATCACCGAGTTGATCATGCGGCTGTCCATGTCTTTAACACCACGCCAGGCCATGCAATAGTGGCTGGCCTCCATCACGATGGCCAAGCCATCGGGTTGGGTCTTTTCCATGATGAGGTCGGCCAGCTGCACCACGGCCTCTTCCTGAATCTGGGGACGGCCCATAACCCACTCTGCCAGGCGTGCGTACTTGGACAGACCGATCACGTTGGTGTGCTCGTTGGGCAAAACGCCAATCCAGATGCGGCCAATGACTGGGCAGAAATGATGGCTGCAAGCCGAGCGCACGGTAATCGGGCCGACGATCATCAGCTCATTGAGGTGCTCGGCGTTGGGAAACTCGGTGATGGACGGCGGCGCCACGTAACGGCCGCGAAACACCTCGTTGACATACATCTTGGCCACCCGCCGGGCGGTGTCGCCGGTGTTGTGGTCATGGACGGTGTCGATCACCAGGCTGTCGAGGACGCCCTTCATCTTGCCCGCCACCTCGTCGAGCAGCGCCTCAAGCTCGCCAGGCTCGATGAACTCGGCGATGTTGTCGTTGGCGTGGAAGCGCCGCCGCGACGCCTGGATCCGCTCGCGGATCTTGACGGAGACCGGAACGCCTTCGTCGGACGGACTCAGGGCGAACGGGGTATTGGTGGTCGGATCGGCTTTCATGAGCATTGAGGATGCTAACACCGGCGCCCCAGGCCCCCTTCCCTTCAGGGACATAGGAACTTCCTGTTTCATAAGTAGCGCTTGCCTTGCACCGCAAGGGCCAGCCGCATCACCACGAGAGCCAGGCGCTCCAGCACCCGCTCACGCCATGGACGCAGGGCGTACTGCATAGGGTCGGTCGCTTCCCCTTCGAGACGAATGAGCTCGAGCAAGCGCTCACGCAAAGTCCCGGCGAAGTCCGCATCCTCGACCACCAGGTTGGCCTCGCGCGCCAGCAGCAGGCTCAGGGGATCAAGGTTGGACGAGCCCACCGTCGCCCAGCGGCCATCGATCACCGCCACCTTGGCATGGAGAAAGCTCGGTGCGTACTCGTGGATAGAGACGCCCGCACGCAGCAAGCTGGCGTAGACCGGCCGGCTGGCGTAGTACTGCATGAAGTACTCATAGCGCCCCTGCAGCAGCAGGCGGACCTGCACGCCGCGCTGGGCGGCACGCTCGAGCGCCAGCCGCAACCGGCGCCCGGGCAGGAAGTAGGCATTGGCGATCAGCACTTCCTCACGCGCGCGGCCGATCGCCCGCAGGTAGGCCCGCTCGATGCGGACCCGGTGCCGGAGGTTGTCACGCAGCAAGAGAGCCGCGCGGGCATTGGCCGCCGCCACTGGCCGAACGACCGGCGCCGGGGCCCTGCCGTCCCGCTCCGAAGCCGGGGTGGGCTCGCCCACAGGTCCTGTCACCCCTTGGGTCTGTCCTGGCAACCAGGCCTGGGCAAAGGCCTGTGGCTGGTAGCCATGCACCGCAGGCAACCGCAGCCAGAGCTGGTGCATGGCCTGGCGAATGTCGGCCACCAGCGGCCCGCGCACCTGCACACAGAAGTCCAGACGGGGTGCAGGCAGGACACCGTGGTGTGGATCATGGAGGTCATCGAGGATGTTGATGCCACCGCAAAAAGCCAGCGCAGCGTCGACCACGCAAAGCTTGCGGTGCAAGCGCCGCCAACTGCCTGGCCAGGCCAGACGCAGCCGGCTTCCCAGGGGCTCGTAAACCTGCCAATGCACCCCGGCCCGGGCAAGCCGCTCCTGCCAGGCCACGGGTGTCGGCTCGGAGCCAAAGCCGTCGACCAGCACACGCACCTGCACCCCGCGCAAGGCGGCACGCTCGAGAGCCGCCGCCACGCTGGCACCGGTGTTGGTGAAATCGAAGATGTAGGTCTCCAGCCAGACCTCGTGGCAGGCAGTGTCCAATGCGGCGGTCAGGGCGGGAAAGAATTCCGCCGATCCCTCCAGCAGCTGCAGCTGGTGTCCGGCGCGAAGCCGTCCGGTCTGGCGTGCCATGCGGTAGGTGCTCGCTCTGTAGAGGGGCCGCTCGCGCGCCGACCTCAGAACCTCAGGTCCGCGATCAGCGGCAGGTGGTCGGACATGCGCCGCCAGGCCGCCCCGTGCGGCACCGTCACCGCCACCACGCGCAGACCGCGGGAGTAAACAAAATCGAGTTGGGCCAGCGGCAGGCGCGCAGGGAATGTGAGTGGCCGACGCCCTATCTGCGTGCCGCAATCAGACAGCCCCAGGGCGGCCATCGGTGCCTGCAGCTTGGCGCCCCAGTCGTTGAAATCGCCAGCCACCACCAGAGGCACGGCTGCCGGCACCTCACGGTCGATGAACCGCCCCAGCTGCGCCACCTGGCGACGCCGGCTGGCAGCCACCAGCCCCAGGTGGACGACGATCACATGCACGGGCACACCCTCGACCTCGACCTCCACATGGAGCAGCCCGCGTTGCTCAAAGCGGTGATCCGACATGTCCTCGTGCCCGAAGGCTCGCACCGGCCAGCGCGTGAGCAGCGCGTTGCCATGCTCGCCGTGGCGGGTGAAGGCGTTGCTGCGATAGACGGCGTGGTACCCGTCAGGGGCGAGGAAATCGGCCTGTGGCTGCGCCGGCCAACGCGCGAGGCGGCGCGCCTCGCGCCGGTGAAAACGCCGCACCTCCTGCAAGCAGACGATGTCGGCGTCGATCTGTTCGACCGCCAGCTGCAGGTTGTGGATTTCGAGGCGCCGCCCAGGCCCCAGGCCCTGGACACCCTTGTGGATGTTGTAGGTGGCGACGCGCAGCGAACGTGTCATGCGGCCCATTGTGGCAGCAGCAGGATGGCCTCGGCGTTGGACGGTGAGAAACAGGTGTCGGCCGCCTCGCGCCAGGGCAGCCAGCGGTAGTCGGTGTGCTCGCTGGGGTTGAGCCGTACCGGCGTGCCCGCAGGGACGCGCAGGCTGAACAGATGCTCGGTGTTATGCGTGACCTCGGGCGGATAGCGGTGTCGCCACTGCGGCCAGATTTCGTAGATGTTGGACAGACCCCATGGCAGCAGGCCGGGGTGCAGCTCGGTCCCTGGACCGCAGGCGATACCGGTCTCTTCACCCACTTCACGCCAGGCGGTGTGGTGCAGGTCAGTGTCGGTCGCGTCGCGGCTGCCGGTCACGCACTGCCAATGCTCGCCGCCATCGGTGCGCCGGATCATGAGGACATCCAGCGCCGGGGTGTGGATCACCACCAGAACGGAGACGGGAATCTTGAGCGGGCCAGGTCGCATGGGGTCTTGATGACAAAGGGCGCCCGTGTTCTCACGAGGCGCCCTTTGATTTTGCCGCAGCCATCCGGTGGGCCGCTGCCTTGTGGACCTGCGCGGTCTCAGGCCACCTGCGTATTGCGCAGGCGGATATGCAGCTCGCGCAGCTGCTTCTCGTCGACCGGGCCAGGGGCCTGCGTCAGCAGGCACTGGGCGCGCTGGGTCTTGGGGAAAGCAATCACGTCGCGCAGGCTCTCGGCGCCGGCCATGAGCATGACAAAGCGGTCGAGGCCGATGGCGATGCCGCCATGCGGAGGCGCGCCATACTGCAAGGCGTCAAGCAGGAAGCCGAACTTGGCCTGGGCCTCCTCGGCGTCGATCTTGAGCGCGCGGAAGACCTTGCTTTGCACGTCTTCGCGGTGAATACGCACCGAACCGCCACCGAGTTCGATGCCGTTGAGGACCGCGTCGTAGGCCTTGGCGACACAGCGGCCGGGATCGGTCTCGAGCCAGTCTTCGTGGCCGTCCTTCGGGCTGGTGAAGGGGTGATGCACCGCGTTCCAGCGCTGGGCGTCGTCGTCGTATTCGAACATGGGGAAGTCGACCACCCACAGCGGCTTCCACGCGCCGTCGATCAGACCGCGGGCCTTGCCGAACTCGCTGTGGCCGACCTTCACACGCAGGGCGCCGATGGCGTCGTTGACGATCTTGGCCTTGTCGGCGCCGAAGAAGATCAGGTCGCCGTCCTGAGCGCAGGTGCGCTCGACAATAGCGGCAATGGCGGCGTCGTGCAGGTTCTTGACGATGGGCGACTGCAGGCCATCGCGTCCCTTGCTCGCCTCATTGACCTTGATCCAGGCTAGGCCCTTGGCGCCGTAGATCTTGACGAACTCGGTGTAGCCATCGATCTCGCCGCGCGTCATATCGCCGCCGCCAGGCACGCGAAGGCCGACGACCCGGCCGTCGGCCTGGTTGGCCGGGGAGGAGAAGACCTTGAAGTCCACGTCCTTCATCACGTCGGTCAGCTCGGTGAACTCGAGCTTGACCCGCAGGTCGGGCTTGTCGGAGCCGTACAGGCGCATCGCGTCAGCATGCTTCATCACCGGGAAGGCCGGCAAATCGACGTCGATCACGTTCTTGAAGGTGCTGCGGATCATGCCCTCGAACATGACGCGAATTTCTTCCTCGGTGAGGAAGGAGGTCTCCACGTCGATCTGGGTGAACTCGGGCTGGCGGTCGGCGCGCAGGTCTTCGTCGCGGAAGCACTTGGTGATCTGGTAGTAGCGATCGAAGCCGGCCACCATCAAGAGCTGCTTGAACAACTGCGGCGACTGCGGCAACGCGAAGAACATGCCGTCGTGCACGCGGCTGGGAACCAGGTAGTCACGCGCGCCTTCCGGGGTGCTCTTGGTGAGCATCGGCGTCTCGATGTCGATGAAGCCGTTGGCGTCGAGAAACTTGCGCGTCTCCATGCTGACCTTGTAGCGCAGCATGAGGTTGTTTTGCATGTAAGGGCGGCGCAGATCCAGCACGCGGTGCATCAGGCGAGTGGTCTCGGACAGGTTCTCATCGTCGACCTGGAAGGGCGGGGTGACCGAGGGGTTGAGCACCGTCAACTCGTGGCACAGCACCTCGATCTTGCCGCTCTTGAGTCCGTCATTGGTGGTGCCGGCCGGCCGGGCCCGCACCAAGCCGATGACCTGCACGCAAAACTCGTTGCGCAGGCCTTCGGCGGTCTTGAACGTCTCGGCCCGGTCGGGGTCGCACACGATCTGGACATAGCCCTCGCGGTCACGCAGGTCGACAAAGATCACGCCCCCGTGGTCGCGCCGGCGGTTGACCCACCCGCACAAGGTCACGGTCTGGCCCATGTGGGCCTCGGTCACGAGGCCGCAGTAGGTGGTACGCATTTTCTGACTGGACATGGCTTGCTTCCGGCGCCTGCAGGTGGCGCTTTACTGAGGGAGGGTCGGGGGCGTGGCCGGCGCAGTGCCGTCATCAGGCGGCGGTGGCGCAACAACACCCATGGAGATCACGTAGCGCAGGGCCTCGTCAACGGTCATGCGCAGCTCGATGCAATCGGACTTGCGCAGCATGACAAAGTAGCCGCCCGTGGGATTGGGGGTGGTGGGCACGTACACGCTCAAGAAGTCATCGCCCAGATGGTTGGGAACATCCCCGCCGGGCGCGCCGGTGACAAAGCCGATGGTCCACACGCCTGCGCGCGGCCACTCGACCAGCACCGCGGTGCGAAACGCATTGCCGTTCTCGGAAAACAGCGTGTCCGAGACCTGCTTGACGCCGGAGTAAATCGAACGCACGACCGGGATGCGATGCAGTGCACCGTTACCCCAACTGAGGAGCCGGCGGCCAATGAAATTGCTGGCCACTGCGCCCACCACCAGCAAAATGGCCAGGGCCAGCAGAACGCCCAGTCCTGGAATGTGGACGCCGATCAGGAGGTCAGGCTGCCAGGCAGCGGGCAGGATCAGAAGCGTCTGGTCGAGCGTACCCAGTATCCACTGCAGCACCCAGACGGTGATGGCCAGGGGCAGCACCACCAGCAGGCCGGCGAAGAACCATTTGCGCAGAGCGGACATCATGGTCAGGAGCTACCGCTACCGCTACCGCTGCCGCTGGCAGCCGCTGGCGCGCTGGCGGACGACGAGGCTGTGCTCGCGGCCGCGCCGGAAGCTGGGCTGGAAGAGGCTGGTTCACCAGAGGCAGCGCCAGAGGCGGGACCAGCGGCGCTTGCACCGGCACTTGCACCGGCACTTGCGCCGGCACTTGCGCCGGACGGCGTGCTGCCGGGCTCTGCAGATCCGCCAGATCCGGCCGAGCCGCCGCGGAAGTCGGTGACATACCAGCCAGACCCTTTGAGCTGGAAGCCGGCGGCTGTCACCTGCTTGGTGAACGCCTGCGCGCCGCAAGCCGGGCAAGTGCTGAGAGGCGCGTCGGAGATCTTTTGCAAGACGTCCTTGGCATGGCCACAGGACCCGCATTTGTAGGCGTAAATGGGCATGACAGGGGTGGAGGGTGCAAAGCCTTCGATTATAGGCGGGGGGGTTGCCACCCCCAGCCCGAGGGGGCTGCGGGGCGCTTCGGTCGCAGGCTCAAGCGCCAGCGAGCTTGTGGTGGGAGGCGTGGACGTTGCGGATTGCCTGCGGACCCAGGGACCCCACCAGCATGCCGGTCAGGGACGCCAAGAGGCCCGCCAATTGGCCCGGGAAAACCTCGCCGGCCGGGGTGACCATGAACAGCAGCCAGGTCACAAGGCCCAAAACGATGGCGAAGATCGCCCCCTGGGTCGTGGCCCGCTGCCAATAGAGGCCGAAAACCAGGGGAATGAAGGCACCCACCAGAGGCACCTGGTAGGCCCCCGAGACCATTTCGTAGATGGAGGTGCCCTGCATGTAAATGGCGTAGGTCAGCACCAGGGTGCTGAAAACCAGTACGGTGATACGCATCGTGCGCAGTTGCTCCCGGTCACTGGGGTGGGGGCGGAACTGTCGCCAGATGTTCTCGGTGAAGGTGACGCTGGGCGCCAGCAGGGTGGCCGAGGCGGTGGACTTGATGGCCGACAACAGCGCACCAAAAAACAGCACCTGCATGGCAAAGGGCATGTACTCGAGCACCAAGGTGGGCATGACCTTCTGCGGATCCTCCTTGAGCAGGGTGGCCGCCTTCTCGGGCATCACGATCAGGGCGCTGACCACGATGAACATGGGAACAAAAGCGAACACGATATAGAAAGCGCCCCCGATGATCGCCCCCTTGCGCGCGGCGCCTTCGCTGTTAGCAGACATGACCCGCTGGAAGACGTCCTGCTGCGGGATGGAGCCAAACATCATGGTCATGGCGGCGGCCAGGAAGAAGGCGATGTCGGTAAAGCTAGGCTCGGGCCAGAACTTGAACAGATCACGACTGGTGGCCAGATCGATGACTTTGTCCGCGCCGCCAGCCATGTTGCCGGCAAACACCGCGATCGCGGCCAGGCCCACCACCAGGATGATCATCTGGATGAAGTCGGTGATCGCCACCGACCACATGCCGCCAAAAAGGGTGTAGGCCAGGATGGAAACCACCCCGATCACCATGCCCAGTGGCACGCTGACCGCGCCGCCAGACAGCACGTTGAACACCAGACCCAAGGCGGTGACCTGGGCCGACACCCAGCCGAGGTAACTGACCATGATGATCACCGAGCACACGACTTCCACCGTGCGCCCGAAGCGCTCGCGGTAATAGTCGCTGATCGTCAGCAGGGTCATCCGGTAGAGCTTGCCCGCAAAGAACAGGCCGACCAGGATCAGGCAGGTACCGGCCCCGAAAGGGTCCTCGACCACGCCGCCGAGGCCGTGCTCAATGAACTTGGCCGGAATACCCAGCACGGTTTCCGAGCCGAACCAGGTGGCGAAGGTGGTGGTGACCACCATGGCCAGCGGCAGGTGCCGCCCGGCGATGGCGAAGTCGGCAGTGTTCTTGACCCGCTTGGCCGCGTACAGGCCAATAGCGATGGTGACCAGCAGGTAGGCGATAACCAGCGTGAGCAGCATCCGTATGACTCCTTGGCGAGCGGCGCGTCAGGTCGCGGCCGCGATGATGGATAGCCTTCTAAGCCCTCCCGCGCTCATGACAGGGAGACTCATTGCAGCGGTGTTCATTGCAGGGACAGGTGCCCCAGGACCAAGATGGCCATCGCACCCAAAGCAAATCCCAGGCCCACGCAAACCACCGCCTGCAGCAGACGGTGGGTGCGCCGCTGCTCCTCAACCAGTTGCTGAAGCTCGCGCCTGCTGATGCCAGGTGGCTGGCGCAGGTAATCGGTCAACAGGCGCGGCAGGTCGGGCAGCAGCTTGGCGTACCGCGGCGCCTGGTCCTTGAGCTCGCGCCAGAAACGCCCGGGACCCACCTGGTCGAGCATCCAGCGCTCCAGGAAGGGTCGGGCGGTGCTCCACAGGTCGAGGTCGGGATCGAGTTGCCGGCCAAGCCCCTCGATGTTCAGGAGGGTTTTTTGCAGCAGCACCAGCTGCGGCTGGATCTCGACGTTGAAGCGGCGCGAGGTCTGGAACAGGCGCATCAGGACCATGCCCAGGGAGATCTCCTTGAGCGGGCGGTCGAAATACGGCTCGCACACCGAGCGGATGGCGGACTCCAGTTCGTCGACCCGGGTCTGCGGCGGGACCCAGCCCGACTCGATATGCAACTCGGCGACCCGCTTGTAGTCCCGGCGGAAGAACGCGGTGAAGTTCTGCGCCAGGTATTCCTTGTCGAATTCGGTGAGGGTGCCGATGATGCCGAAATCGAGCGAGATGTAGCGGCCGAAGGTCGCCGGCGCCAGGCTCACCTGGATGTTGCCAGGGTGCATGTCGGCGTGGAAGAAGCCGTCACGAAACACCTGGGTGAAAAAGATGGTCACGCCGTCGCGCGCCAGCGTCTTCATATCGACGCCGGCCTCGCGCAAGCGATCGACCTGGGAGATCGGAACGCCGGACATGCGCTCCATCACCATCACCTCGGGGTGGCAGAAGTCCCAGAACATCTCCGGCACCAGCACCAGGCCCAGGCCGTCCATGTTGCGGCGCAACTGCGCGGCGTTCGCCGCCTCGCGCACCAGATCGAGCTCGTCGTGCAGGTACTTGTCGAACTCGGCCACCACTTCGCGGGGCTTGAGGCGACGACCATCGGCAGAAAGCTGCTCGACCCAGGCCGCCATGGTCCGCAGCAGGTCCAGGTCCTTGTCGATGACGGTGAGCATGCCGGGGCGCAGCACCTTGACGGCCACCTCGCGCAACTGTCCGTCGCGGGTGCGCAAAGTGGCAAAGTGCACCTGGGCGATGGAGGCACTGGCCACCGGCACCCGATCGAAGCTGGTGAAGACCTCGTCTACCTTGCGGCCGAAGGCGCGCTCGATGGTGGCCACCGCCACCTCGGGCGGGAAGGGAGGGACACGGTCCTGCAGAAGGGCCAGTTCGTCGGCGATATCCGGCGGCAGCAGGTCGCGCCGGGTGGAGAGCACCTGGCCGAACTTGACGAAGATGGGTCCCAGGTGCTCGAGCGCTTCGCGCAGGCGCTGGCCACGCGGGGCGTTCAGGCGCCGCCCCAAGGCCAGCAAGCGGGTGAGGGCCCGCAGGGCGGGATGCCGGAGGTTGTCCAGCGCGAGTTGGTCCAGTCCGAAGCGGACCACGATCCCGAGGATGAACAGGACCCGCAGGGCGCGCCTCATCGCGAGCCACCCGAATCCGCCGAGCCGGCGCCCGCATTGGCGCTGCCGGAGGAGCGGCCCCGAATCGGGAAGCGCTCCGCCAGACTGGCGGCGAAGGCGCGCAGAGCTGCCGCAGCCTGGCGCCCTCCCTCGACCAGGGCGTGGGCCGGGGCATCACCCAGCAGCCGGGACAGGTCCTCCTCCAGGTCCCAGCGCACATGGTCCGCCAGCCAATTGACCTCGGCGGCCAGTTGCACGTCGCCGGCGATGCGCACGGGAGGCTTGTCGCCGCGCAGGGCGGCTTGTGCCAGAACCCAGGGTGATTCCTCGGCAATGACCAGGGTCAAGTGGGCGACCGCGCCTTCAGGTGCCTGCTCCAGCAGACCGGCTGGAGTGGCCTGAAGACGCAAATGCCACTGGCGCCAGGACAGTTCGACCACCCGGCCTCGCTGCCGCACCAGTCGGGCCATGGCCTCGGGCTCCTGCCCCAGAACATGGTTCAGGAGCAGCACCAGGCGATGGCGTATTTCGCCAACCGCCGGCTGCAGTACAGGGGAGATGACAGGCAAGACGCGCCCGGCGAGCGCGTCGATGAATTCGAAAGGGGTTGGTGTGGCCATGGCCCCGATTATTCCCGCAGCGGCGAGCCCGGCCGTCCAAGCCCGCCGCGCCCGGCAAATGCAGGTGGCAAGTGCAGGGTTACTGGAGCGCCTGCACGCCGGCTACCAGCCAACCACTGCGCCCGTCCTTGGGCTTGGTCATGTTCCAGACCTCGCGGAAGGGGCTGGGGCCGGCCGAGGGCTCCTCCCGGATCAGGCCGGTGAATTCGACGCTGGCCATGTAGCCATCGCCCAGGTCCTCAATGCCCAGGAGCTGGGCCTCGAGCAGCACCACGTCGGTCTTGTTGGGACCCGCGCCACGGTGCGCATCACGCTCGGCCAGCTGGCTGCGGATTTCGCTGACCATCTCGTCGGTCATCATCGCCCGCAGGGCAGAGATATCGCTGCGGTCCCAAGCGTCCTGAAGAACGACGAAGTTACGTTTGGCGGCATCGATAAAGCCCTCCGCATCAAATCCGGCGGGGATGCTCCAGTTACCTCCGGCCAGGCCAGAGCCGATGCGCAGCCCGCCCGCGGACGCGCCCCCGGGTGCCGGTGCTGCCGGCTCGAAATGGGTGGAAGGGCTCTCCCAGGGCCGGGCGGAGGCGTCGTTGCCAACCTTGTCTGGGTTGTACTGCGGCACGCTGGCGGACGCTTCGGGATCGGCGCCACCCGCACCGGCGTAGGCCATGCGCTGGGGCGCACGCCGGCGCAAGAAAAACATGACCCCCATCACCACGGCCAAGCCCACCAGGGCGATCAGCAGGAACTGGCCGAAGCCGGCGCCCATGCCCAAGGAGTGCGCCAGCCAGGCCAGACCCAGGCCAGCGGCGAGGCCGCCCAAAATGCCGGCCCAGGGGCGCGACGGCGCGGGCGGCGGCGTTGCGCCCGCCGGGCGTTGCCCGGTGGCTGCGGCCGGTTGCGGGGTGGCTGCAGGCGTGCCTGGGGCAGCGCCCGGTGTGGCACCTGGGGCTGCACCCTGTGTTGCGCCAGGCGCTGCGCCAGGGGTGGCACCCGGCGCGGCGTTCGTGGGGGCCGTGTTGGACGGCGCCGCAGGACGGGCCGCTTCCCGCTGGGTGACGTTGCCAGATTGGCGACCGACAGAGTTGCCGCCGCCCAGGCGGCGCGCGGCCTCCGCTTGCATGGAGGCCACCAGCAACACGCCGGCAATCAGTGCAGTCCAGAACTTCATCTCACGACTTCCTTCAAAAGGCGCCCCGTTATAGGCGCGGTGATTCGCAGACGCACGCAGGCAGGCTACCTGCGGCCTTCAACTCACTCTCGTGCAGCAAGCTGTCACGACCCGAGCCGGGTTCAGCAGCGAATTCCAACATGAAGCGCCACCACACCGCCAGTGAGGTTGTGATAGTCCACATGACCAAAACCGCTTTCTTTCATCAGGGTCTTCAGGCTTTCCTGGTCGGGATGCATACGAATCGATTCCGCCAGGTAGCGGTAGCTCTCGGCGTCGCCGGCCACCATTTGACCCAAGCGGGGCAGCACGCTGAAGGAATACCAGTCGTAGGCCTTGGCCAGCGGCTTGGCGATGCGGGAGAACTCGAGCACTAGCAATTTGCCGCCCGGCTTGAGTACGCGGCGCATCTCGCGCAGGGCGACGTCCTTGTGGGTCATGTTGCGCAGTCCGAAGGCAACGCAGACGCGGTCAAAACTGGCGTCGGGAAAGGGCAGCTTTTCAGCGTCGCACACCAGTGTGGGCAGCAGCAGCCCGGCGTCGACCAGGCGGTCACGCCCGGTGCGCAGCATGGCCTCGTTGATGTCGGTGTGGACCACCCGACCGGTGGGGCCCACCTTGCGCGCAAAGGCCTGGGCCATGTCGCCGGTGCCGCCGGCAATATCAAGCACGTGCTGGCCAGGTCGCAGGTCGGCCACCATCACGGTGTAGGCCTTCCAGGCGCGATGCAGGCCCATCGACATGAGGTCGTTCATCACGTCGTAGCGCGAGGCCACGGAATCGAACACGCTGCGAACTCGGCGGGCCTTGTCCTGTTCGTCGACCTGCTGAAAGCCGAAATGGGTGGAACTCATGGCGGCCGATTGTAGGAGGCGCGTAGGCGGCGCGGGCCCTCAGCAGCCGAAGACCCCGGCCCGACCGGGGCATGACAGACCGCATCCGCCAAGGCGGTGCACAGCGGCCACAGAGTGTGGCGGCCTTGCCTCAGTGGCTGCAGGAGCCGCCGGCTGCGACCGGCATCGGGTCATCCCGACCCCGACCGGCCTCGGCCAGGCGACGCTCGTAGTCGGCCCACAGCCGGTCCTGCTCCGCCCCCAGCCGATACAGATAGGCCCAGGAGAAGATGCCGCTGGCGTGCCCGTCGGAGAAGTGCGGTTGCACCGCGTAGTTGCCCACCGGCTCGAGGGCCTCCAGCGTGACCTCGCGCTTGCCGGTCTGCAGCACCTCCTGTCCGGGGCCGTGACCCTGAACCTCGGCCGAGGGCGAATAGATGCGCATCAGCTCGAACGGAATGCGGAAGTGGGCGCCGTCGGAGAAAGCCACCTCCAGCGCACGGGACTGGCCGTGGGCCGTGAGGGCGGTGGGGACGGGAGTGTCTGCTTGAAGACCGGCCATGGGTGGGGTGTTCGCAATCAGAAGCTGAAGGTGAGGGCAAGGTAAAGCCGCTCATCACCCCGCTGCGGCGCGCTGGGCCGTACCGCCAACGGGACGCGGCTGCCGGTGATGATACGGCCCCAGTCGAGCACCATGGCGAAACCGGGCAGGCCCCAGCGCAAACCGAGCCCGGCGCTGGCCAGCCGGTCACGCGCAGGCTCGCCATCCGAGGCTGGCCGGCTGGCGATGCCGCCGGCGTCGACGAAGCCGATGACCCGCCAGCCCTCCCGCGCTGGCGTGGCCAGCTCCACCGAGCCCTGCCAGCCGCTGTCGCCGGCCAGGGGCCGCTCCTCACGGGTGCCGCGCACCGAGTTCAGTCCGCCCAGGCCAAACTGCTCGCCGGCAATCAGGGCGGTGCTGGCCAGCTGCCCCTGCGCCCGCCAGAGCAGGCGCCAATTCGCCAACTCACGCTGATTCGCCAGTGACAAGCGCAGGACCTGCCACCTTAGCTCGTGGACGCGCGGGTCCTCCGACTGGTAGGCCGCCAGGTCATTGCCGGCACCCGCAGCGGTATTGGACAGCCACTCGGCGGCCCATTGCCAGGCGCCCACCCCGGGAACGGAGGGCCCGACCGCGCTGGCCCCCGCCCCGCCAGGGCTCTGTTCGGGCTGCGCATCGAGCCGGCCCGCATAGCGCAGACCCCAGGGCCGGGTACGCCGGTCGACCTGTCCGGGCAGCACCTGGTCATCGATCCGGGACGCCTCGAACACGCGGTCTTGCAGGGTCAGGGCGACTCGGTGCCGCGTCTGTCCGCCAGTCGGAAGATAGGTCGCCAGCTCCAGGCCCGACACCGAGCCAGCCCCGGTGCTGCGGAAGTCGCCAAAGTCGCCGACGATGTCCGAGCGGGTGATGAAGCCGGACAGCTGCGCACCCTGCGGATACAGCGGCACCCGCAGGGCGACGCCGGCCTGGCGCACGTCATGCGGCCGCTCCAGGGAGGTGGTGTAGCTCGCCTGCAGATCGATGTCGCGGCCGCCCAGATCGGCGTGGCGGCCGCTGACCGTGAACCGGTCGTGCCCGGTCGCGGCGCTGCCATGGTTGGACACCGTGACGGACATCGATGTCGGGCGCTGCTCGCGCACCCGAACGATGGCGTCGACCTTGTCCGCCTCCCACGGCACCCCGGCAGTGCCCGGCCCGGCGTCCCCCCCCGGGCTGCTGCCGGTCCGGTCGGCCCGGCCTTCGCGCAGTACCACCTGTACCTGGCGGACGGGGCTGTCGTTGGCCAAGGTCGTCTGAGCCGCGAGCCGGTGCAGGTCGGGCGTGTTGCCGGTGACCAGAGCTGGCAGACTGCGCAGGACTTGGGCCTCGCTGGAGAAGCTGTGGCCCTGCACTTCGATGCGGTCGAGGCGCTGCGGCGTCACGGCCAGGATGACCCGCCCCTCGAGCGTCTGCGGTGGCAGCGTGACGCGGTACAGGCCCATGCCCTGTGCCCGCAGCGCGCCCTCCAATGCAGCCACCGCCTCACGCAACCGGGTCAGGCTGGCGCCGGGGCCGGTGAAAGGCGCCAGGACCGCCTCGGCGTGTCCGGCCGGCAGCGGGTCGAAACCGCGCAGGTCAAAACCGGTGATGGCAAAACGTGGCCCTTCGTCGGTCTCTGCTGCGGCGGCAAGTGCCGGCGCCAGGGTTGCGAATGACAGCACGCAGGCCACTGCGGCCCGGAAGATCCGCGCCCGCCTCTGGGTTCCATTCATGACTGCACTCCTTGATCCGGTCCTAGCGCCGGCACATCGCGCTCAGGCCACTGGCGCCGAGCAGGGAGCCCAGCCCGGTCTGCCACTGCTCACGCGCCCAGCCGACATCCGCCAGGCGCTCCACCTGGTTGGCGCTGGCCAGGCCGGCCTCACCGTTGCCCAGGTCTCTCTCCCCCGCCGCGCCCGACAGGCGGACGCTGCCCACCTCGACGTAGACCAGCAGGCCCTCGAGGCTTGCCGGCAGGGGGACGCGGGAAAAGAGCGAGGCGGGCACTGTCACCGAATCTGGCCGCGGCCCCTCCAGCACCAAGGGCGTGGCCAGGGCCTGCACCCCGGCCGAGCCCAGCGCCGCGCAGCGGTCCTCCACCACCGGGTCGGACACTGCCTCGTCCGGCGGGCGCAGGTCGACCGCGCCGCGCCAGGTACAGACCCGCAGCCAGTCCTCCTCGGCGGCGGCCCGCCGCCCCTGGGCGCAGGCGCCCAGACAGGCCAGGTCGAAGCCGGTGCCCCGAATGCCCAGCGTCGCGGTGGGGGTGGTGACGGTGACATGGCGCGGGTCGGCACGGGCGATCAGCCCGGTGAGCGCGCGCAAGGTCCCGCGCAGCACCGACAGCAGCATCCGGCCCTCTTGCGGCGCCTCCTCGTCATAGCGGTAGTCGTCGATGCGCAACTCGGACGCCGGGCCCAGGGTCAGCCGCGCATCGTCGCGAAAGGCCAGCACCAGATGGCTGGCCGCTGCGGTGGCGATGCGGTCGCCCGGGTATAGGCTGGCGCCGGGCAGCAGTCGCCGGCGCCGCTCGAGCGCGTCGATGGCCTCGGCCCGGCCCTCGAGCGACACCACCCTTGCGCTGGTGGGCGGTGCGGCACTGACGGTTGCCCGGCGCGCCGCTTCTGGTGCGCCCGTCGCGCCAATCGCACCAGACGCCGAGCCAGCGCTGGCCAGCGCTGGCAGGCAGTCACCCTCGCCCCGGCAAAGCCGGGCATACAGGTCGGTGCCGCGAATGCCGATGGCCGCCACCGGCGTCTGGATGCGCGCCGCGTCCGGGCCGCTGCGGGTCACGAGGCCCGCCACGGCGCGCAGCCCACCGCGCAGCAGGTCTACCACCAGGCGGTTGTCGGGGGCTGGCTCCTCACCAGGCGACTGCGCTTGGTAGCGCCAGGTGCGCAGCACCAAACGGGTGTCGGGGCGCAGGGTCAGGCGGCTGCCGTCGTCGAGGCGAAGCACCGCGCCACTGGAGGGCGCCGACTGAAGCTGATCGCCCTCGCGCAGGGCGTCACCCCGGGCCAGGCTGCGGGGCGGCTCCCCCGGGAACTGGGCCACGACCACGCCACGCAACGATTCGACCTCGCCAGCCCGAGATTGCGCATGGGCCTGACAAACCAGTACGAACCCCGCCAGCAACCCCGCCGACAGCCTGACCCACCACAGCTTCATGTCCACCCCCTGGCCCCGGAATGGAGCGCAGCTCATCAATGCGTGCTTTTATACACGTATCGGGTGGTTTTTAGCTATTAATATTTAACTTGATAGGCAATCAGACCAGCACGCGCTCGATGCCGCCCTGGTTGGCGGCCTGCACATAGCGGGGCATCCAGTCGGGGCCGAGCAGGCGCTGGGCCATCTCGACCACGATGTAGTCGGCCTCCAGCAGACCGTTTTGCAGGTCGTTGCCGTAGCGGGAGAGGCCCTGCAGGCAGCTGGGGCAGCTGGTGAGGATCTTCACCGGGCCCTCGGCCGCCACCGAACCGGTGGCACGCAGTGCGGCCTCTTCCTGGCGCAGCTGTTCCTCCTTGCGGAAGCGGACCTGGGTCGAGATGTCGGGACGGGTCACCCCGAGGGTGCCGGACTCGCCGCAGCAGCGGTCGGACTTGAGCACCTGGTCACCCATCAAGGCCTTGACCGTCTTCATCGGGTCCTGCAGCTTCATGGGCGTGTGGCAGGGGTCGTGGTAGAGGTAACCCTGATCACCGCCGAGCTTGTAGCCCTTCTCCATCAGGAACTCGTGGATGTCGATGATGCGGCAGCCCGGGAAGATCTTGTCGAACTCGTAGCCCTGAAGCTGGTCATAGCAGGTGCCGCAGGAGACCACCACCGTCTTGATGTCCAGATAGTTGAGCGTGTTGGCGACGCGGTGGAACAGCACCCGGTTGTCGGTGATGATTTTCTCGGCCTTGTCGAACTGGCCCGAGCCGCGCTGGGGGTAGCCGCAGCACAGGTAGCCTGGGGGCAGCACGGTTTGCACGCCGGCGTCCCAGAGCATGGCCTGGGTGGCCAGCCCCACCTGAGAGAACAGGCGCTCAGAGCCGCAGCCCGGGAAGTAGAAGACCGCCTCCGACTCGCTGGTGGTGCCCTTCGGGTTGCGGATGATCGGAACGTAGTCCTTGTCCTCGATGTCCAGCAGCGCGCGGGCGGTGCGCTTGGGCAAGCCACCGGGCAGCTTCTTGTTGATGAAGTGGATCACCTGCTCCTTGATCGGGGCGGTGCCATGGGTCGAGGGCGGCAAGGCGGTCTGCTTGCGGGCAAAACTGCGCAGCAGGTCGCTGGCCAGACGCTGGACCTTGAAGCCCACCCCCACCATCGCGCTGCGCGCGAGTTTGATGGTCTCGGGGTTGGTCGCGTTGAGCATCAACATGGCCGCGGCCTGCCCGGGACGGAAGCTTTTCTTGCCCATCTTGCGCAGCAGGTTGCGCATGTTCATGGACACATCGCCGAAGTCGATCTTCACCGGGCAGGGCGAGGCGCACTTGTGGCAGACCGTGCAGTGGTCGGCCACGTCCTCGAACTCTTCCCAGTGCTTGATCGAAACGCCGCGGCGGGTCTGCTCCTCGTAGAGGAAGGCTTCGACCAGCAGCGAGGTGGCCAAGATCTTGTTGCGCGGGCTGTACAGGAGGTTGGCGCGCGGCACGTGGGTGGCGCACACCGGCTTGCACTTGCCGCAGCGCAGGCAGTCCTTGACGCTGTCGGCAATGGCGCCGATGTCGGACTGCTGCATGATCAGCGACTCATGGCCCATGAGCCCGAAGCTGGGCGTGTAGGCATGGGCCAGGTCGGCGCGCAGCTCGATACCGGTGTCGTTGCGGATGCCCGTTTCCCGCAGCAGCTTGCCGCGGTTGAAGTGGCCCTCAGGGTCGACGCGCCGCTTGTAGTCGGCAAAGGGCGCCAGCTCCTCGTCGGTGAGGAACTCCAGCTTGGTGATGCCGATCCCGTGCTCGCCGGAAATCACGCCGCCGAGCGAACGCGCCAGCCCCATGATGCGCGCCACCGCCTGGTGGGCGGCCTGCAGCATGGCGTAGTCGTCGCTGTTGACGGGAATGTTGGTGTGCACATTGCCGTCACCGGCGTGCATATGCAGCGCCACCCAGACACGGCCCTTGAGCACGCGCTTGTGGATGGCGCCCGCCTCGGCCAGCAGCGGGCCGAAGGCCTGACCAGAAAAGATCTGCTGCAAGGGAACGCGAATCTGCGTCTTCCAGCTGGCGCGCAGAGAGTGGTCTTGCAGTTGCGGGAACAGTTCGTCCACGCGGGTGAGCCAGTCTTGCCAGAGGGTACCCACCTCGCGCAGCAGGGCCAGGGCCTGGGCCACACGGTCTTCCAGCAATTCGGCGGACGGAATCTCGCTGGCGTCGTCGTGCTTGCCCAGGGGCAGTTGACCGCGGGCGAAGAAGGCCTCGAGCTCGGTCACCAGCTTGAGCTTGTTGCGCAGGCTCAGCTCGATGTTGATCCGCTCGATGCCGTCGGTGTAGTCGGCCATGCGGTCCAGCGGAATCACCACGTCTTCGTTGATCTTGAAGGCGTTGGTATGCCGGCTGATGGCGGCGGTGCGCTTGCGGTCCAGCCAGAACTTCTTGCGCGCTTCCGGGCTGATGGCGGTAAAGCCCTCGCCGCTGCGCGAATTGGCCAGGCGCACCACCTCGGAGGCGGCGCGGGCCACCGCGTCAGCGTCGTCGCCGGCGATGTCACCGATCAGAACCATCTTGGGCAGCACGCCGCGCTTGCTCTTGGTGGTGTAGCCCACCGCCCGCAGATAGCGGTCGTCCAGGTGCTCGAGCCCGGCCAGCACCGTGCCGGTGCGGCGCTGCTCGGCGAACATGAAGTCCTTGATCTCGACGATGCTGGGCACCGCGTCCTTGGCATGACCGAAGAACTCCAGGCACACCGTGCGAATGTGCGAGGGCATGCGGTGCACCACCCAGCGGGCGCTGGTGATGAGGCCGTCGCAGCCTTCTTTCTGGATTCCCGGCAAGCCCGAGAGGAACTTGTCGGTCACGTCCTTGCCCAGGCCCTCCTTGCGGAAGCTCCGGCCGGGGATGACCAGGCGCTCGGTACGCGCGGGCTTGGCCCAGTCGATCTTCTTTGCGTCGGCCGGGAAGTAGCGCAGTTCGAAGGTGGCAACCTCGGCGTCGTGGATCTTGCCCAGGTTGTGGTCCATGCGCACCACCTCCAGCCATTCGGCGTCGGGGGTGACCATGCGCCAGGACAGCAGGTTGTCCAGGGCGGTGCCCCAGAGCACGGCCTTCTTGCCGCCGGCGTTCATCGCGATATTGCCGCCGATGCACGAGGCCTCGGCCGAGGTCGGGTCGACCGCAAAGACGAAGCCCGCGCGTTCGGCGGCGTCGGCCACGCGCTGGGTGACCACGCCGGCTTCGGTCCACACGGTGGGCAAGGGCTGCGCATGACCGGGCGCGGCCACGAGCTCGACCTCGGTCATCGCCTCGAGCTTCTCGGTGTTGATGACGGCGCTTTTCCAGGTGAGCGGAATGGCGCCGCCGGTGTAGCCGGTGCCGCCTCCGCGCGGGATGATGGTCAGACCCAGCTCGATGCAACCGCGCACCAGAGCGGCCATTTCGGCTTCGGTGTCGGGAATGAGCACGACAAACGGGTACTCGACCCGCCAGTCGGTGGCGTCGGTCACGTGCGAGACGCGCGAGAGTCCGTCGAACTTGATGTTGTCGCGGGCCGTGAGCCGCCCAAGCTGGCGCTGGGTTTTGCGGCGGAGATCTGCCATCGACTTGAAGCTGGCGTCGAAGGCCTGCACCGCGCGGCTGGCCGCCTCCAGGAGCTCGCCCACCAGCAGGTCGCGGGCGGCATCGCTGTCGGGCGTGCGGCGCCTTTGCACCTCGGACAGGCGATGGTGAAGGGCCTCGACCAGCAGGCGCCGACGACCCGGGTTGTCCAGCAGGTCGTCCTGCAGGTAGGGGTTGCGCTGCACCACCCAGATGTCACCGAGCACCTCGTAGAGCATGCGGGCCGAGCGTCCGGTGGCACGCTCCTGGCGCAATTGCCCCAGCACCTCCCAGGCCCGCTCGCCGAGCAGACGGATCACGATCTCGCGGTCGGAGAACGAGGTGTAGTTGTAGGGAATTTCACGCAGGCGCGGCGACGACTCGTCGGCGGCGGCCAGCAGGTGATGGAGGGTGGTCGGTGCGTTCATCGCGATCGGGCTTCAGCCGAAGGGATGCGGATGCGGGACCGGCTGAGGGGGGATGGTACCAAAGGGAATACGACCGCGCCGCCAGCGGGGAAACCCCCGAGGCGCTGGGCGGGATAGCAGCGGGACAATGCGGCCCGGGTCACGGTCATGTCATGGGCCGGTGGCATGCTCGCAGATGTTCAATTTGAGGAGAAAAAGATGCGTAAAGTTCTAAATACATTCGCCGCCGCAGCCATCCTGACCACTACCGTCGCCCTGCCGGCCATGGCACAGACAGAGATTCAATGGTGGCACTCGATGACGGCGGTGAACGGCGAATGGGTCAACGACCTCGCCAAGGAGTTCAACGCCAGCCAAAAGGACTACAAGGTCGTCCCGGTCTTCAAGGGTACCTACGACGAGTCCTACGCCGCCGCCGTGGCCGCCTTCCGTGCCGGCACCGCACCGCACATCCTGCAGGTGTTCGAAGTGGGCACAGCCACCATGATGGCCAGCAAGGGCGTGGTGGTTCCGGTGGGCAAGGTCATGGCCGACGCCGGCAAGAAATTTGACCCCGCCGCCTACATTCCCGCCGTGGCCGGCTACTACACCGCGCCCAGTGGCCAGATGATGAGCTTCCCCTTCAACAGCTCGACGACGGTCTTCTACATCAACAAGGACGCCTTCGCCGCCGCCGGCCTGGATGCCAGCAAGCCGCCCGCGACCTGGCCCGAGGTCGCCCTGGCTGCCGCCAAGCTCAAAGCCAGCGGCCACAAGTGCCCGATCACCCTGGCCTGGCAAGGGTGGACCCAGCTCGAGAGCTTCTCCACCTGGCACAACACCGAGCTGGCCACCAAGGGTAACGGCATGAAGGGGCTCGACGCGCGTCTGGTGCTCAACTCCGACCTGCATGTGCGCCATATCGAGAACCTGGGCAATATGGCCAAGACCGGCCTGTTCATTTACAAGGGCCGCGCCAACGTGCCCGAGGCCAACTTCGTCTCCGGCGAGTGCGCCATGATCACCACCTCCTCGGGTTTTTACGGCAACGTGGCCAAGAACGCCAAGTTCAAGTTCGGCGTCGCCCCCCTGCCCTACTACCCCGACGTAGCCGGCGCACCGCAAAACACGGTGATTGGCGGCGCCAGCCTCTGGGTCATGTCCGGCAAGAAGCCGGAGGAATACAAAGGCGTGGCGAACTTCTTCGAGTTCCTGTCCAACGCGGATATCCAATCGGCCAGCCACAAGCGCACCGGCTACCTGCCGATCACCCTGGCTGCGTTCAAGAAGACCGAGGAGTCGGGCTTCTACAAGCAGAACCCGGGTGCCGACACCGCCGTCAACCAGATGATCCGCAAGACCACCGACAAGTCGCGCGGCATTCGCCTGGGCAACTATGTGCAGATCCGCACCATCGAGGACGAGGAACTCGAGCAGGTCTGGGCGGGCAAGAAAACCGCCAAGGAGGCCCTGGACACCATCGTCAAGCGCGGCAACGAGCAACTCGAGCGCTTCCAGAAAGCCAACAAGTCCTGAGTCTCGCGAGACTGAGGCACCACTGAGGCACCACTGAGGCCCTCCTGAGGCCCCGCTGCGGCGGGGCCTTGCCTCTTCTCTGAAGTCATACTCGTCCGATGGACAAGCGCGTCTACTACCGATCCCGCTGGCTGCCCTGGTTGCTGCTCACGCCGCAGCTGGCGGTGATCTCGGTCTTCTTCTTCTGGCCGGCGGGCCAGACCCTGCTGCAGTCGCTTCAGCAGCAAGACCCTTTTGGCACCTCGGTGGAATGGGTCGGCCTGGAGAACTTCAAGCAGCTGTTCGCAGACGAGAGCTACCTCGAGTCCTTCAAGACCACCGCGGTGTTCTCCTTGCTGGTGGCCGGCCTGGGGCTCACCCTGTCGCTGCTGCTGGCGGTCTTCGCCGACCGCGCGGGCCGCGCGGCCATGGTCTACCGCAGCTTCCTGATCTGGCCCTACGCGGTCGCCCCCGCGGTGGCCGGCGTGCTGTGGCTGTTCCTGTTTGCGCCCAGCGTGGGGCTGGTCTCCTGGTGGCTCAATCACCTGGGCTTCGAGTGGAATGCGCTGCTCAATAGCCGGCACGCCATGGCGCTGATCGTGATGGCCGCGGTCTGGAAGCAGCTGTCTTACAACTTCCTCTTCTTCGTTGCCGGCCTGCAAAGCATTCCCCGGTCGCTGATCGAGGCCGCCGCCATCGACGGTGCAGGCCCCTGGCGACGCTTCTGGAGCATCCAGCTCCCCCTGCTCTCGCCGACGACCTTCTTCCTGCTGGTCATCAACATCGTCTACGCCTTCTTCGACACCTTTGCCATCGTCGATGCCGCAACCAAGGGCGGCCCGGGCAAGGACACCGCCATCCTGGTCTACAAGGTCTATTTCGACGGCTTCAAGGCGATGGACCTGGGCAGTTCGGCCGCACAGTCAGCGGTTCTGATGGTCATCGTGATTGGCCTGACGGTGATCCAGTTTCGCTTCGTCGAGAAGCGGGTCCACTACTAATGATCGGCCGCCCCGACCATGATTGAACGCAACCGCTTCCTCGACATCCTCACCCACCTGGTGCTGGCGCTAGGGGTAGCCGTGGTCGCTTTCCCTGTCTACGTCGCATTTGTTGCCTCGACCCACACCAACGAGGCGGTGGTGCAGGCGCCCATGCCGCTGCTGCCAGGCGGCCACTTCTGGGAGAACTACCGCACGGTGCTGCTCGGAGAGCACACCGGGCCAGGCTCGCATGCGCCAGTGGGCCGAATGATGGTGGTCAGCCTGATCTCCGCACTCACCATCACCCTCGGCAAGATTGCGATTTCCCTGCTCTCGGCCTTCGCCATCGTTTACTTTCGCTTCCCCTTGCGCAAGGCGGTGTTCTGGGCGGTGTTCATCACCCTGATGCTGCCGGTGGAAGTGCGCATCGCGCCCACCTACAAAGTCGTCGCCGACCTGGGC
>CANFQF010000014.1 GCA_947449025.1 Comamonadaceae bacterium
CAAGGACAAAGAGATGGTGATGCCTGGCGACAACGTGTCGATCACTGTGAAGCTGATCGCCCCGATCGCCATGGAAGAAGGCCTGCGCTTTGCCATCCGCGAAGGTGGCAAGACCGTCGGCTCCGGCGTCGTTGCAAAGATCATGGAGTAATTGAATGGCCCAGCAAAAGATCCGCATCCGCCTTAAGGCCTTCGATTACAAGCTGATTGACCAATCCGCTGCAGAAATCGTCGACACCGCCAAGCGCACCGGCGCGATCGTCAAGGGCCCGGTGCCCCTGCCGACCCGCATGAAGCGCTTCGACATCTTGCGCTCGCCGCACGTGAACAAGAGCTCGCGTGACCAGTTCGAGATCCGCACCCACCAGCGGCTGATGGACATTGTCGACCCGACAGACAAGACCGTTGACGCGCTGATGAAGCTCGACCTGCCGGCTGGCGTGGACGTCGAGATCAAGCTCCAGTAATACAAGAGGGCTACACGCCCCGACCGTCTCGGAACGGTTCGCTGCAAATCATTGCAGAGGGCTGCTGGGGCGGGTTATAATTTGAGGCTCCGCGCTGAAAAGGCGCGGGGTATTTATCAACCTTCTTTCGCCGTTTTGGTCCTCGAGCTCTTTGCGCGAGGTGAGAAACGTCAAACGCAGAAGCCAATTGAAGCGGCTGCGGCGATTGCAACGGAGCACAACATGAGTCAAAGCAACTCCCTCGGGTTGCTGGGCCGCAAGGTGGGCATGATGCGCCTCTTCACCGATGATGGGGACGCAGTGCCTGTCACGGTGGTGGACGTGTCCAACAACCGCGTGACCCAGGTCAAATCCGAAGAGAACGACGGCTACGTGGCCCTGCAGGTCACGTTCGGTGCGCGCAGGGCTTCCCGCGTGACCAAGCCGCAAGCCGGCCACCTCGCCAAGGCGGGTGTCGAAGCGGGCGAGATCATCCAGGAATTTCGTGTGAGCGCTGAGGCGGCTGCCAAGTACGCCGCTGGCGCTACGCTGCCTGTCGCTGATCTCTTCGCGGTGGGCCAAAAGGTCGACGTGCAAGGCACCTCGATCGGCAAGGGCTTCACCGGCACGATCAAGCGCCACAACTTCTCATCCCAGCGCGCCTCCCACGGTAACAGCCGTTCCCACAACGTCCCGGGCTCCATCTCGATGGCCCAGGACCCGGGTCGCGTGTTTCCCGGCAAGAAAATGTCGGGCCACCTGGGTGACGTCACCAAGACCATCCAGAACCTGGATGTCATTCGTATCGACGAAGCGCGTCAACTGCTGCTGATCCGCGGTGCTGTCCCCGGCGCCAAGGGTGGCTTCGTCACCGTCCGCCCGGCTGTCAAGGCCAAGGCGGCAGACAAGGGAGCGAAGTAATGCAACTCGAACTCCTGAACGAGCAAGGCCAAGCCGCTTCCAAGGTGGACGCGCCTGAGACCGTGTTCGGCCGCGAATACAACGAAGACCTGGTTCACCAGATCGTCGTCGCTTACCAAGCCAACGCTCGCCTGGGCACCCGTGCCCAGAAAGACCGTGAGCAGGTCAAGCACTCCACCAAGAAGCCGTTCAAGCAAAAGGGAACGGGCCGCGCCCGCGCCGGTATGACGTCCTCGCCGCTGTGGCGTGGAGGCGGTCGTACCTTCCCGAACAGCCCGGACGAGAACTTCACCCAGAAACTCAACAAGAAGATGTACCGCGCCGGCATGGCGTCCATCTTCTCCCAGCTGGCCCGTGAAGGCCGCCTGGCCGTGGTTGAGTCGCTCAAGGTCGACTCGCCCAAGACCAAGCAACTGGCTGCCAAATTCAAAGCCATGAACCTCGACAACGTCTTGGTCATTGCCGAGGAAGTGGACGAGAACCTGTACCTGGCCTCGCGCAACCTGGTCAACATCCTAGTTGTCGAGCCCCGTTACGCCGACCCGCTGTCTCTGGTGCACTACAAAAAGGTGCTGGTCACCAAGGCCGCCATGGACCAGCTCAAGGAGATGTTCGCATGAGCCGTGTGAACCCCACCCCCGCCGAACGCAAGTTCGATGAAGGCCGTCTGATGCAGGTGCTGGTCGCCCCCATCGTCTCCGAAAAGGCGACGCAGGTGGCCGACAAGTCCAATGCTGTGACGTTCAAGGTCCTTCAGGACGCCACCAAGCTCGAGATCAAGGCCGCGGTTGAACTGATGTTCAAGGTCCAGGTCAAGGGCGTCTCTGTGGTCAACACCAAGGGCAAGACCAAGCGCTTCGGCCGCTCGGTGGGCCGCCGCGACAACATTCGCAAGGCCTACGTGATGCTGCAGCCCGGTCAAGAGCTCAATTTCTCTGGGGAGGCTGCGTAAACCATGGCAGTCATCAAGATGAAACCGACCTCGCCCGGCCAACGTGCCGTGGTCAAGGTCACGCGTGATCACCTGTTCAAGGGTGAGCCCTTCGCGCCCCTGCTGGAACCCCAGCACCAGAAGTCCGGCCGCAATAACAACGGCCACATCACCGTTCGCCACAAGGGCGGTGGTCATAAGCACCACTACCGTGTGGTCGACTTCCGCCGCGATAAGGATGGCATCCCCGCCAAGGTGGAGCGCGTTGAATACGACCCCAACCGTACGGCTCACATCGCTCTGGTGTGCTATGCCGACGGCGAGCGTCGCTACATCATCGCCCCTCGTGGCCTGGAAGTCGGCGCGACGCTGCTGTCTGGTTCGGAAGCCCCGATCCGTGCGGGCAACACCCTGCCGATCCGCAACATCCCGGTGGGCTCGACCATTCACTGCATCGAACTGCAGCCCGGCAAGGGCGCCCAAATCGCCCGTTCGGCTGGCACCTCTGCCACCTTGCTGGCGCGCGAAGGTACTTACGCCCAGGTCCGCATGCGCTCCGGTGAGGTTCGCAAGATTCACATCGAGTGCCGCGCCACCATCGGCGAAGTTGCCAACGAAGAGCACAGCCTGCGCCAACTGGGCAAGGCCGGTGTGAAGCGTCACATGGGTATTCGCCCGACCGTCCGTGGTACCGCCATGAACCCGATCGACCACCCGCACGGTGGTGGTGAGGGCCGTACTGGCGAAGGCCGCGTGCCGGTGGATCCGTGGGGCAACCTGACCAAGGGTTACCGCACCCGTAACAACAAGCGCACGCAGGTCATGATCGTGTCGCGTCGCAAGAAGTAAGGGGTAGCCAATGACTCGTTCTCTCAAGAAGGGCCCGTTCGTCGACCACCACTTGCTGGCGAAGGTCGACAAGGCCGTCACCAACAAGGAAAAGAAGCCGATCAAGACCTGGTCGCGCCGCTCGATGATCCTGCCTGAGTTCATCGGGCTGACCATTGCCGTCCACAACGGCAAGCAGCATGTGCCGGTCTATGTCACCGACCAGATGGTGGGTCACAAGCTTGGCGAATTCGCCCTGACTCGTACCTTCAAGGGTCACCCGGCGGACAAAAAAGTCCAGAAGAAGTAAGGAATGACCATGGAAACACGTGCAGTCCTCCGGGGCGTCCGTTTGTCGGTCGATAAGGGCCGCTTGGTCGCCGACCTGATCCGCGGCAAAAAAGTGGACCAGGCCCTCAACATCCTGAACTTCACCCAGAAGAAGGCCGCCGTCATCGTCAAGAAGGTGCTCGAGTCCGCAATTGCGAATGCCGAGCACAACGATGGCGCCGACATCGACGAGTTGAAGGTCAAGACCATCTACGTCGAGCAAGGTGCGACCCTCAAGCGCTTCACCGCGCGCGCCAAGGGCCGCGGCAACCGCATCAGCAAGCCCACGTGCCATGTGTACGTGACGGTCGGCAACTGAAAGACCTGGGAAGAACATGGGACAGAAAATCCATCCGACCGGCTTCCGTCTTTCGGTGAGCCGTAATTGGTCCAGCCGTTGGTACGCGAGCAATCGCAACTTCGCCAGCATGCTGGCCGAAGACATCAAGGTGCGTGAGTACCTGAGGGTCAAGCTGAAGAATGCCGCCGTCTCGCGCATCTTGATCGAGCGTCCAGCCAAGAACGCCCGCATCACCATCTTCTCGGCACGTCCGGGCGTGGTGATCGGCAAGAAGGGCGAGGACATCGAGCTCCTTAAGAAGGAACTCGCCGCTCGCCTGGGTGTGCCCGTCGCCGTGAACATCGAAGAAGTGCGCAAGCCCGAAGTCGATGCCAAGCTGATTGCCGACAGCATCACCCAGCAGCTCGAGAAGCGCATCATGTTCCGTCGTGCGATGAAGCGTGCGATGCAAAACGCGATGCGCCTGGGCGCCCAGGGCATCAAGATCATGTCCTCGGGCCGTCTGAACGGCATCGAGATCGCTCGTTGCGAGTGGTACCGCGAAGGTCGTGTGCCGCTGCACACCCTGCGCGCCGACATCGACTACGGCTTCTCTGAGGCCAAGACCACCTACGGCGTCATCGGCGTCAAGGTCTGGGTCTACAAGGGCGACACCCTGGGCCGCAGCGATGCGCCCTCGCTGGACAGCACTCCCCGCCCCGAGGGCGAGGAGCGTCGTGGTCCGCGTGGTCCTCGCCGTGACGGTCAGCGCCCGGGCCCGGGTGGCGACCGCCGTGGCGGCCCGCGCCGCACCATGGGTGCCGGCAACGGGGCCCCCACTGACGGCAGCGACAAGCCGCAAGAAGCAACCGCAGGTGCTGATGCACCGAAATCTGCTGTTAAGCGCGTGGCCCGCAAGGTCGCCGCGCCGGCTGCCCCGGCAGCCGACGGCAAAGGAGAGTAAACATGCTGCAACCCGCTCGCCGCAAATACCGCAAAGAGCAGAAGGGCCGTAACACCGGCATCGCCACCCGAGGCAACTCGGTGGCGTTCGGTGACTTCGGTCTGAAGTCCACGGACCGTGGCCGTCTGACGGCCCGCCAGATCGAGGCCGCGCGTCGCGCGATCTCCCGTCACGTCAAACGTGGCGGCCGCATCTGGATCCGCGTGTTCCCCGACAAGCCGATTTCCCAAAAGCCTGCTGAAGTGCGTATGGGTAACGGTAAGGGCAACCCGGAGTACTACGTCGCCGAAATCCAACCGGGCAAGGTGCTGTACGAGATCGTCGGCGTACCCGAGGAGCTCGCCCGCGAGGCGTTCAGACTGGCTGCTGCCAAGCTGCCGCTGCGCACCACCTTCGTCAGCCGCATGCTCGGCGCTTGATTCAGGAGAACACGATGAATGCTGCTGAACTGCGCCAAAAAGACGTTGCCGGCCTGGAAGCCGAAGTCAAGGACCTGCAAAAGGCCCACTTCGGCCTGCGTATGCAAAAGGCCACGCAACAACTCAATAACACCTCCACGCTGCGTCTGACGCGCCGTGATATCGCGCGCGCCAAGACCGTCCTGGCCCAAAAGCGCGCCGAGTCTGCCAAATAAGGAGTGACCATGACGGAAGCCAAAACCTCCCTCAAGCGCACCCTGATCGGCAAAGTGGTGAGCGATAAGCGCGCCAAGACGGTCACCGTCTTGGTTGAACGACGCGTCAAGCACGAGCTCTATGGCAAGATTGTTGCCAAGTCGAGCAAGTACCACGCACACGACGAGAAGGGTGAGTACCACCTCGGTGATGTCATTGAGATCACCGAGAGCCGCCCGATCTCGAAGACCAAGAACTGGGTCGCGACTCGCCTGGTCGAAAAGGCCGTGGTGGTCTGATTTCCCCGCGCCTGCGCACGTTTGGAAAACGGCCCACAATGGGCCGTTTTTCTTTGGTCCATTTTCTTTTGGCCGTATTTTTTCTGCCCCCTCGTGGGGCGCCAACCCCTAGGAGCACAACCATGATCAAAGTCGGAGACACCCTGCCCAGCACCACCCTCTATGAATACTCCGAGGTGGAGGGCAACGGTTGCAGCATCGGCCCCAACCCGGTCGAGGTCGCCAAGGCAGCAGCCGGCAAGACCATCGCCCTGTTTGCCCTGCCGGGTGCCTTCACCCCGACCTGCTCGGCCAAGCATGTTCCTGGCTATGTCGAGAAATTTGACGAGCTCACGAAGGCCGGCGTGGACGAGATCTGGTGCCTGAGCGTGAACGACGCCTTCGTCATGGGTGCCTGGGCACGCGAGCAGAAGACTGCCGGCAAGGTTCGCATGCTGGGTGATGGCGCCGCCGATTTCGCCAAAGCCGCTGGTCTGACCCTCGACCTGAGCGCGCGCGGCATGGGCGTTCGCAGCAACCGCTATTCGATGCTGGTCAAAGACGGCAAGGTGGCCACGCTCAACATCGAAGGTCCGGGCAAGTTCGAGGTCAGCGACGCCCAGACCATGCTGGCCCAAGCCAAGGGCTGATCTTCTCGGGCCTCACCAGGCCCGTTGGAATCCAGGGGCCACGCCTCAGAGGTCAGCCTTGAGGTAGTGGGCGCCTGCGATCGGGTTATGGTAGTAGGGGGGGATCTCGGTGAATCCGAGGTCCTCGTACAGGGCCCGGGCCGCTTCCATGTCGCTCAGGGTGTCCAGAACCACGCAGGCGTAGCCTGCCTGCCGTGCTGCATCGAGGACGGCCTCGGCGAGCGAGCGCCCAAGGCCTGATCCGCGAAAGGGTGGGCGCACGTACAGGCGCTTGATCTCGGCTGCGCCGGGGTAGTCCAATGTGTCCAAGGGACGCAGTGCGCAGCAACCGGCCACTACCCCCTCTACACGTGCCAGCAAGAGGGCGCCACGCGGTGGCGCATAGGCACCGGGCAAGTCGGCCAACTCCTGATCGAAGTCCTGGAAGTCCAGGGGGATGCCCAGGCCTTGCGCGTACTCAAGGAAGATCTCTCGAACGGCCTGCAGGCCCGCGGAGTCGGGCGGTCCAATGGCGTGTATCTCGGGAGCAGGTGAGGGGTCCAAAGCGGAGTGATGAAATGGCTATGCACTCAGTGTAGCGCGACAGCCTCAGCCCCCTTGCAGAACCAACCAGCCCACGGCGCCAGCCGCCAGAACCGCCAGAACCAGCCCCCACAGTCGCAATATCCCATCATCGCGGGACGCCCGCGCGGGATGTGCCAGTACCTTGTCGCCGTGCACCATCGGGCCCAGGAGATTTTGCTTGCGCACCCGCAGGTAATAGACCACGGCCGCCACGTGCAGGGCTACCAGTGCGAAGACCAGCAGCTTGCCCAGTTCCTTGTGCCATTCGGTCGCCGCTTCGCCGACAGCGCTGCTGACCAAGTGATTGAGCGGTCCGACGAAGGCGATTTCATCGTCGGCCAGGAGGCCTGATCCGACCTGCAATGCCAGGATAGTCAATAGCGCTATCGTGGCCAGGGCGCCCAAGGGCGAGTGACCCACCTGGTCCTCGGGGCTGCCCTCCCCCTTGAAATACGCGCGCAAGCGGGCAGGCGTCGGGCGCAGCCGCGCAAAGCGTGCCCAGTGCCCGCCGACCAAGCCCCAGGCCAACCGAAATATCAGCAGGGCCAGCACCGCATAGCCGAAGCGCGCATGCCACTCGACCGGTATGCCGGGGATCTCGGCGCAGGCGACAGCGCCGGCCACGGCCACGGCCAGAGCCCAGTGAAAAATCCGCAGGGGCAGGTCCCACACCCGGATCTTGTGGGTTGGGGCGGTGTCAACGGTGGACTGCGGCATGGGTGTATTCCTAAGTGTTCGTTCGTTTGTGCCAAGCATCTGCTACAAAGCCATTGGCTCCAATGAGCGGGCCCATTTTGCCGTTTCGTGCCGCTGTCCCGTCAAGCAGGTGGCGGTCTTTTGAGGGAGATCAAGTGATGAAATTGTCCCGTTCCCTGGCGTTTGCCTCGTTGGCTTTCGCCCTGTCCTTGCCGGCGCTCGCGCAGCCGGCCTTCGCCAAGCCCGAGGATGCGGTGGCCTACCGCCAGGGCGCGCTCAAGCGGATGAAGACCCACTTCGATCGCCTGGGGGCCATGGCCACTGGCCGAGCGCCCTACGACGGCAAGGTCGCTGTTGAAAATGCCGAGGAAATGGTGGCCCAGGCCCGCCTGCCCTGGGCGGGCTTCGTGCCGGGGACCGAGAAACTGTCCTCCAAGGCCCGGCCGGAGATCTGGACCGAGCAGGTCAAGTTCAAGGACAACTCCGAGAAGATGCAGGCCGAGGCTGCCAAGCTTCTGGCTGCTGCCAAGACCAACAATCTCGACAACCTCAAGGTGGCATTCGGCGCGACGGCGGCCAGCTGCAAAGCCTGCCACGACACCTTCCGCAATTGAGGACGGGCCAAGCCCGCGGGTGAAAGCCCGGCCGTGCCGGGCTGTTGCTGTGCTGGGCTATGGCGGGGGGATTCGACGGCCTCAGGCCTCGGCCAGAAGCTTTTCGATCAGCAGGTGCAGCTCGTCGAAATCGGGTGTGCCGACGTAGCGTTTGACGACCTGCCCGCGCTTGTTCACCAGGTAGGTGGTGGGCGTGAGGCGGACGTCGCCCCAGGCCTTGGCCACTTCTCCCGTGTTGTCGATCGCAACCTGGAACGGCAACTGGCGGGTCTGGGTGAAGTTCACCACATAGGCCGGCGGGTCATAGCTCATGGCGACGGCCAGTGTCTGGTAGCCACGGCCTTGGTATTTTTGGTGGGTCGCCACCATTTCCGGCATTTCGGCGACGCAGGTGGTGCAGCTGGTTGCCCAAAAATTGACCAGTGTGACCTTCCCACGCAGGTCTTCGGTGGTCTTCTTGCTGCCGTCAAGCAGGACAAAGGTCGAGGACGGCGCGCGGTCGCTCGGGCCCGAGAGGTAGACCACGGCAGCGCCTATCGCCAATAGGGCGATCGGGATCAGGCTCCAGGTGCGCTTGGACATGGCAATTGCATTCAAGTCTCTACCGTTCGAGTATGCACCGCTGCGGCGCCCACGGCATTGCGGAGGGTCAAATCCCGCAAGGCCGCCCCCAATGCGTGTGAACGGATAGCCAAAGCGGGCGCGCCAAACGGGGACGGTGTCTTGTTCTGCGCCGAGGCGAACCGACCACGAACTGCCACGGGGACATAATGCCGCTTGATGAACGGCGTTCTCATCATCTGCCATGCCCCCCTGGCGCACGCGTTGCGCCAGTGCGCCTTGCATGTGTTTCCCGATTGCGGCAACACAGTTGCGGCGGTAGATGTCCAGCCCAATCTCTCCCCGGAAGAAACCCTGGCGACCGCCCGTATCGCCTTGCAGCAGCTGCTGTACACCCCTCAGGTCCGCTCGGCGCTGGTGCTCACCGACCTGTTCGGTGCCACCCCTAGCAACGTCGCCCAGAAGCTCGTCGATGGCGTGAACACTCGCCTGGTCACGGGCGTCAACTTGCCCATGATCCTGCGCGCCGTGAGCTACCGCCACGAGCCACTTGAAGCCTTGGTTGCCAGGGCTGTCAGCGGCGGTACACAGGGCGTGATGCAGGTGGCCATTACCGCACCGCAGAATCAAAAGCGCATCCAGCACCATGATCCAGACGCCCATTACCATCAGCAATAGGCTCGGCCTGCACGCACGTGCGTCTGCCAAGCTCACCAAACTGGCGGGGTCCTACCCCTGCGAAATCTGGCTCTCCCGCGGCGAGCGCCGCGTCAATGCCAAGAGCATCATGGGCGTCATGATGCTGGCCGCCGGCGTCGGTACCGAGGTGGTTCTCGAGACCAGCGGCGAGCAAGAGCGCGAGGCCATGGACGCCCTTCTTGCCCTCATACAGGACAAGTTCGGCGAGGGAGAATGAGCCGGTGACCTTCGCCATCCACGGTCTCCCAGTCGCCCGCGGGATAGCGATCGGCCGTGCCGTCCTGATGGGCGGCCGGGTGGACGTGGCCCATTACTTCATCGACCCGATGCAGGTGGAGGCAGAGATCGCCCGCTTGCGCGACGGGCGTGACGCGGTGATCGATGAGCTGCATCGGCTGCAGCAGACCATCGGGGGCATGGGCCCCAAGGAGGCGCCGCACGAACTGTCGGCCCTGCTCGATGTGCATTTGATGCTGTTGCAGGACCAGGAACTGGTCGCCGGGGTCAAGCATTGGATTACCGAGCGCCTCTACAACGCCGAGTGGGCACTCACCACGCAGCTTGAGCTGCTCTCACGCCAGTTCGACGAGATGGAGGACGAGTACCTGCGTGAGCGCAAGTCCGACCTCGAGCAGGTCGCTGAGCGCGTGCTCCGGCACATGAAGGGGGTTGCCTCGCCGGTCCCGCAAGCTTCGGCGGGCACGCGTCGCGGCCCGACGCCCCGGCAGCAGGACTTGCAGCTAGATGGCACCACCGATGTGCCGCTGGTGCTGATCGCCCATGACCTCTCCCCGGCGGACATGCTGCAGTTCAAGCAGAGCGTGTTCGCAGGCTTCGTGACCGACGTGGGCGGCAAGACATCGCACACGGCCATCGTTGCACGCAGCATGGACATCCCGGCGGTGGTGGGGGCGCGCAGCGCCAGCCAACTCGTGCGTCAGGACGACTGGGTGATCATCGATGGGGATGCCGGCGTGATGATCGTCGACCCCTCGCCGATCATCCTGGCCGAATACGGATTCAAGCAACGCCAGGCCGACCTCGAACGCGGACGTCTGGCCCGCCTCACGCACACTCCCGCTGTGACGCTCGATGGCGAACGCATCGACCTGCTGGCTAACATTGAACTGCCGGAGGATGCCGCCGGCGCGATGGCGGCTGGCGCGGTGGGCGTGGGCCTGTTTCGCTCCGAATTTCTCTTCATGGGGCGCCAGGGCAATCTCCCCGACGAGGAGGAGCAATTCGAGGCCTACAAGCGGGCAGTCGAGGGGATGCGGGGCTTGCCTGTCACGATTCGCACCGTCGATGTGGGGGCCGACAAGCCGTTGGACGACACCCGCCGTGACGCGGCTCACCTCAACCCCGCACTGGGTCTGCGCGCCATTCGCTGGAGTCTGGCCGAGCCGTCGATGTTCCTCACCCAACTGCGTGCCATCCTCCGGGCGGCTGCGCATGGCAAGGTCAACTTGCTCATCCCCATGCTGGCCCATGCCAGCGAAATTCGGCAGACGCTCTCGCTGATCGACTTCGCGCGAGCCGAACTGGATAACCGCGGTATTTCCTACGGTCAGGTCGCGGTGGGCGCGATGATCGAGATTCCGGCGGCGGCCCTGATCCTGCCGACCTTCCTCAAGTACTTCGACTTTCTCTCGATTGGCACCAACGACCTGATCCAGTACACACTGGCCATCGACCGTGCCGACGAGTCGGTGGCCCACCTGTATGACCCTTGCCATCCAGCGGTACTGCGTCTGGTGGCCGACACCATTGCCGCTGGCCATGCCCAGGGCAAGCCGGTCAGTGTCTGCGGCGAAATGGCCGGAGACGTGGCCTACACCCGTTTGCTGCTGGGATTGGGTCTGCGCAGTTTTTCCATGCACCCCGCCCAGGTACTGGCCGTCAAGCAGGAGGTGCTGCGGGCCGACACCGGGCGGCTCAAGCCTTGGGCGGTGGATGTGCTTGCCGCAGAGGATCCGGCCCAGCTGCTGGGTTGAGGTCGGGGCGCATTCAGCCTGCGCAGCGCGGGCCCAGCGTCTGACCTTGTATCGGTAGCGATCAGCGCGCGCGGGCCCCGACCACTGCAGCCCCGATGATCAAGGCCCCTCCCAGCGCAATGTTGGGCGTCAGCGGCCTCCCGCTCACCAAGAGTAAGAGCAGGGTCGAGGCCAGCGGCGTCAGATAGCTCAAGATGCCGATCTGCCGGGCGTCGCCGAGTTTGAGGGCCTTGTCCCAGAGGAAGAAGGCTGCGCCCAGCGGGCCCAAGCCCATCACTGCGACCAGTGCCCAGTCGCGCCCGGACAGCCGGGTGGGTGACTCCAGCAGCCAATGGCAGGCCAGCGCGAGCAGGCCCGACAGCAGGCCAAACAGGCCAATGGCCGCCGTCGGAAAGGGCGGCACCCGCCGTGTCCACAGCGAATAGCTCGACCAGGCAAATGCCGCGGCCAGGGCCGGCAGATAGCCCCATGACCAGGCGCCATCAAGACCGGTGCTGGCCCCCACGATGGCGACCGCCGCGCCGGCGAAGCCGGCCAAGGCGGCGGCCAGGTGCACCGCCCGCAGGCGTGTGCCGGGCAGGATCATTGGCGCCATCACCACGATCAGCAGGGGCCAGAGGTAGTTGACCAGGTTGGCCTCCACCGGCGGCGCCAGGCGCAAGGCGAGGAACAGCAAGAAGTGGTAGCCAAACAGGCCGAACAGCCCGAGGGCTAGGGTGCGTGGTGGAACCTTCCATTGCCGCGCCAGGGGCCAGGCGGGGATACTGCCGATCACCAGCGCCAGGCCGGTCAGCAGGAAGGGCGGCAGATGGGACAGGCTGAGGCCGAGGGAGGCGAGCGACGCCCACAGCGCGATCGCGCCGAGGGCATAAAGGAGTGGATGCATCCTCGCGGGTCGCGGGAGTCAGTCGCCCGCGGCGATGCTGGCCCCTGTGGCCCCTGTGGCCGCTCGTGCGGTCACGTGTGCGCCCGCGGGTGCGCCCACGGGTGCGGCCACACCCGCGGCGTGGGCCTGCTGATCTGCGTGGTAGCTCGAGCGCACCATCGCGCCCACCGCGGCATGGGTGAAGCCCATCTTGTAGGCTTCTTCCTCGAACATCTTGAAGGTGTCCGGATGCACATAGCGTCGCACCGGCAGGTGCGACGTGGAGGGCGCCAGATACTGCCCGATCGTGAGCATATCGATGTCGTGCGCCCGCATGTCGCGCATGACCTGCAGGATCTCCTCGTCGGTCTCGCCGAGGCCCACCATCAGGCCGCTCTTGGTGGGCACTTCGGGGAAGAGTGCCTTGAACTTCTTGAGCAGGTTCAGGCTGAAGGCGTAGTCGGAGCCGGGTCGGGCCTCCTTGTACAGGCGCGGGACTGTCTCCATGTTGTGGTTCATCACGTCGGGAGGAGCCGCTTTGAGAATGCCCAGAGCGCGGTCGTCGCGACCACGAAAATCGGGCACCAGGATCTCGATCGTGGTCGAGGGCGAGAGCTCCCGCGTCATCCGGATGCAGTCGACGAAATGCTGGCTGCCGCCGTCACGCAAGTCATCGCGGTCCACGCTGGTGATGACGACGTATTTCAGTTGCAGTCGGGCGATGGTGCGCGCCAGGTTTTCGGGTTCATTCACGTCCAGCGGGTCCGGGCGTCCATGGCCGACATCGCAAAAAGGGCAGCGCCGCGTGCACTTGTCGCCCATGATCATGAAGGTCGCCGTGCCCTTGCCGAAGCACTCGCCGATATTGGGGCAGGAGGCTTCCTCGCAGACCGTGTTGAGTTTGTTCTCCCGCAGGATCTGCTTGATTTCGTAGAAGCGTGTCGTAGGCGAGCCGGCCTTGACGCGGATCCACTCCGGTTTCTTCAGCACCTCGCCGGGCTCGACCTTGACTGGAATGCGCGAGAGCTTGGCCGCTGCCTTTTGCTTGGCCGACGGGTTGTAGCTGTCCACGCCTTGGGCTTCGCGGACGATCGGGGAGGAGCTCATGATGTGCGCTTTCAATTCGGGGCGCGGCGCGGCCGGCGCCTACGGGGCCAGCAGTGCCTCGAGCTCGCGACCCAGGACTGCCGCCACCTCGTTCCAGGTGGTCGTCACGCCGATTGTAGAAAGATCGACCGTCCGCAGACCTGCATATCCGCAAGGGTTGATGCGCGAGTAGGGTTCGAGATCCATCGCCACATTCAACGCGACGCCGTGGTAGGTGCAGTGGCGGCTGACCTTGATGCCCAGGGCCGCAATTTTCGCCAGCCCGTCAAACAGACCTTCGCCGGGCGCCGGCTCCAGCCTTCGCCGATGGCTGCCTGGGTCATCGGGGCGCACATAGATGCCCGGTGCGCCGCGCACCCGCAGGCCGGTGACGCCGACGGCGCCCAGAGTGCGGATCACGGCCTCCTCGAGGCGGTAGACGTATTCCTTCACGAAGTAGCCTGCGCGCCGCAGGTCGAGGAGCGGATAGGCCACCACCTGGCCTGGCCCGTGGTAAGTCACCTGGCCGCCTCGGTTGGTGGCAACGACCGGAATCGGGCCTGGCGCCAGTACGTGACTGGCGGCGCCCGCCAGCCCCTGAGTGAAGACGGGCGGGTGTTCGCACAGCCAGAGTTCGTCTGGCGTAGATTCGCTGCGCGCTGCGGTGAAAGCCTGCATGGCCTCGTAGGCGGCGAGATAGTCGACCTGTCCGATGCTCTGGGCCTGCAGTCGGTGCGTCGTCATGGCAGACGAGCCTTACAGGACGACCCGCACCATCGGGTGGGTCGATAGCGTGCGATAGAGCTCGTCGAGCTGCTCCCGGCTGGTGGCGTTGACCGTGAGTGTGATGCCCAGATAGTTGCCCGCCTTGCTGTCCCGAAGCTCGATTCCGGCGGTGTCGAATTCGTGGTCAAACTGGTGGACGATGGCCACCATGGCCGCGACAAAGCCGTCGACTTTGGCGCCCATGACCTTGATCGGAAAACGACACGGGTATTCGATCAGCGAGTCGGCGCGGGAGCTGGGATTGGGATTGGGGGTGGCGGGCGTGTTCATGTGATTTGTCCGGTCGCGCCCACGGTCCGGCGTCGACTTGATCCCGAGATTGTGGCCGTTTCGTGCGTATCGGGACGGCCATGTACCGCCCGAGACCGGGTGCGCGGCCAAGGTGTTAGTACCTTTGGACTCCACGTGGCCCGGGCCTCGCGCAAAAGCCCCGCACAATCGTCTGGATAGGTTCGAAGAGGCGGGTTTCCCCTCATATAATCGATGGGTTTGCTGAAAACTCAGGGCTGCAGTCGTCGTTTATCGGCGTGGGCGAATTCCAATGACAACCAAGGCCCCGCAACCTGAGACGTCGCAAGACGAAGCGGCCTTTCGGCCACTGAGCGCAGAAGAGGCGCGCGCGCTGCGCGAGAGGTATCCCTCGGTTTCACCTTGGCGTGTCGTGCGGTGGCAGGTGGTGGTGGGGCTCATGGTGGCTCTGCTCGCTTGGGCGCTGACGGGTCGGCAAAACATCGGTTGGTCTGCCGGGTACGGCGCACTGGCCGTGGTGATCCCCGCCGTCATTTTCGCCAGGGGGCTCACGGGTCGTTTTTCCTCGCTCAACGCAGGAACTGCCGCCGTTGGGTTCATGGCGTGGGAGATGGTCAAGATAGCCGCGTCGATCGCCTTGCTGGCGATGGCGCCGAAATGGGTGTCCGTACTGAGCTGGCCAGCGTTGCTGATCGGAATGGTGCTGACGATGAAGGTTTACTGGGTGGCGCTGGCATTCAAGCCGGTTGCTCGCCCATCGGTTTAAAGAGCCCGGCTCCTCACAGAGCCGACGAACAGAGAGTCAAGTAACAGAAGATGGCTGCTGAACACGGACCCACCGCCGGTGAATACATCGTTCACCACCTGACGCACCTTCAGAACCACAAGCCGAAGGCGGTGGTCGACTTCACCGTCTTCAATTACGACTCGATCTTCTGGTCCATCACCCTTGGCGTGCTGGGCTGCTGGCTGCTGTGGCTGGCAGCTCGCAAGGCGACCTCGGGCGTCCCCGGCCGCTTCCAGGCCGCGGTGGAGGTCATGGTCGACATGGTCGACTCCCAAGCCAAGGGCATCGTGCACAACGCGCAAAGCCGCAAGCTGGTCGCGCCGCTGGCGCTTACGGTTTTCGTGTGGATCTTTGTGCTCAACGCCATGGACCTGCTGCCGGTCGATCTGCTGCCTTTGATCTTCGAGAAGATCTACGGCGCCGCCGGTCACGATCCCCACCACGCGTACATGCGCTCGGTGCCCACGGCCGATTTGTCTGTGACCATGGGCCTGTCGCTGGCGGTGCTGCTGGTCTGCCTGTTCTACAACGTGAAGATCAAGGGCATTGGTGGCTGGGTGCACGAGCTGTTCACTGCGCCCTTCGGTAGCCACCCTGCGCTGTGGCCGTTCAACTTCCTGATGCAGATCATCGAGTTCGTCGCCAAGACCGTGTCGCACGGCATGCGACTGTTCGGCAACATGTATGCCGGCGAGCTGATCTTCCTGCTCATCGCCCTGATGGGCGGTGCCTGGTCTCTCTCAGCCACCGGCATCGCGCTGGCGATCGGCCACATCATCGCAGGCTCGGCCTGGGCGATCTTCCACATCCTGATCATCACGCTGCAGGCCTTCGTGTTCATGATGCTGACCCTCGTCTACATCGGCCAGGCGCACGACGCGCACTGACACGTTTTTTCCCAGTTTCCCTTTCGTTTTTTTCTAACCAAGTCCCTTAGGAGCAATCATGGAAGTTATCAGCTTTGTCGCACTGGCCGCCGGCCTGATCATCGGTCTGGGTGCCATCGGTGCCTGTATCGGTATCGGCATCATGGGCAGCAAGTACCTGGAAGCTGCTGCCCGCCAGCCCGAACTGATGAACGAACTGCAGACCAAGATGTTCCTGCTGGCCGGCCTGATCGACGCCGCGTTCATTATCGGTACCGGTATCGCCCTGTGGTTCGCTACGGCCAACCCCTTCCTGGCCCAGATCGCCAACCTTCCGAAGTAATCCTGCGCCTCCCGCGCCTGTTACTCCACGTCAATGCCCGCCGTGTCTGTCAGACACACTGGGCTGAAGGATGAAAAGTGAGCATCACCGGTACCCTCATCGTTCAGATGATCGTGTTCCTGATCTTGGTCGGGTTCACGATGAAATTCGTCTGGCCTCCGATCACCGCAGCACTCGATGAGCGCGCGAAGAAGATCTCCGAAGGTCTGGCTGCCGCCGACAAGGCCAAGTCCGAGCTGAGCGCCGCTAACCAGCGCGTCGAAGCCGAACTGTCCAAGTCGCGCACCGAGACGGCCGCGCGCCTGGCGGATGCCGAGCGTCGCGCTCAGGCGATCATCGAAGAGGCCAAGGGCCGCGCCACGGAAGAAGCCGCCAAGATCGTCGCCGCCGCGCGTGCAGAAGCCGAGCAACAGGTCGTCAAGGCCCGCGAAGCACTGCGCGAGCAGGTGGCGGTTCTGGCCGTCAAGGGCGCCGAGCAGATTCTGCGCAAGGAAGTCAACGCCGGCGTTCACGCCGACCTCCTGCGCGACCTGCAGGCCGAGCTGTAAGAGGTCGCGCACAACATGGCCGAACTCGCCACCATTGCCCGCCCCTACGCGGAGGCTCTCTTCCAGGCTAGCCGGGCAGACCTCTCCGCCGCCTCCCAGTGGCTCGATGCGCTGGGTGCCGTCGGTGCGGACGCGCAACTGCTTCAGTTTGCCGCCAACCCGAAGGTGTCCGACGCGCAGGTGTATGACCTGGTCTCCCAGGTCGCTGGCGTGTCGCTGCCGGTGGCCGGCCAGAACTTCCTGCGCACCGTGGTCGAAAACGACCGCTTGTCGGCCCTCCCTGAAATCGCCTCCCAGTTCCGCGCGCTCAAGAACGCGCAGACCGGGACCAGCGACGCGGTGGTCTTCAGCGCCTTCCCCATTTCCGCCGACGACCTGAACACGGTGTCCGCTGCGCTCGAAAAGCGCTTCGGCCGCAAGCTCACCGTCGCCGTTCGGGAAGACACCTCCCTCATTGGCGGCATTCGCGTGGTGGTTGGCGATGAGGTGCTCGACACTTCCGTCAAGGCCCGTCTCGAGCAGATGAAGGTCGCGCTCACTGCCTAATTACGGCCTCGCGCCGCGCAGCAAACACAAGGAAAGGAAAGAGTCATGCAACTCAATCCCGCAGAGATTTCTGAACTGATCAAGAGCCGCATCGAAGGGCTGGCCGGCACTGCCGACATCCGTAACCAGGGTACCGTGGTCTCCGTGGCCGACGGTATTACCCGCGTTCACGGCCTGTCCGACGTGATGGCCGGCGAGATGCTGGAGTTCCCCGCCAACGCCAAGGGTGAGCCCACCTTCGGCCTGGCCCTGAACCTCGAGCGCGACTCCGTCGGCGCCGTGATTCTGGGCGAGTACGAGCACATATCCGAAGGCGACACCGTCAAGTGCACGGGCCGCATTCTGGAAGTGCCCGTCGGCCCCGAGTTGATTGGCCGCGTCGTCAACGCCCTGGGCCAGCCGATTGACGGCAAAGGCCCGATCAACGCCAAGATGACCGACGTGATCGAAAAGGTCGCCCCGGGGGTGATCGCGCGTAAATCGGTGGACCAGCCGGTGCAGACCGGCCTCAAGTCGATCGACTCCATGGTGCCGATCGGCCGTGGCCAGCGCGAGCTGATCATTGGTGACCGCCAGACCGGCAAGACGGCTGTGGCGATCGACGCGATCATCAACCAAAAGGGTCAGAACATGACCTGCATCTACGTCGCCATCGGTCAGAAGGCGTCGTCGATCAAGAACGTGGTGCGCTCCCTGGAGCAGGCCGGTGCGATGGACTACACCATCGTCGTCGCCGCCTCGGCCTCCGAGTCTGCCGCCATGCAGTACGTGTCGGCCTACTCCGGCTGCACCATGGGCGAATACTTCCGCGACCGCGGCCAAGACGCCCTGATCATTTATGACGACCTGTCCAAGCAGGCTGTGGCTTACCGCCAGGTCTCGCTGCTGCTGCGCCGTCCCCCGGGCCGCGAAGCCTACCCCGGCGATGTGTTCTATCTCCACAGCCGCCTGCTCGAGCGCGCCGCCCGCGTGAACGCCGACTATGTCGAAGCCTTCACCAAGGGCGAGGTCAAGGGCAAGACCGGTTCGCTGACCGCCCTGCCGATCATCGAAACCCAGGCCGGCGACGTGTCTGCCTTCGTGCCGACCAACGTGATCTCGATCACCGACGGGCAGATCTTCCTGGAAACCAGCCTGTTTAACGCCGGTGTTCGCCCCGCCATCAACGCCGGTATTTCGGTGTCGCGCGTCGGTGGTGCTGCCCAGACCAAGCTGATCAAGTCGCTCTCCGGCGGTATCCGTACCGACCTGGCGCAGTACCGCGAACTCGCGGCCTTCGCCCAGTTCGCCTCGGACCTCGACGAAGCCACCCGCAAGCAGCTTGACCGCGGCGCACGCGTCACCGAACTGCTCAAGCAGGCGCAGTATCAGCCCTTGTCGATCAGCCTAATGGCCGCCTCCTTGTTTGCCGTGAACAAGGGCTACTTCGACGACCTCGAAGTCAAGCGCGTTCTGGCCTTCGAAGGCGGGCTGCACAGCTACCTCAAGGACAAGCATGCTGCCCTGCTGGCCAAGCTCGAGAACGACAAGGCCATGGACAAGGACGCCGAAGCCGAATTGACCGCTGGTATCCAGGCGTTCAAGAAGACCTTCGCCTAAGCCGGACGGGACGCAACATGGCTGCAGGAAAAGAGATTCGCGGCAAGATCAAATCGGTGGAAAACACCAAGAAGATCACCAAGGCCATGGAAATGGTCGCCGCCTCCAAGATGCGCAAGGCGCAGGACCGCATGCGTGCGGCCCGGCCCTACGCGGAAAAGGTGCGCACCATCGCCGCCAACCTGGGCAAGGCCAACCCCGAGTACACGCACCCCTTCATGCAGGTGTACGAGTCCAAGTCGGTCGGCTTCATCGTCGTCACTACCGACAAGGGCCTGTGCGGCGGCATGAACACCAACGTGCTGCGCGCGGTGACCAACAAGTTGCGCGAGCTGCAGTCGGCCGGTCACGGTGCCGAGGCGGTAGCCATCGGCAACAAAGGTTTGGGCTTTCTCAACCGCATGGGCGCCAAGGTGGTATCGCACGCAACCCAGCTGGGCGATACGCCGCACCTCGAGCGCCTGATCGGCCCGGTCAAAGTCTTGCTGGACAAGTATTCTGCGGGCGAGCTCAAGGCCGTTCACCTGTGCTACACGAAGTTCATCAACACGATGAAGCAGGAGCCGGTGATCGAGCAGTTGCTGCCCCTGTCCTCTGAGGCGATGCAAGCCCAGTCCACCGGACCTGGCTGGGACTACATCTATGAGCCCGATGCCCAGACCGTGATCGACGAACTGCTGGTGCGGTATGTCGAAGCGCTGGTTTATCAGGCCGTCGCTGAGAACATGGCGTCCGAGCAATCGGCGCGCATGGTGGCCATGAAGTCCGCGACCGACAATGCCGGCAATGTGATTGCCGAACTCAAGCTGGTCTACAACAAGACGCGTCAAGCTGCGATCACGAAAGAACTTTCGGAGATCGTGGCGGGCGCCGCTGCCGTTTAAATTAGAAGGAGCAACAAATGGCTCAAGACAACTCGCAGGCGAACGCAAGCGTTCAGGGAAAGATCGTTCAATGTATCGGCGCCGTGGTCGACGTGGAGTTTCCGCGTGACCAGATGCCCAAGGTCTATGACGCCCTCAAGATGGACGGCACCGCCTTGACGCTCGAAGTCCAGCAGCAGCTGGGCGACGGCATCGTGCGCACCATCGCGCTGGGATCGTCGGACGGCCTGCGCCGCGGCAACATGGTCTACAACACCGAAAAGCCGATCACGGTGCCGGTGGGTATGGCCACCCTGGGCCGCATCATGGACGTGCTGGGCAACCCGATTGACGAGCGCGGCCCTGTGGACGGCACTCTCTCGGCTTCTATCCATCGCAAGGCCCCCGCGTATGACGAGCTGTCTCCCTCGCAGGAGCTGCTTGAGACCGGTATCAAAGTGATCGACTTGGTTTGCCCCTTCGCCAAAGGCGGCAAGGTGGGCCTGTTCGGCGGTGCCGGCGTGGGCAAGACCGTGAACATGATGGAGCTCATCAACAACATCGCCAAGGCCCACTCCGGTCTGTCGGTGTTCGCCGGCGTGGGTGAGCGCACCCGCGAAGGCAACGACTTCTATCACGAGATGGCCGACTCCGGCGTCGTGAAGCTCGACAACCTGGCCGAATCCAAAGTGGCCATGGTTTACGGCCAGATGAACGAGCCCCCGGGCAACCGTCTGCGCGTGGCCCTGACCGGTCTGACCATTGCCGAGTCCTTCCGCGACGAAGGCCGTGACGTGCTGTTCTTCGTGGACAACATCTACCGCTACACCCTGGCCGGTACCGAGGTGTCCGCCCTGCTGGGTCGTATGCCTTCCGCCGTGGGCTACCAGCCGACGCTGGCCGAGGAAATGGGCCGTCTGCAAGAGCGCATCACCTCCACCAAGGTGGGCTCGATCACCTCGATCCAGGCCGTGTACGTGCCTGCGGACGACTTGACCGACCCGTCGCCTGCCACCACCTTCGCCCACCTGGACTCCACCGTGGTGCTCTCGCGTGACATCGCCGCCCTGGGTATCTACCCCGCGGTGGATCCGCTGGACTCCACCAGCCGCCAGCTCGACCCGCTGGTCGTCGGCGAAGAGCATTATGGTGTGGCCCGTGCGGTGCAGGGCACCCTGCAGCGCTACAAGGAACTGCGCGACATCATCGCGATTCTGGGCATGGACGAACTGGCACCCGAGGACAAGCTGGCCGTGGCCCGCGCTCGCAAGATCCAGCGTTTCCTTTCCCAGCCCTTCCACGTGGCCGAAGTGTTCACTGGCTCGCCTGGCAAGTACGTGCCCCTGGCCGAGACCATCCGCGGCTTCAAGATGATCAGCAGCGGCGAGTGTGACCACCTGCCCGAGCAGGCCTTCTACATGGTCGGCACCATCGACGAGGCCTTCGAAAAGGCCAAGAAGCTGGCGGCGGGCTAAGCCATGACGGACAGTTCCCACACCATGCGCGTGGACGTGGTCAGCGCTGAGGAGAGCATCTTCTCCGGCCTGGCCCGTTTCGTGGCGCTGCCCGGCGAAGCCGGCGAGCTGGGCATCTATCCGCGGCATACCCCGCTGATCACCCGCATCCGGCCTGGCTCGGTGCGCATCGAAACTGCCGACGGCGGCGAGGAGTTCGTCTTCGTGGCCGGTGGCGTGCTCGAAGTCCAGCCCGACGGCGTGACCGTGTTGTCCGACACCGCCATCCGCGGCAAGGACCTCGACGAAGAAAAAGCCAACGAAGCACGTCGTGCCGCGGAAGAAGCTTTGAAGAACGCCAAGAGCGACATTGATCTGGCCAAGGCCCAGTCGGAGCTGGCCGTTATGGCCGCCCAACTGGCCGCCCTGCGCAAGTTCCGCCAGAAGCACTGAGCGGCCATCACCCGATAAAAACGCGCCCAAAACCAGCGCACTCCAAACCCCGGCTGAGAGGTCGGGGTTTTTTTTCGACTGATCGCGCAGGCAGGGCGGTTTGTCATGCGGCGCTTGGTTTCCCTGGAGTGGATTTCTCGGCACAATTTGCCCCGATGCGTAAAAACCCGTTGCAAGCTGCCAGTCTGGAAGGCAACGCCGACGACGTCGAGGCGGCCTTCTATGACGCCCTCCAAAACGGCGACCTCGACAAGCTGATGACCTGCTGGGCTGACGAGGACGACATCGTCTGTGTCCACCCCGGTGGTCCGCGGGTCGTGGGCGCCACGGCCATTCGCGCCACCTTCGAAGCCATGTTCGCCAACGGGACCATCCGCGCCTGGCCGGAGCGCGTGCACAAGGTGGAGTCACTGGGCAGTGCGGTGCATCACCTGGTCGAGCGGGTCGAGGTGCATAGCGCCACGGGTCCACGCAACGCCTGGGTACTCGCGACCAATGTTTATCACAAGACCGCGCAGGGTTGGCGCATGGTCGCCCACCATGCCAGCCCTGGCACGGCTGGTGATGTGCAAGAGGTCGCCGCCAGCCCCCAGGTGTTGCACTAGGGCGGCCATCCGGGTGCAGCAGTACCGTGCCCCCATCTGGTTGCCTGGTGGCAACTTGCAGACGATTTGGCCGGCGCTGTGGAGTCGGCGGGTCGCAGGTCTGCCCATCGTTTATCGGCGTGAACGCTGGACTACGGCGGACGGCGACTTCGTGGATGCCGACTGGCTTGACGACACCTCCTCACTTTTCAAGGGCACCGTCCCCGCAACAGCGCCTGCACCTGGCGATGCATATGCGCCCCTGTTGGTCCTTTTCCATGGCCTGGAGGGCTCATCGCGCAGTGCTTACAGCGAGGCTTTCGCCGGCGTCGCACGGGCGCGTGGATGGCGATTCGTCGTGCCGCATTTCCGCGGCTGCAGTGGCGAGATCAACCGTGCGCCACGGGCCTATCACTCAGGCGACTACGAAGAGGTGGGCGCGATCCTGGCCCGTCTGCGCGAGCGGCACCCAGGACCGCTGCTTGCCGTGGGCATCTCGCTGGGCGGCAACGCGCTGATGCGCTGGGCGGCTGAGGCGGGAGAGAGCGCTTCCGGCATCGCCAATGGCATCGCGGCGGTGTGCTCTCCGCTAGACCTCGCCGCTGGCAGCCAGGCGATTGGCCGGGGCTTCAATCGCTGGGTCTACACGCCCTTCTTCATGCGCACGATGAAGCCCAAGGCCCTCGCCAAGCTGGCCCAGTACCCGGGTCTGTTCGACCCTCAGGCGCTGGCCGCCGCCCGCGACCTCTATGCCTTTGACGACCTCTTCACCGCGCCGCTTCACGGGTTTCGCAGCGCGGACGACTACTATGCCCGCGCCTCCGCGCGCCCGCACCTACACAGGATCCGCATCCCTGCACTGGCCCTGCACGCGCGCAATGACCCCTTCGTTCCGGTACACAGCCTGCCGGTCGCGGGTCAAGTCGGCTCCTGCGTTACCCTGTGGCAACCCATCGCCGGCGGGCACGTAGGATTTCCCCGCGGCGCTCCACCCGGCGATGTGCGGGTGATGCCTGAGGTGGTGACGGATTGGCTTGCGCAGCAGGCGACAGTGGGCGGCGCATCAACGAATTTGCCGGCGCCTGAAATTGAAAGACTTGAAAGTTCAATTTGAATCTCAGCCCCGTCATCGCCATCCACATGACGTTTGCCCTGACCGCCGTCGCTGTGGGGCCAGTTGCCTTGTGGACTCGCCTTGGTGCGCAGGTCCGCCCGCGCTGGCATCGGGCGTTTGGCTATGCCTGGGTCACTTGCATGCTGGGTGCGGCCCTTTCAGGCCTTTTCATCCGCGATGTGCGGCTGCCCAATCTCGCGGGCTACACCCCTATCCACTTGCTCATTCCAGTCACGCTCCTAAGCCTATGGCGTGCCTTTCACCACCTGGCCCAGGGCAATGTGCGTGGGCACCGCCTGACCATGCAGTGGACCTATGTCATGGCCTGCATCGTCACCGGGCTGTTCACGCTCTTGCCTGGACGCTATCTGGGTCGATGGCTATGGAGCGCCTAGGGCCTGGCTGTTGCAGCCACGGCCTTGGCCCGCGAGGCGGCTGACGCAGCACCGCCTGCCGCTGGTAGGACCACCGCCGGCGGCCAGGCCGCTTCTGCGTTTCTTGGCGTGCCGCTGGGCCGGCCAGCAAGACCCTTGCGCACTGCGTCCAGGTCTTCGGCTGTTGGCACCATCCCCTGCAGCCAGTAGTCGAACACACGCCGCGCGATGGGTGCCGCAGCCACGGCGCCGAAGCCGGCGTTTTCCACCACCATCGCAAGCGCGATTTTCGGATCGTCTGCTGGCGCGAAGGCGATGTAAAGCGAGTGATCCCGCTGATGTTCTTCCAACTTGGCGGCGTTGTACTTCTCTTTTTGCCCCACGGTCACTGCCTGCGCGGTACCGGTCTTGCCGCCAGACTCATAGGCCGCGCCGGCAAATACCTGCGCCGAGGTGCCGCCCTGAACCACGCCCACCATGGCGCGCTTGACGATGTCGACATGCTCGCTCTTGTAGCCCAGGGGCTGGGGCGCCTCGGGCGGCACCGGCTGCACCGTTCGCGAGACCGGATCCTGTGTGCCGATCACCAGCCGAGGCCGGTGCTTGACGCCGTTGTTCACGAGGATGGCGGTAGCCTGCGCCAGTTGCAGCATGGTGAAGCTGTTGTAGCCCTGGCCGATGCCCAGCGAGATGGTCTCGCCCGCAAACCACTTTTTCTGCTCAGGCCGCTTGTAGTAGTTGCGTTTCCACTCCTGGCTGGGCAGGACACCCTTGACCTCGCCGACCACGTCGATCCCGGTGATCTGGCCGAAGCCCAGCGGTGCCATGAAGTCGTGGATGGTGTCCACGCCCATCTCATTGGCCAGGGAGTAGTAGTAGACGTTGCTGGATTTGACGATGCTGCTGAACATGTCTACCGGACCGAGGCCGGTATCGCCGTGGCTGCGGAACACGTGGTTGCCGAAGGCCCAGGAGCCGTTGTCCTGGATGATGGTGGTAGGGCCTCGCTTGCCTGTCTCGAGCGCGCCCAGGGCCATGAAGGGCTTGTAGGTGGAGCCGGGTGGGTAGGTCCCACGCAGTGCCCGGTTCAGGAGCGGCTTGTCCAGTGACTCGTTGAGGGCTTGCCAGTTCTCCTGGTCGATGCCGTCGACGAAGAGGTTGGGGTCGAAGGTGGGTTTGGAGACGAAGGCCAGTACGTCGCCGGTCTTGGGGTCGAGCGCCACCATCGCCCCGCGGCGGTCACCGTACATCTGCTCGACGAGGTTCTGCAGCTTGATGTCGATCGACAGCATCACGGTGCGGCCAGGGGTGGCCGGCTTGCTGGCCAGCTTGCGTACTGCCCGCCCACCGGCAGAGGTTTCGACTTCTTCCACCCCCGTCACGCCGTGCAATTGCCGCTCCAGGCTCTGCTCGACACCTAGCTTGCCGATGTACTCGGTACCCCGGTAGTTGGCCTGCTCCTCTTCGGGCCATTCTTCCATCGCCTCTTTTTCACCCTGGTTGATCCGGCCGATGTAGCCGATCACGTGGCTGCCCAGCTCTCCCCAGGGGTAGCTTCTGAAAAGACGGGCGCGAATGTCCACGCCGGGGAATCGGTAGCGTTGGGCGGCAAAGCGCGCGACCTCTTGGTCGGTAAGCTTGGTGCGGATCGGAATGGACTCGAAGTTCTTGAATTCCTCGCGCAGCTTCTTGAAGCGCTTGCGGTCGCGCGCCTGGATGTCGAGCACGGTGGCCAGTTCATCAATCACCGCATCCAGCGGGGCCTTGATGCGCGCAGGGTTGATTTCCAGCGTGTAGGCCGAATAGTTGGTGGCCAGGACGATCCCGTTGCGGTCCAGGATGAGGCCGCGGTTGGGCACGATGGGCACGACCGCGGTCCGATTGGCTTCGGCCTGCTCCTCCAGGTCCGCGTGGCGCCAGACCTGGAGCCACAGTAGGCGCAAGACCAACAGCACGAAGCACACCAGCACGACGAGGCTCGCCGCCGTCACCCGGTGGCGGAAGCGGGAGATATCGGCGTCGACGTTGCGCAGCGGTGTCATGGGCCAGGCTCGGGGGGCTCGCCCGTCACAGGGGGCGGGTGTCGTCCTGGTCAGGTGCCCGGCGCTGAGGCGCCAGGAGCAGCACGTTCATGACGGGCCACAGCGCTGCTTCCAGCACCGGGGCCAGAACCCGCATCCAGCCCGGAAAGCTGCCATCGGCAGCCAGGCGAATGGTCATCTCGATCGCATGCGCCGCGGCCAGCAAGGGAAACACCTGGATGGCCTGCGAGGGAACGGTGAACCACAGCAGACGCCGGTGGACCGTGATCGCAAAGAAAGACAGCGCGGTATAGGCCAAGGCATGCTGTCCCAGCAGCGAGGTCAGGTGCACGTCCATCGCCAAGCCGAAGGCGAAGGCCGTGGCGATGCCGATGCGCAGGGGCTGGTGCACATTCCAGAACACTAGGACCAGGGCCAGCAGGTCGGGCATCCAGACCTGGCGGCCCAGAGGAAGCATGTTGACCAGCATCGCCGCGAGCAGGCTGCCCCAGATGAACCAGGGGTTGGCCGGCAGCAGCAACTCCTTGCCGCGACGCATGATCATTTACGGACTCCTCGGCGCTGCGTTGGCTGGGGGGTCTCATCGGCGGGGGGCCGGGCCGGCAGCTGATCGCCCAGCGGCTTGAGCACCATCACATGACGGCCGCGGCTCACGCCTGCCTTGGGCTGGATGTAGATGCGAGCGAAGGCCGAGTCGGTGCGTCGCTCGACATGGGCGACGGTGGCCACCGGCAAGCCCGGGGGATAGACGCCATCCACCCCGCTGGTGGTCAGCAAGTCGCCGACTTGCACATCGGCGTTGGCGGCCATGTAACGCAGCTCCAGCGAGCCCGGGTGGTGAGATACCGGGTCGCCCTGGGCCACGCTGCGTCCGCCAGTGCGCACATTGAGGACGGGGATGGACTGGTCGCGGTCCGTGATGAGGGTGACCTCGCTGATCAGCGGGTGGACCCGGGTCACTTGACCGAGTACGCCGTCCTCGTCAATCACCGGCGAGCCCCGTTCAATCTGGCTGCTCATACCCTTGTTCAAAATGACCTTGCGGGTGTAGGGATCGGCTGCCTCAAAGAGAATTTCCGCAGCGATCGCCTGCGTGCCCAAACGCTCACGCAGATCGAGGAGTTGGCGCAGGCGGATATTTTCTTGTGTCAATTCCTCGACCTGATTGGCCTTGAGTGCCAGGCCCGTGAGCTTGTCCCGTGTCGCGGCCTGCTCGGTCTGAGCGCTGGACAGCGACTGGAAATAGTCGCCTGCGCCCTCGGCGAGACGCACCGGCTGGAGTGCCAGCCAGCGTACCGGTGCGATCATGGCCGACACAACGGCGCGCAGGGGGTCTGCCACGCCGAAGCGCATGTCTGCGACCATCAGGAACAGCGCCAAGGCACTGAACACAATCAGCTTGGACAGGGCCGAAGGCCCCTGCTTGAAGAACGGCGGCGGGGTCCTGTCCAGCGTACCGAGCGGCATCGCTGTGGTTCCCGCGGCTTATTCGTTGGTGAAGATCGAGCCCAGGCGCTCCATGCGCTCTAGGGCGATGCCGCAGCCGCGCACCACGCAGGTCAGGGGGTCTTCGGCGACCAGCACGGGCAGGCCAGTTTCTTCGGCCAGCAGGCGATCGAGATCGCGCAGCAGCGCGCCGCCGCCAGTCAGCATCATGCCCCGCTCGGCGATGTCGGCGCCCAACTCAGGGGGCGTGCTCTCCAGCGCGTTTTTCACCGCCGACACGATGTTGTTCAGGGGGTCGGTGAGCGCTTCCAGGATCTCGTTGGACGAGATGGTGAATGAGCGCGGCACACCCTCGGAGAGATTGCGGCCCTTGACCTCGATCTCCTTGACCTCGGAGCCTGGGAAGGCCGAGCCGATGTTCTTCTTGATCATTTCGGCGGTGGGCTCGCCGATCAGCATGCCGTAGTTGCGGCGGATATAGCTGATGATGGCCTCGTCGAACTTGTCCCCGCCCACGCGCACGCTACCCTTGTAGACCATGCCGCCCAGAGAGATCACGCCGACCTCGGTGGTGCCGCCGCCGATGTCGACGACCATGGAGCCGGAGGCTTCGGAGACCGGCAGGCCCGCACCGATGGCGGCGGCCATGGGCTCCTCGATCAGGTAAACCTCGCTGGCACCAGCGCCGAGGGCCGACTCGCGGATGGCGCGTCGCTCGACCTGGGTGGAGCCGCAAGGCACGCAGATGATGATCCGCGGGCTGGGCTTGAGCACCGAGCGCGGGTGAACCATCTTGATGAACTGCTTGAGCATTTGCTCGGTGACGGTGAAGTCGGCGATCACGCCGTCCTTCATCGGGCGGATCGCCTCGATGTTGCCGGGAACCTTGCCCAGCATGGCCTTGGCCTCGTGACCAACAGCCTGAATGGTTTTCTTGCCCTGCGGGCCGCCTTCGTGGCGAATGGCGACCACCGAGGGCTCGTCCAGCACGATGCCCTTGTCGCGAACGAAAATGAGGGTGTTGGCCGTGCCGAGGTCAATGGCCAGGTCGGTGGAGAAGTAGCGTCGGAAGGATCCGAACATCAGGAAGTCCTTGTGAGCGATGCAAAAGAGGCCGCATGAGCGGCCTGTTTCTTGTTGGTAATCGTGGCGAGCAATCCGTGTCGGTTTGGCCGGCGTTGAAAGGCCCACGAACACGCGAGGCCGGCGGACTCACCCGAAGGCAGGATAATACCCGATCGCCCGATGACAACCGGCCCGTTCCGGCGTGGAATTGCTCCGATTCGGGCTTCTTTTTCAGTCTTTTTCCGATGGCTCTCACCCCCGACGACATCCGCCGAATCGCTCACCTGGCCCGGCTCGAATTGGCCGAGCCCGAACGTGATCGCATGCTGGCCCAGATCAACGGCTTTTTTGGCATCGTCGAGGCGATGCGTGCGGTGGATACGACCGGCGTGGAGCCCTTGGCCCATCCGGTGGCCGCCTTTCAGGAGGTCCATTTGCGCTTGCGCGAGGACCGGGCCAGTGAGCCGAACCAGCGCGAGGCCAACCAGCGCAGCGCACCGGCCGTCGAGCGGGGGCTGTTCCTCGTGCCCAAGGTGATCGAGTGAGCCGGGGCGACTCCATGAGTACCAAAGAACTGCATCAACTCTCCCTGGCCGAGCTGGCGGCCAGCCTGCGCGCCCGGGAGGTCTCGGCCGTGGAGCTGGCGGGGCATTTCCTGGCCCGAATCGATCAACATGCCGGCCTGGGCGCCTTCCTGGCCACCGATGCCGACGCCACGCTGGCTCAGGCCCGCGCCGCGGATGAGCGGTTGGCGCAAGGGGATAAGACGCCGTTGCTGGGCGTGCCGATTGCGCACAAGGACATCTTTGTCACCCGCGACTTCCCCACCACCGCCGGGTCGCGCATGCTGAGGGACTACCGCTCGCCCTTTGACGCCACGGTGGTGGCACGCTTGGCGCAGGCGGGCATGGTGACGCTGGGCAAGCTCAACTGCGATGAGTTCGCCATGGGTTCGGCCAATGAGAACTCCGCCTATGGCGTGGTGAAAAACCCCTGGGACCTTTCGCGTGTGCCCGGCGGCTCTTCTGGCGGCAGCTCAAGCGCCGTCGCCGCCCGCCTGGCGCCGGCAGCCACCGGCACCGATACCGGCGGCTCGATCCGCCAGCCCGCCGCTTTCTGCGGCATCACAGGCATCAAGCCGACCTATGGCCGCGCCTCCCGCTACGGCATGGTGGCCTACGCGTCCAGCCTCGACCAAGCCGGCCCGATGGCCGCCAGCGCCGAGGATTGCGCGCTGCTGCTCTCGGCCATGTGCGGCCCCGATCCCGACCGTGATTCCACTTCGCTGGATGTGCCGGCCGAGGACTACAGCCGCTCCCTGGGTGACTCGCTGGTCGGCCTGCGCATCGGCGTGCCGCGCGAGTTCTTTGGCGAGGGCCTCTCGCAGGACGTGCGCGCCGCTATCGACGCGGCGCTGGCGCATTACGTGAAGTTGGGTGCCACCCTGGTGGACATTTCGCTGCCCCGTACCGAGCTGGCCATTCCGGTCTACTACATCATCGCGCCCGCCGAGGCGTCCTCGAACCTCTCGCGCTTTGACGGCGTGAAGTTCGGCCACCGCGCCAAGGACTATGGCGACCTGATGGACATGTACAAGAAGACCCGCGCCGAGGGTTTTGGCGACGAGGTCAAGCGCCGCATCATGATCGGTGCCTACGTGCTCTCGCACGGCTATTACGACGCCTATTACCTGCAGGCGCAAAAGATCCGCCGCTTGATCGCCGACGACTTCCGCGCTGCCTTCACGCAATGCGACGTGATCGCTGGCCCTGTGGCGCCCACCGTGGCCTGGAAGCTCGGCGACAAGGCCGATGACCCGGTGGCCAACTACCTGGCCGACATCTTCACCTTGCCGGCCTCGCTCGCCGGTCTGCCCGGCATGAGCCTGCCTTGCGGCTTCGGCGAGGGCGGCATGCCGGTGGGCCTACAGCTCATAGGCAACTACTTCGGCGAAGCGCGCCTATTGAATGCGGCGCACCGCTTCCAGCAGGCCACCGACTTCCACCTGCGCCAGCCCGAGGGATTCTGAAATGTCCGCCAAACTCGTCCAGGGCTATGAAGTCGTGATCGGCTTCGAGACGCACGCCCAGCTGTCCACCCAGTCCAAGATCTTCAGCCGCGCGCCCACGGCGTTTGGCGCCGAGCCCAACACCCAGGCCTGCGCGGTGGACCTGGCCTTGCCCGGCACCCTGCCGGTGATGAACAAGGGCGCGGTCGAACGCGCCATCGCCCTGGGCCTGGCCGTCGGCGCACAGATCGCCCCGCGCAGCGTCTTCGCGCGCAAGAACTACTTCTATCCTGACCTGCCCAAGGGCTACCAGATCAGCCAGTACGAGATCCCCGTGGTGCAAGGCGGCGAGGTGAGCTTCTTCTTGGGCCAGGAGAAGAAGTCGGTGCGCCTGGTGCGCGCCCACCTCGAGGAAGACGCGGGTAAGTCGCTGCATGAGGACTTCATTGGCCAGTCGGGCATTGACCTCAATCGCGCCGGCACGCCCCTCCTGGAGATCGTTACCGAGCCCGACATCCGGTCCTCGGAGGAGGCCGTGGCCTATGCCAAGGAGCTGCACAAGATCGTCACCTGGATAGGCATCTGCGACGGCAACATGCAGGAGGGGAGCTTTCGCTGCGACGCCAACGTCTCGGTACGCAAGCCCGGCGCCCCTTTGGGCACCCGACGGGAGATCAAGAACCTCAATTCCTTCAAGTTCATGCAGCAGGCCATCGATTACGAGGTGCGCTGGCAGATCGAGGAGATCGAGGACGGCCGCGCCATCGAACAGGCTACGGTGCTGTTCGACCCGGACACCGGCGAGACCCGCGCCATGCGCACCAAGGAAGACGCGGCCGACTACCGCTACTTCCCCGACCCCGATTTGCCGCCGCTGGTCGTGGCGCCCGAGTGGGTGGCGCAGGTGAGGGCCGGCATGTCCGAGCTGCCGCGCGCCATGGCAGCACGATTCGTGGCCGACTACGCCCTGCCCGAGTACGACGCCACCACGCTCACGCAAAGCAAGGCGATGGCGTCCTATTTCGAACAATCGGCCAAGGCCTGCGGTCAGCCCAAGCTGGCCAGCAACTGGATCATGGGAGAGGTCTCCCGGCGACTGAACGCCGGGGAACTGACCATCGAGCAGACGCCGGTGACGGCCGCCTCGCTGGCCGCTCTGATTGGCCGCATCGCCGATGGCACCATTTCCAACAATGCGGCCAAGCAGGTGTTCGAGGCGCTGTGGACGGGCGAAGGGCAGGACGTGGACGCCATCATCGCCGCCAAGGGCCTGAAGCAAATGAGCGATTCCGGCGCGCTGGAAAAAATCATCGACGAGGTGATCGCCGCCAACCCCGACAACGTCGCCCAGTTCAAGGCCGGCAAGGACAAGGCCTTCAACGCCCTGGTCGGCCAGGCCATGAAGGCCAGCAAGGGCACGGCCAACCCGGCCCAGGTCAATGAAATGCTCCGAAAGAAACTGGGCTGAAGCCCGTCATATTCAACACGCATCACGCAAGAAAGCGACTCCAAGATGAATCTCTCCAACGCCAGTCAGTCGGTCTTTGTTCAATTCCTGGGCAACCTTCGGCACCTGCTGGTCAAGGCCCAGGCCGATGTGACCGCCCGCGGCTACGACGAGCAAGCCCTGGTGCAGTACCGCCTGGCCCCCGACATGCTGCCTTTCAAGGTCCAGATCTGCATCGCCTGTGACGCCGCCAAGCTGTGCGTCGCCCGCATCACCGGATTGGACGCACCCAAGTACGAGAACACCGAAACCACCCTGGCTGAGCTGGTGCAGCGCATCGACAACACCGTGGCCTGGTTGAAGACGGTGCCCGCTTCGGCGATCGATGGGCAAGAAGACAAGGAAGTCACCTTCCCCGTCGGTAAGACCGCCACGCGCACGATGACGGCGCAGGCTTACCTCATGACCTGGGCGTTGCCCAATATGTACTTCCACATCACCACGGCGTACAACATCCTGCGTCACAACGGCGTGGTGATCGGCAAGGGCGACTACCTCACGGGCCCAGCCGCCTGAGCCCCTCAGTCCTCTGCCGGATCCACGCAGTAGGCACGGATCAGGCAGGCCATCACGCTGCCCAAGGCTGCGCCCGCCGTGGCGCCCAGCGCGCCCATTTGGGCGGGCTCTAATGCGCTCTGTTCGCCCGTCTCGCGGGCCAAATTGACGGCCATAACGCCGATCGCGCCACCGAAGAAGCCCCCCAGGATGGAACCGCACGCGGCCCAGGCGCAGGTGCGGTGACTCAGACACCGCCTGCCTTCGGGAACGCGCTCCTGCGCGGCGCTTTCGGACTCCGCCCGGGACCCTTCGGATCTGTGGCTGGCCGACACCTCGGCGGCTGACCGCCACGCCCGGGGGGCTTGGCTGATTTCGACGGCGTGCGACAGGTGGGATGCAGGCCTCGCCGCAGCGGATGGGGCGGGGGCCGGGGCGGGGGCGACGGTGGCGGAACGGCGGCCTGTGTACAAGGCGGTGGAGTTAAGCATGGACTGTCCTCGTGCGAAGCGGGTGGGCGCCGCCACTGGCACACGTGCAGTCGCTGCCTCAAGCAGCAGAGGCCGGAACCAGGGGCGGGGGAGAGGCGGATGCCGGAATTCGTCACGCATCCGGCGCGTGATTCTCGGCATCGCGTCCCGCGTCCGCTGACAGAAACCGGGCGAACCCGGCCTGAGCTCAGTCCTCGACGCCGTAGCGGTCGCGGTAAGCCTGCACCTGGGCGTAGTGGGCGCCTAAGGCCTCGCCGCCTTGCTGTTGGAGGTAATCGAGCAGGTCGGTCAGCCGGGCGATGGCGCACACCTGCAGGCCTAAGGTGCTGCGCACGTACTGGACCGCGCTATGGGGCATGTCGCGCACCGATCCATCGGCCTGCTTCTCGGTGGCCATCTCCTGGCGGTCCAGGGCTAGCGCCACGCCATGGGGCTGGGCGCCGGCGGCCTTGATGATGGCGATCGACTCGCGCGCCGCAGTGCCGGCCGACATCACGTCGTCAACGATCAGTACCCGGCCCGCGAGGGGTGCGCCGACCAAAGAGCCGCCCTCGCCGTGGTCCTTGGCTTCTTTCCGGTTGTAGGCAAAAGAAACATTGCGGCCGAGCCGGGCCAGCTCGATGGCCACTGCCGCCACCAGCGGAATTCCTTTGTACGCCGGGCCGAACAGCATGTCGAACTCGATGCCTGAGGCGAGGATGCGCCGTGCATAGAATTGCGCCAGACGGCCGAGCTTGGCGCCGTCGTCGAACAGGCCGGCGTTGAAGAAGTACGGCGAGTCGCGTCCCGCCTTGGTGCGGAAGCTCCCGAAACGCAGCACGCCGGCTTCCACCGAAAACTGCACGAAGTCCTGCGCCAGCGTGTCCTGGCTTGCTGCTGCCACCATGGGGAAATCCTTGTTCAAACTCACCAGCCTCAACCTCAACGGTATTCGTTCGGCCGCCACCAAGGGCGTCGAAGCCTGGCTGGAGAAGACTGCCCCGGATTGTATTTGCGTGCAGGAGGTCAAGGCCCAGGCGGCCGACGTGGCCGGGCGCTTCGAGGTGCTGGCCGGCATGCAGGGCCACTTCCAGTTCGCCGAGAAAAAGGGCTATTCGGGCGTGGCGGTCTACACACGGCACACCCCCAGCGATGTCATCGTGGGCTGGGACGGTGGCGAGTTCGACGCTGAGGGCCGCTACGTGGAGCTGCGCTTTGACACCCCGAAGCGCAAGCTCTCCATCATCAGCAGCTACTTCCCCTCTGGCTCCTCGGGCGAGGAGCGGCAGGCGGCGAAGTTTCGCTTCCTTGCCGGCTTCGAGCCGCACCTGGCGGCCTTGAAGAAAAAGCGCGAATTCGTTCTGTGCGGCGACATCAACATCGCGCACCAGGAAAAAGATTTGAAGAACTGGAAGGGCAACCTCAAGAACAGTGGCTTCCTGCCAGAGGAGCGATTCTGGATGACGTCGCTGCTCTCGGACACTGGCTTGGTGGACGTCTACCGCCAGCTGCAGCCCGACACCACCGACGCCTGCTACACGTGGTGGAGCAACCGTGGCCAGGCTTATGCGAAGAACGTGGGCTGGCGCCTGGACTACCACCTGGCCACGCCAGCGATCGCGGCGCTGGCCAGGTCGGAGCATATTGACAAGGACGAGAAGTTCTCGGACCACGCGCCGATCACGATCGACTACGACCTGTCCCTTTGAGGAGGGGCGTTCAGGCGAGCTGATCTGGCACCAGGACTCGCGGCGCTGCGGCCACCCGTTGGAGCTGGCGCTGCTCTCGACAGAAATCGATGCCGGCGCGCAGGCAACTGGAGGTGACGCAGCCAAGGACGGCGCCCACGGCCAAGGCGGTATGGTCTGATCCGCCGGCCTGGACCGTCACGGCGTAGGTGGCCCAGCCCGCGAGGCCGCCCCCCACTAGCGCTGCCGCGAAGACCGCGGTGTCCTTGAGTGAGCGGCAGGCCCGCTCACGCAGCGGGACGGGCTGTGCGGCTGGACCCACTGGATTCCAGTCCTGGGCCGCTGGCGGCGCAGCGACGGCCGCGCGCGGGTACGCTGTGCTCGATTCCGGCAAACCTGCGAAACTGAAGGAGCCCCCGGCGGACTGGCTGGTGGGCGTGTGGGTGAAGCGTTCGAATGTAAAGATGGATCGCTGTGTGGAATTCATGGTGCGGTTCAGGAGGACGGGTTTTGCGCGGTCTGCGCAAAACCATCGCGCCCGAAGCTAACCGGCCCCGCGCAGGTCATGCAAGCCGTTACCTGACGCGGGCTCAGGAGGTCGAGGCGTCCGCCTGGGCCTTGCGCGCGGCGAACTCCGCCCGCAGCGCCCGCAGTTTTTCGCGCGGGTCTTCCTTGACCGTGGTCTTATCCAGGGCCATCTCGGCGATGAACCGGCTCGGAACGCCGGCCACTGTTTCACGCCCCTTCTTGCGACGTTTGACCCAGCTCACTGCGAGGGAGCGCTGGGCGCGCGTAATGCCCACATACATGAGCCGGCGTTCCTCTTGCAGTCGTTGCAGGATGCCTTCGTTGGCCTCGCCCTTGGTGCCGTTGTCATCGTCTAGCTTGAAGGGCAGCAAGCCCTCGTTGCATCCAGCCAGCACCACATGGGGCCATTCCAGGCCCTTGGAGGCGTGCAGTGTCGAGAGGGTGACGACGTTCTGGTCCTTCTCGCGCTCGCTGAGCGTAGACAGCAGCGAGATGGTCTGCGCCACTTCCAGCAGGTTCTTTTTCTCGCCCATGATGGCCACGCCAGCGGCGTCGTCGATCTCGCCGCCGCAGCGGCCAGCCATCCAGTCGCAAAACTCCAGCACATGAGTCCAACGCGAGGCGGCGAGCTTTTCGCTGTCCTCGCTGTCGTACAGGTGTTTCTCGTAGCCGATGTCCTTGAGCCAGTCGGCTAAGAAGGTCCGCGCATCCTCGGCGCCCAGGGTATGCCGGGCGCGGTACTCGAGGTCGTTCACATAGCGGCCGAATTCGTGCAGGCTGCCAAGCGCACGGCCGCTGAGCACCGAGCCGAGGGAGTTGGAGAACAAGGCCTCAAAGAGCGAAAGCTTGAAGCGGCTGGCGTACTCGCCCAGGGTGCCCAGGGTCTGGTGGCCGATGCCTCGCTTGGGGGTGGTGACGGCCCGCAGGAAGGCGGGGTCGTCGTCGTTGTTCACCCACAGCCGCAGCCAGGCACACAGGTCGCGGATTTCGGCGCGGTCGAAAAAGCTCTGGCCGCCCGAGACCTTGTAGGGAATTTGCGCCTTGCGCAGGGCCTGCTCGAACACGCGGGCCTGGTGGTTGGCGCGATAGAGCACCGCGAAATCCTTCCAGTCCTTGCTCGCGCTGTTGGCGCGGATCGACTGAAATCGAGCCACCGTGCGCTCGGCCTCGTGCTCCTCGTTGTCGCAGTCGACCACCCGCACCGGCTCGCCCTCGCCCAGCTCGGAGAACAGGGTCTTGGGAAACAGCTTCGGGTTCGACTGGATGACGTTGTTGGCGGCGCGCAGGATGGCGCTGGTCGAGCGGTAATTTTGCTCGAGCTTCACTACCTTGAGCGTGGGGTAGTCCTGTGGCAGACGGCGCAGGTTGTCCAGCGTGGCGCCGCGCCAGCCGTAGATCGACTGGTCGTCGTCGCCCACCGCAGTG